>JANODK010000162.1:0-134922 GCA_031412655.1 Chryseolinea sp.
GCTCTTCACCCCGAAGTTTGGATACGGCATAAGGTGTTTGTGGATTCAGCGCAGAGAGTTCGTCAACAGCGTCTTTCGAAGAGCCATATACGCCCGTACTGCTGGTATAGATAAAACGTTTTACATTGCTTTCTTCAACAGCGTAAACAAGTTCGGCCGTGCCCCAGTGATTTACCTGCTCATACATATGCGCATCAGAACTGGCAAAAGGTGTAGTTACTTTTGCAGCCAGGTGATAAACCGTATCAACACCCTTCAGGTTTTTTCGAAGACTTCTTGAATCCAGCAGCTCTCCTTTTATAAAAGAGATCTTTCGATAGTGCTGAAGCCTTAGGCCTAAAAACATATTAAAGTTGAGACGGCTCAGGTTATCATAAACAACGACTTCCTTAACTTCTGGATTGGCAATTAATTGGGAGATTAATTCGGTGCCAATGTAGCCGGCACCACCCGTAACGAATACTTTCATTTCTACTTGCTTATTAAATCAGTGTGCAGTCCACATTCTATTTTATTAAGGCCGAACCAACGGGCCTCACGTTCCTGCATTTCAGGGTCTAATTTACGGGTACATGGTTCACAACCGATACTTACATATCCTTTTTCTTCCAGAGGATGCTTGGGAAGGTTATATTCTTTTTGGTATTGCCAGATCATTTTCGAATTCCAATCGAGCATTGGGTGGAATCGGATGGAGCCATGTTGTGCTGGTTGTTCTACTTTCATAGCAGCGCGAACCGCACTTTGATCAGCACGCACACCGTTAATCCAAATATCATTCGATCGGAGGATGCCATCCATCGGCTGGGTTTTGTTCAAGTAGCAGCAATGATCAGGATCAGAGGTGAACAAAAGCTTCCCTTCTCCATCGCGCTGCATAAATTTTGGAACATCTGATTTCAAATCAACGATAGGCAATCCAAAGAGGTCGGTTATGTAATCTCTGAACTGAACTGTTTCCGGAAAATGATAGCCGGTATTGATAAAATATACGGGTATCGACTTATCGATCCGACTCAACATATGAAGCAATACCAAGCTATGCGATTGGAAGGAAGAAGTGGTGAACATTTTCTTTCCAGCAGCCCGGTAATCTTCAATTTTAGCCTTAATTTCTTCAAATTTCATGCAACTCATCTGTTAAGTAAAGCACTCTAACTACCTAATAATCAGTTTAACTGATTCGTTAGGTTGAATTATAACTTCAGTTCCCTATCTTCGGTTCCCTTAAACCTTAATCCTTAAACCAAATTGAGCCCTAAATATCGGTTTCTTTTAGCAGTCTTGCTCACCCTGTTTGCAATTTGTAGTCAGGTTGTTTTTGGCCAGACTAAAGAAGTGCATCAAGACATTATTATCACCAATACCAAATTAGGTATTGAACTGAATTACCTACAACCAGAAGATTGCACTGCTGGTTCCGGGTCTATTGATATATCCGTAACAGGCGGATCAGGAAATTATAGTTTCAAATGGACTGGCCCGGCTGGGTTTACTGCTACAAGCCAAAACATTTCAGGCCTTGGAAGTGGAGACTATGCATTAGAAGTAAAAGATGGTGCTAGCTGCACACTTTTAAAAAACTTTACTGTGGGCTCGGTTTGCACGAGTCCTTGCAATATTAATGTGGCGGGTATTGTAACCAATGCCACGGCTTGTAATGTGGCGAACGGGAAAGTGGCTCTTACCGTGTTGGGTGGATCTGGATCCTACAAGTACACCTGGTATGATGAACTCTTTAATGCCGTTGCATCAACCAAGGACTTAGTATCAGCATCCGGAGGAACGTATTATATAGAGGTGGCAGATCTAAATAACCCAACCTGTTCTAGTTTTTCTGTCTTTACTATTGACTCTCCATTTAAAGTTAATTACACCTCTGCTGTCAATACCAAATGTTCACTTCCTTTTACAGGAACAGCATCGGCTATCGCGATTGGTGGTTCTGGTAATTATACTTACGAGTGGCTTTACCCTAATGCAATTACAAAAATGGTTGCTGCAAATTTGACTGGTGCTGCAGGTGGAAATTATTCACTTAAAGTAAAGGACAATACGCTTAACTGCGTACTCAATAAATCAGTATACATTTCAAATTCGGCCAGTGCCAAACTTGATTTAGCAAGTTCAGTAACACCGAGTACAACTTGCAGTCCCGGGAATGGAGAAGTTGACATTACCGTTTCAAACGGTTCGGGTGATTACAATTTCACTTGGTATAATCAGTCTACCTATTCATTTGCAACTGCCACCGAAGATTTGGAGACAGCCGTACCTGCAAATTATAGTGTTTACGTTACCGATAATATTTCAAAGTGTAGCCTCTATCAACAATTTACTATTCTTGATCAGACTGTAAGTCCAACGTTCACGGTTAGTAAAATCGACAATGAAAATTGCGCTGTGCCTTTTAACGGTAGTGCTATTATTATTCCTTCCGGGAGTGCTGGTTCTTTTTCAGCAAGTTGGTTTGATGGAAGAGAGATTGTATCCACATCGCTAACTCCTAACAATCTTGCGCCTAGTGCGTATGGATTTACCTTGAGAGATAATACGAGCGGATGCATTGCTTCAAGAGATTATACAAGCGATCCGATTGTAATAGAAGATCATTCAACCTCACCACTTTCAGTAAATATTGAAAGCGTAATTCAAAATTCAAGTTGTGGATTACCGAACGGGGAGATTAATCTTTCGGTCACGGGAGAAAATTATTTCGTTTCGTGGACAGGACCAAATGGGTTCTCTTCTACTCTAGAAGATCTAACGCAATTGGATTCCGGTCAATACTCATTTATTGTTACTGCGTTCTGTAACGCTGCACCGATTATTGTAGCGCAAGATGTACTTGTGCAACCTGAAGAAGTAGTACGACTTAATCTATTTGATTTTATTTCTGATCCAGACAATAATCTTGATCCATCTTCCTTTGAAATTGTTCAGCGACCATTCAGTGGTGCTTCCGCACAAATCGAACAGAATTCAGAGTTGTTGATTCAATATCAAAATGTGTCTTTCCGTGGATCCGATCGACTGACCATCAAAGCATGCGACTTGCTCCTGGCGTGTTCTGAAAACGTAATTACTTTAAATATTGAAGATGTTATTGTTCACAATGCTGTGGCTCCGAATAGTGATGGGGAAAATAAATTTATGCGAATCTTCAATTTACCAAGGGGAAACAAGGTCAGCGTATTTAATCGCTGGGGTGATTTGATCTTTAAAGTTGACGAATACGACAACGAAGTTCCGGGTAAGCGATTTGAAGGAATCAGTTCTGAAGGAAAAGGACTTCCTAGCGGTACATACTTCTATACCATCGAGTTCCAAAATGGAGTGAAGCCAGTAACAGGCTACTTAGCACTTAAGCAATCCTGAAATTATGATTCAAATCAAAAATCAGCATGGGTTCTTTGCTAAAGCAATCATGACCCTGTGCTACACTTTTTTTTCTTTCAGGAAATTATCATCTACTACTATTTTAAAGTATCCATGCCTATGCGACTAATTTTACTTTCTATAATAATCATCTTTTCCGCACGAAGTCTGCAGGCGCAAAATGACCCATTGTATGCACAATACTTAAACAACCCTTTGCTTATTAATCCGGCCTATACTGGATTAAATAATAATTTTAATGCTTCAGTTACTTACCGCAAACAATGGGCAGGTTTTGATGGTAGTCCAACTACTGCTAATGTCAGTGCACATACATCGCTAGTCAATAATAAGATGGGCGTGGGTATTATGATTTTGCAGGATAAGATTGGAAACGCAAACAATACAGAAATTCAAGGAACGTATGCTTATAAAATTGGGTTCGATGAAAAGTATCTTTCATTTGGTTTTCAAGCGGGTGTGCTAAATTTTCGCAGTGATAATTCAATGTTGAATCCCTATGATAAAGGCGATGCTGTTTTTATGCAAAACCAAAATATCACTAAACCCAGTTTTGGTGCAGGTGTTATTTTAAAGAGCGATCGTTTTTTTGTCGGGCTTTCTGTTCCAAGGATGTTGAAAGCTTCCGGAACATTTATCGACAGCACATCGAATACATTTCAGGCAAGCTTATATAGTCAGCATTTCTATGCAGCAGTTGCTTATGTGTTTTACTTATCTGAACGTGTTCGTCTTAAACCTTCCGTGTTAGTAAAGGCCGTAAAAGGTGCACCGATTTCCATCGATTATCAGGCAAACATTATTCTGGATGAGAAATACATTGCTGGTTTATATACCCGTAACTTGAACAGTGTCGGTGCATTACTCCAATTTAAATTTACCCAGGGTTATCGTTTTGGTTATGCCTACGAAATACCGTTGAACAATTCTGTTGGCACACAGTTTAATACCCATGAAATAAGTTTGGGCATTAATCTATCGCTTTTTAGTTCGCACGATACTTTCCTTTCAAATTTCTAGTAAATCAAGCATTTAATTCGTCAGAAGATCTACTTTCAGAAGAGACTCTTGAACCTTTTACTGCCATTCATGTTTATCTTTGACAGATGAAAGTAAAAGTTTCCCGCAAAGAACATTTTAATGCAGCACATCGCTTGTTTAATGCAGGCTGGTCTGACGAAAAGAACAACCTTGTTTTCGGAAAATGTAATAATCCTAACTATCATGGTCATAACTATGAGCTCGTTGTTAGTGTTATAGGTGAACCGGATGAGGAAACGGGATATGTATTTGACATGAAAGTGTTAAGTGATCTGATCAAAGAAAATGTACTGGTAAAATTTGATCATAAAAATTTAAACCTGGACACTGAATTTTTTCATCGGTTGAATCCTACTGCCGAAAATATTGCTGTGGTTATCTGGAGGATACTCCGACAAAAAATAGACTCAAAATTCGAACTGAAAATTACTTTGTATGAGACAGAAAGAAATTTCGTTGAATATCCTGCCGCTTAAGCCATTGGATGATGAGTTCGATGACCATTTTGGTTCATCTGCTGAAACGCCACTTCGGTCTGACGCATTCGATCTGGATGATGATCAAAAGATTGAGAAGATCGAAAAACACTTTCGTGAAATCATGAATATTTTGGGTCTTGATCTGACGGACGATAGTTTGAGCGGAACACCACATCGCGTGGCCAAAATGTATGTGAAGGAAGTGTTCAGCGGATTAAATCCGAAGAACCGACCTACCGCTCGTTTATTTGAGAATAAATACAACTACGATCAAATGCTGGTGGAGAAAGACATTACCTTTTATTCACATTGCGAACATCACTTTGTACCCATTTATGGTAAAGCCCACGTGGCATACTTCTCAAGCGGTAAGGTAATCGGACTATCAAAGATCAACCGGATCGTTCAGTATTTTTCAAAACGCCCTCAAGTTCAGGAAAGATTGACGGTTCAGATCGGCATGGAAATGCAGCGCGTTTTGAAGACGCAGGACATTGCCGTTGTTGTAGATGCCAACCACATGTGCGTAGCATCGCGTGGTGTAGGCGACACCAACAGCAAGACAGGAACAGCTTATTTTTCGGGGAAATTCAAAGATGAAAACGTGAAGCGTGAGTTTTTGAATTATATCAACGCCAAATAAGAATCAAAACCAACCTTATAGGGTCAAATTCAACCCCTTCTATATTTTTTTCATAATTAAATGGCTATTTTGGTGGTTCAAACCCCAACCCGCCATTTAAATTTATGGCCTTAGAAAAAGAAATTCATCAAACTGGTTTTCGTAGCGAACATCAGAAAGGACTTCTTAATATTTTTTATACCTATTCATTTCTGGTTAGCCAGGTGAATGAGAGCTTTAAGAAGTATGACATTACCCGTCAACAATACAATGTGCTGCGCATTTTGCGTGGACAGTTCCCAAATCATGTTTCGGTTTACACCATTCGAGATCGGATGCTGGATAAAATGTCGGACGCTTCCCGAATTGTAGAGCGACTACGCATAAAAGGCTTGATCACGCGCAAGAGTGCCGAGAAAGATAAGCGGGCGGCAGCTGTCACCATAACTGATCAGGGTCTGGAATTGCTAAGAGTAATGGAACCCGAAACCGATCGAATGGATTCTTTGTTGGTGAATCTAAGTGAGAGGGAAGTCCAGCAGCTCAATACTTTATTGGACAAAATAAGAATTGGTGTTTCAGTTCATCTTCCTGAACCCGATGAGCATAATGAGAAACATAAACCAGTTGAAAAAATTAGTACTTTAGCATCTCTTTAAAATCAAACATTATGGTATTCGATTTAGACATGATCAAGGCATTGTACAAAGAAATGCCGAAGCGTATTGCTAGCGCCCGAAAAGTGGTGAACAAGCCTCTTACATTATCTGAAAAAATCCTGTATTCCCACCTTCATTCTGACCAGAAGCTGGAGAATTTCGGACGAGGTAAATCGTATGTGGATTTTGCACCGGATCGCGTGGCTATGCAGGATGCAACGGCTCAAATGGCATTGCTTCAATTCATGTCTGCCGGCAAACCTAAAGTGGCCGTGCCATCCACTGTTCATTGCGATCACTTGATCGTAGCAAAGAACGATGCTAAAAGTGATTTAACAGTTGCCAACACAGAGAGCAAAGAAGTTTTTGATTTCCTTTCCTCAGTATCCAATAAATATGGACTTGGTTTTTGGAAACCAGGTGCTGGTATTATTCATCAGGTAGTATTAGAAAACTATGCTTTCCCCGGTGGGATGATGATCGGAACGGATTCACACACCGTGAATGCCGGTGGTCTTGGCATGGTGGCCATTGGAGTTGGTGGTGCTGATGCAGTTGATGTAATGGCCGGTATGGCGTGGGAATTAAAATTTCCTAAACTCATCGGTATTAAATTAACCGGAAAATTAAGTGGCTGGACTTCTGCTAAAGATGTGATCTTAAAAGTAGCAGGTATTCTTACTGTGAAAGGTGGAACTGGTGCTATTGTAGAATATTTTGGAGAGGGCGCAACATCCATGAGTTGTACAGGTAAAGGAACCATCTGTAACATGGGCGCTGAGATTGGTGCAACAACATCAACTTTTGGTTACGATGAATCGATGTCACGTTACCTCAAATCAACAGGTCGCACAGAAATTGCAAAACTTGCTGACTCAGTGAAAGAACATTTAACAGGCGACCCTGAAGTATATGCTAATCCGGAAAAATATTTCGATGAAGTAATTGAATTGAATCTATCAGAATTAGAGCCGCACTTAAACGGACCATTTACTCCGGATTTGGCTACACCGATTTCAAAACTAAAAGAAGAAGCAGCGAAGAACGGATGGCCTACAAAAATTGAAGTGGGATTGATCGGTTCATGTACGAACTCATCGTATGAAGATATTTCGCGTGCTGCAAGTTTAGCACAACAAGTATCCGATAAGGGATTGAAGACAAAGGCAGAGTTCACCATCACACCGGGATCAGAACAAGTGCGTTATACTATCGAGCGTGATGGCTTCATCAAGATCTTCGATAAGATTGGCGCTAAAGTTTTTGCGAATGCCTGCGGTCCATGTATTGGTATGTGGAGTCGTGTGGGAGCGGAGAAGAAAGAAAAGAATACCATTGTTCACTCCTTCAATAGAAATTTCCAATCGCGTAATGATGGTAATCCAAATACCTATGCCTTTGTTGGTTCACCGGAATTGGTAACAGCATTCGCAATAGCAGGTGATTTGAACTTCAATCCATTAACCGATTACCTCACAAACGAAATGGGAGAGAAGGTTAAGCTTGATCCGCCAACAGGTCATGAATTGCCAACAAAAGGTTTTGCAGTAAGAGATGCTGGCTTCCAGGCACCGGCAAAAGATGGTAGCAAAGTAAGTGTAAAGGTAAGCCCAACATCGGATCGTCTTCAATTGCTTGCACCGTTCAAAGCGTGGGAAGGCACAGACTTGAAAGATCTTCGCTTGTTGATCAAAGCAAAAGGAAAATGTACAACCGATCATATCTCAATGGCCGGTAAATGGTTAAAATACCGTGGACATTTGGACAATATTTCCAA
The DNA here is from genome assembly GCA_031412655.1 of Chryseolinea sp. Taxonomy (GTDB): domain Bacteria; phylum Bacteroidota; class Bacteroidia; order Cytophagales; family Cyclobacteriaceae; genus Chryseolinea. Next base: position 7,978 of record JANODK010000162.1, read on the forward strand.
CAACTTATTGATTGGAGCGACTAACTTCTTCAATGAGAAAATCAATAGTGTGAAGAACGGACTGACGGGATCATTTGATGAAGTACCCAATGTTCAACGCTACTACAAAGCCCAAGGCTTTGGTTCAATTGTAGTGGGTGATGAAAATTACGGAGAAGGTTCATCCCGTGAGCACGCGGCCATGGAGCCTCGCCATTTAGGTGTACGTGCCATTCTCGTAAAATCATTCGCCCGCATTCACGAAACAAATTTGAAGAAGCAAGGTATGCTTGCCCTTACCTTCGCGAACAAGGAAGATTATAACAAGATCAAAGAAGACGATGGAATTGATATTGTAGGCTTAACTACATTCTCCCCAGAGAAACCATTGTCGTTGGTATTACGCCACAGCGATGGATCAAGCGACACGATTTCAGTGAATCATACTTATAATAAGAACCAGATTGAATGGTTTAAGGCTGGTTCAGCATTGAATCAAATGGGCATAAATGCAGCGGCAAATAAAAAAGCAGCACCTACAAACAAAGCAGTTAAGAAAGCGGTTGCGAAGAAACCTGCTGCTAAAAAAGTAGTAAAGAAAGCCGCACCAAAAAAAGTAGCAAAGAAGGTAGTTGCTGAGAAAGCCGTGAAGAAAGTTGTAGTTAAAAAAGCAGCGAAGAAAGTAGTGCAGAAGAAAGTAGTTAAAAAAGCGGCAAAGAAAGTGGTTGCTAAAAAGACCGTGAAGAAAGCACCCGCTAAAAAGAAGGCAGCTAAAAAGAAAAAATAAATTTTAAGATTAGCGAAAAGAAAAGCCTCCTGATTTCAGGAGGCTTTTCTTTTTCAGAATTCTATATTCTAAATACTATATTCTAAATACTATATTCTGAATACTGTCTTAGTGATGATGACCACCCGCACCATGAACGTGACCGTGTGATACTTCTTCTGAAGTAGCTTCACGAATATCTAATATCTCAACAGCAAAGTTTAATTCAACGCCTGCTAATGGATGATTGGCATCAACGGTTACGGAATCTAAATTCACTTCTGTTACCGTAACGACTTCACCTCTGTTGGTTTGAAACTGCGAGCCAACACGAACTTCCTGATCGCCAAATGAAGAGCGCGGAACTTTTTGTGTCATGGCAGGATCTTTCTCGCCATAGCCTTTTGCAGCCGCGATCTTCAATTGAAATTTATCGCCTTTTACTTTTCCTTCCAATCCCTCTTCCATGCCGATAATCAGATTGCCTGCGCCATGTAGATATACAAGAGGCTCGCGTCCGCTACTGGTGTCTAGAATAGTACCGCTATTGTCGGTCAGGGTGTAGTGAATTGACGCAACTTTGTGTTTTGAAATGTTCATATTACTTCGTTTTTATTTGTTTTAGATAGGTAAAATAATGGCCCGGATGATGGAGCGGCAAAGGTAAATAATTTATAAACATCTCTGAATTTCAGGATGATGTCGCAGATAAACCGCCAGGGCAGGAAATTGTTCCCGGTGTGTTTATAGGAGTTTCCTATTCTAAAAACTTTTCTCAACTTCAGGAGCTTAAACAAAAACAAATGAGGATTCTGGTCTCACTTCTTTCTTTTGCTCTTCTGAGTTCATGTCAAACAAAGAAGTATGATCTCATCATTCGCAACGCTAAGGTTTACAGTGATGGAGTTGAGAGCGGAAAGCAATATGATGTGGCGATTCAATCCGATACCATTGCTGCCATTCTTCCTGTGGGTGAGTTAAATGGAAGTGGCGTAAAAGAAATAGATGCAACTCATTTAGCATTGGCTGCGGGTTTCATCGATACTCATAGTCATCATGATCGTGACCTGAATAAAAATCCGTCAGCAGAAGCAATGGTAAGTCAGGGTATCACCACCATTATTGTTGGACAAGATGGAGGATCGGAATTGCCGCTTCAAAAATATTTTCAACTATTAAAGGATAGTCCTGTAGCAGTTAATGTTGGTTCATATAGTGGACATAATACGTTACGTGAGCAAGTAGTGGGAAAAGATTTCAAAAGAAAATCAACACAAGCAGAGATTGACAGTATGATTGTTCTCTTGCATATTGACATGAAAGCGGGTGCGTTTGGATTGTCAACCGGCTTGGAGTATGATCCTGGAATTTATTCTTCACACGATGAGGTGCTTCAACTTTCAAAAGTGTTACCCCAATACAACGGTCGTTACATTAGTCATCTGCGAAGTGAGGATCGTTATTTTTGGGATGCGCTTCAGGAAATTATAACCATTGGAAGAGAAACAAAAGTACCTGTTCAGATCAGTCATTTTAAATTAGCGATGCGCGGCCTTTGGGGCAAAGCCGATAGCACGTTGCAGTTGTTGGAAGCAGCACGAAAAGAAGGAATTGATATAACTGCGGATCTTTATCCATACACATATTGGTCATCCACTATTCGTGTTCTCTTTCCCGATCGAAATTTTAAAGATGAAAAAGAAGCTGCATTTATTTTAAAGGAAGTAACAAGTGCTGAAGGAATTATTCTCAGTTACTACAAACCCAATCCTGAATACAATGGAAAGAGTCTCGCAGAAGTTGCAAAACGTGAGAATCAATCGTCCGAAAAAATGTTAATCGAATTGATTCGCAGATTGGATGAGTGTGAGTTGAAGAATGAGGATTGTGGAGGAAGTATCGTTGCCACCAGTATGGACGAAGAAGATGTGAAGAAACTAATGCAATGGCCTCATACTAATATTTGCTCTGACGGAACAAGTTCAGGTAGACACCCACGTGGGTATGGCGCATTTACACGCATGCTTGGCCACTATGTTCGTGAAGAAAAGACACTATCGTTTGATCAGGCTATTTATAAAGTGACAGCTTTAGCGGCTGATCAGCTTGGAATTAAAAAGCGTGGACGAATTCAGGTAGGATACTTCGCAGATTTAGTTTTATTTGATCCACTTACTGTGAAGGATGAAGCTGCCGTTACGAATCCTCAAAAAGTATCTACGGGTATTGAGCACGTATTTGTAAATGGTGTAGAGGTTTTTGTAAAGGGTAAAGTAACAGGTAACCTAAACGGCATGATAATTTATAGAAATAATTAGATCTCTGGTATTTAAGATTGATGGTAGAAAGCAATGGAATTGTTAAATAGCGTAATGAAAAAACACTTTATTCTCGGTTGCCTGATGTTACTCGTTGGGTTAGAAATTGAGGCCCAAACTTTTACGGATAGCAATTTGCCAATTGTAATCATTACCACAGATGGAAATCAGGAAATACTCGATGAACCAAAGATTTTGGGTACCATGAAAATTGTTTATAATGGAGTTGGTCAACGAAACTTTGTATCGAGTCCAAACAACAGTTTAGCACCAAACTACAATGGTCGAATTGGAATAGAAATCAGAGGATCGAGTTCAACTGTATTGGAGAAAAAACAATATAGCCTTACTACTTTACTAGCCGATAATGTTACCAATAATAATGTAAGCTTATTGAATATGCCTGAAGAGAACGATTGGGTTTTAAACGGACTAGCGTTTGATGATTCGATGATTCGTGATTATATCAGTTACAATTTATCGCGGAGAATAGGAGAGTATGCCCCCCGAACTGTTTATTGTGAAGTGATGATCAATGGAGATTATAGAGGACTTTATATTCTACAGGAAAAAATTAAAGCAGGTGACGATCGTGTTGATATTAATAAAATTGATCCAGATGATAATTCATTGCCTGACCTCTCTGGTGGTTATATCACAAAGGCGGACAAAATTGATGCAGAAGATGTGCCAGCATGGACAGTATCAAGCTATATTGGTTTTGATGACGTGAATTTCATTCATGAGTTTCCAAAGCCCCAAAACATTACCAATCAACAATCTGAATATATTAAATCCCAATTTGATAAACTCTCCACTACAGCAAATTCAGGAAACACTTCTTTTTCACAAGGATACCCTTCTGTTATTGATGTTCCTTCATTTATTGATTTCATGATTATCAATGAACTATCCGCTAATGTTGATGGATACCAGTTCAGTACGTATTTTCACAAAGATAAAAATGGCAAACTAAGGGCAGGGCCATTGTGGGATTTTAACTTGACGTATGGAAATGATTTACTTCGGTGGGGATTGGATAGGAGTAAAACTGATACATGGCAGTTTTATAATGGTGATAACATAGGCGCGAAATTTTGGAAAGACCTCTTTGACAATTCTCAGTACAAATGTTATTTTTCTAAAAGATGGAATGAATTAATTCAAAATGGAGAGCCACTTAATTTAACAAGCCTTAATGCATTTATTGACCAAACAGTTGCTTTAATTGGTGAAGCCAGAGACCGGAATACTATTCGATGGCCTCCCCTTGAAGAAGACCATCCCGATGCACCCTATAATTACGATTTGGAAATCGCCAATATCAAAGACTTTTTAGGATCACGAATTACCTGGATGAATGATAATCTTGGTTCATTCTCATCTTGCAGCAATGTGCAAACGCCACCGCTGGTCATTACGAGGATCATGTATCATCCTAACATAACTACAGAATTCCCGGACAGTAATGATCAGGAGTTTATTGAAATTACAAACAATGGAAATGAACCCGTTAATTTAACCGGAATGTATTTTCGCGGAACTGGTTTTGTGTATCAGTTTTCGGCAGGTTCAATTTGTCCACCGCAGGGTGTTTTGCAATTGGCAAATCATAGAGAAACGTTCATTCAAAAGTATGCATTCTCACCGTTCGGTCAATTTACACGTAACCTTAATAATGAAGGGCAAAAATTAACCCTGGCCGATGGGTTCGGCAACGTGATTGATGAAGTGTCGTATTCAAATCTTTCGCCATGGCCAAATGCAGATGGTAACGGTAGTTATATACAATTGACAGATGTTGAACTTGATAATAATATTGGTACGAACTGGGTTGCTTCAAGTGAGGCTATCTTCACGAATGTAACAGGCATAGAAGAAAGCATTGCACAACACATACAAGTTTATCCTAACCCGGTGGAAAACACGGTTAGCATAAAGGCCAACAGCATCATAACAGCAATGCAGCTTCGTGATCTTCAAGGATGCTTATTGGAAACCATTCATGCTGGTTCTGATCTTGTCACTTTTAGTATGACAAACTATCGTGGTGGATTATACCTAATGAATGTGACGGTGAGCGGCAAAACTGCTGTGCTAAAGATTGTGAAGAAGTAAGAGCAAAATATTTCGTTTAGCCAAATGCCTTTGAATAAGAAGGTGATCAACATCACAATGGACATCGCTTTAACACAATTGCTCTGGTATAAAGCCTGAAAACTGTATACCAGAGCAATTGATTTTTCTGAAAAGTATTTCTTAAAACTTGCCGAACTTTAGTGTGAGATTATACGATAAATTCGAAAGATCTTTATCACTTAAGCCTGCCGCATCACTGCCAAAGGTTGCACGATACGATACTCCGGGACTGAACCTCATCCACTTTAATAAGTTTATTTCAACAAAAGCACCGGGCTCAACAACGGTAAAAAAGTTTTCATCAAAATTCGAGTCGTCAGTATTGTAATCACCATCGAATGAACGCTCATACTGACCTGTAAATCCTCCTCCTGTGAAGAGATGAATTCCGGCATGAAATACTTTGTCTGACAACAATACGTATTCAGTAACTAAGCCAAACTGACCATAAGCATAGCTCATGTCCACGCCAGGGATGGTACTGTGCTGAGGTGCAACAGGCACATCATTGGTTAAGGCTGCACCCCCGATTCCAATTAGGAATTTACTGTTTACATACCAACCGCCATAGAACCCTGCCATGTTAGCGTACTTCCCATTGATGGTAGTAAACGAATTGTGAATGGCACCATAGCCTCCAGATTTTCCGGGTTTAAAAACCGTTTGAATTTCCTGCGCCTGAGAATAGACAATAGATGTCAGCAGGATCATCATCATTAACATCATGTTCTTTTTCATAGTATTCTTTTTTGAAGCTATGACAATCAAGAATTGGATTACCCCTATGTCGAATCAGGATTTTTTTTAATAGCCCATATTTCAGTTTCCCTGTTCGACAGGTTCCTGAGGGAGCGATACCATTAAATTTGATTTAGCGGGACTTTCATGCGTATTGCTGATCAATTTCAAACTCCAGATTTTTTCGTCCCTGTATGAGAATAGTTTCTCTTTGCCGTATCGTCAACTTTGGCTTTGGGTTTAAGTTGTTAAAATGATTCATAGCCTGAATGAGCACATGCCTATTCATGTGAAGCGTAATTTCATAAAGGAATTATTGTTAGTAGAGCCTCTGTGATGGGAGGCTCTATATTTTTCATTCAGCAAATATGTTTATTAAACGTATTAATGTCCGCCCTTAACATACGCCCATCCTTCTTCTTGTCTTAGTGTTAATTGAATCATTGCCGATGGAACTACTCTCGAAACAGAAACCAAATCTTCTTTCTTAACATTTCTTTTTCGCATAGAGTTATTGCAAGCCGAAAAGATGACACCCTTTGCAGATAATTCAGAAAGAATTTTACTAACTTCTGATTTTGCTGATGTAAGTAAATCAAGTCCTGAGCTGTGGCAAACTACTTCGACCTCTGCATTGGGCCACGCGGTAATTATATTTTTTACCTGGCCAACGATGGCTTCTTGCGACATGGATTCTCCATCATTGAACTGAATAACAATATGATGCTTTTTCATATCAACAACATCTGGACTTTGTTGCGCCAGTGTTACATTTGAAATGCCGGCTAATAACATAATGAAGATTAATTTTTTCATATAGTTGCTTTTAAATTGAGTTATGAAATTGATTTTATGATTCGGAATTTTATTTTTTAGTCTCTTTTGGAAGGCTTAATAAAAATACTCCCTTCGTATAGATTATTATTAATTATTTATTCTGAAAGAAATACTTGCCCAGTTTGGTGTTTAACCAATCTATACACTCTAGAGTTTTTCTTCTTACTTAAAGAGTCCCCTTCTTCTATTTTATTCCTAAAATCCTCATTAGGGAAGCTTACTGCAAATGTAGCACCGTTGATTTTAACCAAAGGAGTATGTTTATCCGAATACGTTACCTCCTGAATCACCCCATCAAATTGATTATCTTTTTGCTTTTTTACACTTGTAACATGTAGAACGATTGCCATTATAATAAACAAGCCTGCAGCAATTAAAAACCCTATCCCTTTTCCTTCATTCATATTATCATTTATTTAATTTCCCAAGTATATCTCCCCCCAGCCCATTAATGTTGAAGGGTCCGTATTTATGCTGGAGTTCCGAAAGGGAATCAGCATAAGGCCCGAAAGGATGATCAAAGGGTTTGGTTTCTAACTTTGGCCAATCTCCCACAAACTTCTTTGTGGGGCGTGGCAATGAAACTACATACGCGGCAATATCCCACGCTTCTTCCTCCGTCAGGATTGGTTTTAAATACGTTGCACCCTGAGGCATGTTAGCACGAATGTATTTGGCGAAGTTTGAAATTCGAAAAAGCCCTGCACCTGTATTAAAACTATTTTCTCCCCATAGTGGTGGATAGATGTAGCGTGAGCTGTCATTGAGAATCAGACCCTGGCCATTTTGTTGATGGCACAGACGGCACTGGTTTACGTATAGTAACTTTCCTTTCACGGGATCAGCTGCACGATTTAAAAATTCGATTGGAAACAATCCGGAGCCTTCAGCCTGCTTTCCTTTTGGAACCTCTTTACCAACCCATTTTATATACGCCACCATTGCTTTCATTTCTTTTGAAAGCGAGTCAAGCGGATTTCCATTTAAGCTTCGCTCAATACAATCGTTCACGCGCTTCTCAATACTTTCCAATCCACCAGAGCGAGTGCGGAATTTCGGATAGAGTGAGGCAACCGATCCATAATTATTTCCAAAGGGTTTTGTGCCTGCATCCAGATGACAATTTTGACAATTCATTCCGTTTGAGATGGCACTGACTTTCCCTTTTGGACCGAGGTAATACGAAGTGGCTACAATTAATTTTCTTCCATACCGGATTAAATTTGCACTCCCATCCTGAGCCACTAATGATGTGTCAGGTGCATGCCATATATTGGATGCTTCAATCTTTATATTTTCTATTGTCTTTTCCTTTTCGACCTTACCAAATTTGTTGTAGAACACATAAGCCGATGCAAGAATGATAACCAATCCAAATGCAGCGGTAAATTTTTTCATACGATTTCAACGTGAAGTACAATGTTTTTTAAACTGTAATCTTTCTATTGCGTGATAGCGTTTTCCATCGCTCTACGACCTTATGATTTTGTACAACACAGGTTTCATCGTGTAAAGCAATGGTTGGACAAACGTGATAGGGAACTCCGTATAATACATCTCCAACAGAGAATGTATTTCCAACAGATGTTTTAAAGGTCATGTGCTCTTCGCTGTGACCCGTTGGTTCAATATCTGATGCATTCAAAAAGTACACGCGGTTTGCAATCGGATTTTCGGATGCGATGGCTTTATGACCAAGATCAATACAGATTGTATCTTCGGTTGGTTTAGAGATGATGCGAGTAATGACCAAGGCTGCAAATAAATAATTCTGCTCCGTTAATAATTGCTCATAGCCTTTGTCCCAATAAATGTATGTGCCCGGACTGCATTCAATTTCTTTTCGTTTCGAATGAATGGAATAGGTGGGAGTGCCTCCGGCAACAATAGTTAACTTCTTTCCTTCTTTCTCTAAGATGGATTTTTGTAGTCCTTCAACCCTCTTGTATGATTCATCACAGCGTTTTGTACGAACTGCAAAATCTACATCACGCAAGTGACCATCGTAAGCATGAAGCCCGACAATCGAAATTGCTTTTAAGGATTTACATTCCTCATATAGTTTCAATGCTGCATCCGGCACAATGCCCGTGCGATTCATTCCTACATTTAAATCAATGTATACGTCAATCAAAATGGATTGATTTGAAAATACATTTGAAAGATGTTTTGCGCTTTCAAGATTATCAATCAGGCAACTGAATTTTGTGTCTGGAAATTTTTTAACAAGCTCTGCAACACGATTTGCTTTTGGTCCAACGGGTTGATAGGAGAGTAATACATCCGGAGCACCAACACTGGCCAGCATTTCTGCTTCAGCAATAGTAGCACACTTGAATTTTTTTATTCCTGCTGCCAACATCATCTTCGAAACTTCACCTGATTTATGCGTTTTGATGTGAGGCCTCAATCGATTAACATGATCACTACTCTTTACTAAAGTTTGAATGTTCTGTTGAATGCGATCCACATAAAGCACAAGCGCAGGAGAATCGATCGTATCGACATTGTCTATTGTAAACCAGGAATGTGTTGTCATCGAAATTACTTTATTACTTAATCTTGCTTCGATTAATCATGAAGGATTACATCAACTCAAAAAGTGCTTCAATTTCTACCGGAATATTATCCGGCAATGAACCCATACCCACTGCACTGCGAACGCCAACACCATTTTCTTCTCCCCAAACTTTTGCAAACAGTTCGCTGCATCCATTGATAACAAAGGGGTGACGTTCAAATTCAGGAACTGCATTCACCATGCCCAATACTTTAACAACGCGTTTGATTTTATTCAGACTTCCCAGATTCTTTGTTAGTGTAGCAAGAATGGCAAGTCCCACTTGTTGTGCAGCAAGCTTCGCTTCATCCACATTTATATCAACTCCTACCTTGCCAATGATCAGAGAGCCATCTTCCTTAACCGTTCCATGACCAGAAACATACACCATGTTTCCAACAATGAGAAAAGGTTTATACACACCCAATGGTTTAGGAGCAGGGGGAAGGGTTAAGCCAAGTTGTGCGAAGCGTTGATCGGGAGATAGATTCATGTGAATGGTTCGTTATTAATCGTGATTGGTTTGAGAAAGTTAAAACACTTCTTCGAAATAAGTCTCACCATTAACGGATAACCATTAATTTTTTCCCACGGAAAGTAATGTCAGCACCGAAAAGAAATGCAATACACTTCCGCCCAGCACAAACAAATGCCAAACGCTGTGATTGTATTTTACTTTATCGCGGATGAAGAATATGGTGCCCAGTGTGTACGACACACCACCGGCAACTAAAAGCAGAAACCCATTGTAGGGCATGGAATTATAAAGCCGTTTGATCGCAATCAGGATTACCCAACCCATCAATATATATAAGATGGTTGACATCATCACCCGTTTACCAACAGAGATGGATTTTAGTACTGTGCCTAGTATCGCGCAACTCCAAACAACACCAAGTACGGTCCAACCAATCCATCCGCGCAAAGCCGTGAGGCAAAAGGGTGTGTACGTTCCTGCGATTAATAAATAGATGGAGATGTGATCAAACTTATGAAAGACTCCCTTCGCCCTTTGATTGGTGAGACTATGGTATAATGTAGATGCGAAGTAAAGCAATACCAGTGTCGATCCATATATTGAGAAACTTACTATGTGCCAGACATTTCCTTTAATTGCTGCAAAAACAATAAGGACTACCATTGCTGCAATAGCTAATCCTGTACCGATGCCATGTGTAATAGCATTAGCGATTTCTTCTCTGGTAGAGTAGACTCTCTTCGCCTCTTTTTCAGTCATCGTTTAATTGGATTTTAGAGAAGCGATTGGATGAGCATCACACCCGCTAATCCACATATTGCAACAACGGTCTCCATCAACGACCAGGATCGAATGGTATCTTTAATGCTCAGATTAAAATATTCTTTGAAGAGCCAGAAGCCTGCATCGTTTACATGCGAGAACATGAGGCTGCCGGCACCAACTGCCAATACCATGAGGTTTGGATCAACATGAGATTGTGCAAGCAAAGGAGCCATGATCGATGCAGCAGTTAGTCCTGCCACGGTTGCTGAACCTACGCATACGCGAATGACGCACGTTATCGCCCAGCCTAATACTAATGGATGCACATCAAGTCCGATGAGGAGTGTAGCGATCTCTGCGCTTACACCGCTATCGATTAATACTTGTTTCAACGCTCCGGCTCCACTCATAATCAAGAGTATCATGGCAATGTCTTTCACGGCATCTCCGTAGATGTCCATGATCGATTTCATCTTTTTGTTTTGACGGACGCCAAGCGTATAGGTAGCAACGACCAATGATATAATCATAACAATGGCAGGGTCACCTAAAAAGGTTATCACCGTTTTTAATAATCCGGGTTCGTGAATCACATTTCCAAAGATGGTTGTTGCTGCCAATAAAATAACAGGGAGCAGCGCTGAAAAGATACTGATACCTAATCCAGGTAATTCATTATCCGGAAGAGCGGTTGATTGAAATATTTTATTGAGAGGTGTTTGAATTTTCTTTAACGTCTGGGAGAAAAAAGGACCCGCTATGATCACGGTTGGTAGTCCGATAAGAATGCCATAAAAAAGTGTTGTACCCATATCAGCATGGAACTGTGCGACCAAAGCTGTGGGCGATGGATGAGGAGGAAGAAAACCATGCGTTACCGAAAGAGCAGCCAGCATAGGTAATCCTATGTACACTACAGGAAAATTGTACTTATAAGCAACTGAAAAGATTAAGGGCACCACTAAGACAAAACCTACATTATAAAATAAAGGTATGCCGATAATAAAACCCGTGAGCATCAATGCCCATTGAATGTAACGTGGACCGAACAAGTTCATCAGGCTTCCTGCGATTTGTTGTGCGGCTCCGCTTTCAGCAGCTAGTTTACCAAGCATGGCACCACACGCTACCACAATGACGAGTGAGCCAAGCATATCGCCAATACCTTTTTGAATAGAGGCAGTGATGTGTGAAGCATCAATACCCAACAATAAACCGGCAAGAATGGAGATTAATAAAAAAGCAAGAAAGGCGTTAATCTGAAAACGCGTGATGAGCACAATGAGCAATACGATGCAGGAGAAGATGATCAGTAGTGACATGTGATGAGTTTAAAGTGCGAAGAGTTTCGAATTAAAACTTATCCGGCAACTGAATAATGCGCACAACGATTTCATGGGGATCGCCATCTTTGTCCAGCAGACTGAACTTGACCATCGGGTTATCTTTTTTAATCTGGCTTTCTACGTGTATGATCTGATTGTCTTGCAAATGCTTTTCGATTTCTTTCTGCAAAATGTAAAGCGAGTTTGCAAAATCAACTTCGAGCGGACTAGGGTTGTAGGTAGAGGTCTTCATTTTTTTAAGTTTCGAGTTTAAAGTTCCGGGTTTCGGGTTTCGGGGTTTCTAAACTTTATGAAACTCGAAACTACCAACTCGAAACTACCAACGTATCAGCGCTGAGGCCCATGTGAACCCACTGCCAAAAGCGGCTAAACAAATTAAATCATTTTCTTTGATTTTACCTTCGGCCCAGGCCTCGCTTAGGGCAATTGGAATGGACGCGGCAGTTGTATTTCCATAGCGCATGATGTTGTTATATACCTGGGCGTCCGTAAGGGCAAGTTTCTCTTGAATGTATTGACTGATCCTAAGGTTGGCCTGATGAGGTACCAATAGATTAATATCTTCTTTTTTCAGGTTGTTGGCGGTAAGTGCTTCATTTATGACTTCCATGAAGCGAACGACAGCATGTTTAAAAACCTGATTGCCATTCATCACCACCTTGTAGGTCGTGGTATCCAGAATTTGATCCGGCTGTCGTTCTTCTCTTGGCCGACTGCTGCCCGGATCTTTTACATAAAGCTCTTCGGCAAAGTTTCCATCGGAGTGAAGATGAGTAGAGAGAATACCGGGTGTATCAGTTGGTTGAAGTATAGCTGCACCGGCACCATCAGCAAAAATAACAGCTGTGTTTCTTCCCTTCGTAGTAGCATCAATAGCGGTTGATTGTATTTCAGCACCCACCACAAGTATGGTTTTATACATGCCGGTTTTAATGAACTGATCAGCAACCGATAATGCATAAATGAATCCGGAACACGCATTGCGTATGTCGAGTGCACCAATGCGTCCATCGAGTCCAAGTTCGCGCTGAAGCAGAACACCGGAACCTGGAAAAAAGTAGTCTGGAGTAATGGTGGCGAAGACGATAAAGTCAACATCTTTTTCAGTGAGTTTCGCTCTTTGCAGTGCCATGCGACTTGCTTTGGCGGCCATGTTTGCTACAGTGTCCTTAGTGGGATCAATCCATCTTCTTTCATGAATACCGGTTCGTTCAACGATCCAGTCGTTGTTGGTATCCATAATGGTTGAAAGGTATTCGTTGGTGATGACGGTTTCAGGAACGTGGTGCCCAAGACCCACAATTTTGGAATGGTACATTCGATTGAATTTTACGGTGCGCTAAGTTAAAGAATTGTTCCGAATGGGCGTTAGGAAAAAATAGGGCGGTTCTTTCCAATGAGTTTGGTTTGACTTTAACACTCAATACCTTTACGAACATGAACTGGATCATTCTTATCATTGCAGGATTGTTTGAAGTAGGCTTTGCTGCTTGCTTAGGAAAAGCAAAGGAATCCACCGGAACAACATCAACCCTGTGGTTTGCTGGATTTTTTGCTTGTCTATCAATGAGTATGTATTTGCTTTACAGAGCAACACAAACTTTACCGATCGGTACTGCTTATGCGGTGTGGACTGGTATTGGGGCTGTTGGCACTGCCTTGGTTGGCATCTTTATATTTAAAGAACCAACGGATTTCTGGAGAGTCTTTTTTATTGTAACGCTTATTGCTTCTATTGTCGGACTTAAAACCGTATCATCAACGTAACCATATGAAAAATCTCATCTTCATTTTAGCATTTGCTTTATCAGCATGTTCGATATCAAGTCAAAAAGAAAATTCAGTAAACGAACAAAGCGGCTTCGAAAAGTTAGATGTAGCAACTTTTCAATCAAAATTGAAGGAATTTCCTGGTGCTATTTTACTGGACGTTCGCACGCCAGAAGAATTCACGACAGGTAATATTGAAGGTGCAGTGAATATTGATTTTAAGGCTTCTGATTTTGAACAAAAGATTGCTGAACTAGATAAAAGCAAAACCTATTTTGTGTATTGTCTCAGTGGCATACGAAGTGGCAAGGCAGCAGATCGAATGGGTGAATTAGGCTTCACATCTTTATACACACTTAATGGTGGCTATTCTGCATGGACGGAGAAGGAAAGCGAGTAGATTCGTAGAGTAGCCGGTTGCTAGTTACCGGTAACAGATTTACTTTTTATAATCCGCTACATTAAGCACTATAGAATTCTCTGGATACTCAGCTGGTTGATTGCTAGCAATAAAAGTTAATGATGTCTTCGGTAGTGCATTCAATTCTTTCAGGTACCAGGCAAAGGCCTGACTATCGAGGTTGGTGCCGGGCTCGTCTAGAAAAATAATATCAACTTCAGTGAAAAATGCTAACGCTAGTTTTAGGCGTTGTCTCATGCCTGACGAGAAGTTGGATATGTATTTATCTTTTGCATGTTCAAGATTCATTCGATCGAGCATGGTTTCCAAACTCATATTGCCTCTGCTTTTCTTCAACTTGAAATGAAATTGCAATTGTTCAAGTAAAGAGAATTCATCAATCAAATCCATATAAGGAGTGGCGATGCTGATGTGTTGATGAATTTGTTCTACTGATATTTCTGTTTCAGCTTGAGTGTAACCAACTGTTCCAGTGCTTGCTGGAACTTGTCCCCAAAGAACATGTAGTAAAGTAGATTTACCCGATCCATTCGGACCTGTAATGGCATAGGTATTTCCGGAAGTAAAATTAAAAGTCAGGTTTCGGAATATCCATTCACGATTGAAACGCTTTCCGAGCTCTTGAGTCGTGATGTGAAGACCTGAAGTTTGTTGATTTGAGGGCAAGTTGTTATTGTTCGAAGTTCAAGGTTTCAAGTTCTTAATCTTTTGAACCATATCCTTTCATGATGCCACGATCGGAGGTCTTTATAAAATTAAGAATGTAATCTTTCTCTTCACTTTTAGCGATCTCGCTTTCCACAATGTCAATCGCTTTTGAGTTGTTAAGTCCCTTAAGGAAAATGTATCGATAGATTTCCTGAATGTCGCTGATTTTTTCTGCTGCGAAGCCACGTCTTCTTAAGCCTACAGTATTGATACCTGCATATGCCAACGGCTCGCGTGCTGCTTTTGTGTAAGGCGGAACGTCTTTACGAACAAGTGATCCTCCTGAGATCATTACGTGTGCTCCAATTTTCACAAACTGATGCAACGCACTAGCTCCACCAATAATTGCCCAATCGTCAATCGTTACGTGACCTGCAACCTGAACGGTATTTACTAAGATGCACTGATTACCTATGTTGCAATCATGCGCCACGTGAACGTAGGCCATCAGCAAACAATTCTTCCCGATAATGGTTTTGAATTTGTCGGTTGTACCACGACTGATCGTTACATATTCCCGCACAACAGTATTATCGCCAATAAACGTTTCAGTCTTCTCACCAGAGAATTTTAAATCTTGCGGGATAGAAGATACCGATGCACCTGGGTAAATCTTTACATTTTTTCCTAAGCGAGTACCATCCCAAAGAATGGCATTCGGCCCGATCCAGCATCCGTCATCAATTGTGACATCGGCTTGAACTGTTGCAAAGGGTTCGATGGTAACATTGTTACCAATCTTTGCATCGGGATGTACATTGGCTAGTGGGAATCTGCTCATAAGTCTTTGCGAACAATGCTCGCGATCATAGTACCTTCACATACGAGTGTATTCCCTACGAAAGCACGGCCACTCATTTTTGCAATACCTCTCTTAATAGGCGCCAGAAGATCGCATTGAATAACCAATGTATCACCCGGTAAAACCATTTTTCTAAATCTGAAATTTTCGATACCGATAAAGTAGGTCCAATAATTTTCAGGATCAGGAACAGTGTTCAATACTAAAATTCCCCCTGTCTGAACCATGGCTTCAACTTGAAGTACTCCTGGCATAATCGGGTTGCCTGGGAAATGTCCCTGGAAGTAGGGTTCATTAACCGTCACGTTCTTAACAGCAGCAACGCTTTCATTATCGAGATAGATGACTTTGTCAATCATCAGGAATGGATAACGATGTTTAAGAATGTTAGAGATTTTGTTGATGTCCATTACCGGAGGCAGACTCGGATTGTATTTCGGTCTGCCCTTCCTGTCGGAATCCGCCATAGCTTTCTTCAACTTCTTTGCGAAAGCAACATTGGCTGCGTGTCCAGGACGAGCTGCTAATATTTGTGCTTTTAACGGACGACCTGCTAAGGTAAGGTCGCCTACAATATCCAATAGTTTATGACGCGCTGGCTCATTTTTGTAGCGCAGCTCAATGTTATTCAAAATGCCTTCCTGCTTTACGGCAACTTTTGGTTTGCCCAACATTTTGGCGATGTTATCTAATTCATCTTCCTGTACAACACGATCAACAATCACAATAGCGTTATTCAAATCGCCTCCGCGGATCAAGTTGTTTTTATACAGCATCTCCAACTCATGTAGGAAGCAGAATGTACGACACGAAGCAATTTCTTTTTCAAACTGACGGATGTCAGTAATTGAAGCATGTTGACTACCTAGTACAGGCGAGTTATAATCCACCATTACCGTCACGCGATAATCATCCAAAGGCAACGCAGCGATTTCTACGTTACGAGCAGCCTCACGATAGAACAATGGTTCTTGAACTTCGAAGAAATCGCGGATAGCATTTTGTTCTTCGGATTCAGCCTGCTTAAGGATTTCTACAAATTGAATGGAGCTTCCATCCATAATGGCACATTCAGGGCCATCGAGTTGGATGAGGACGTTATCAATTTCCAATCCCGTAAGAGCGGCCAAAGTATGTTCGATGGTGCTGACACGTGCACCACTTTGTTCAATGGTAGTTCCGCGCGATACATCTACTACATTATCGCAATCGGCATCTATAATAGGAGAACCTGGAAGATCTGTGCGTTGGAATTTGATCCCGTGGTTCGGCTTGGCCGGAACAAAGGTCATATTGGTTTGAACGCCCGTGTGAAGGCCAACACCTGATAGTGTTACGGACTTCTGAATAGTTTGCTGTTTTATATTGAGCATGTGTTAAGAAAGTGGGCAAATTTAACCCGAATAATCGGGATTATCCAAAAAAGGGGTTTTTGCCAGAAATATGTTGAATAGGGGTATTAATTGTTCTGCATGCACACTTTATCCTTAAAAGCAGCTCGAAGATGTTGGATAGTCAGAAAAGTTTTGTGGCTAGTTTCAACTCAAAATATCATTTACAGTTTACTTACAACGATTAATATAAAATCTGTTGATTACTTCATTTTCCTTTCCAACTCCTGCAGTCTCTTGTTAATGTCTGGCAACATTTTGAAAACCCCATAAGTCTTAAAAAATTCTTTCACATCAAAAGCAGGAGCACCGAGAAGTCGTTCGCCTTCTTTTGTTGATTTTAAAATACCAGCTTGTGCGCCAATGCTGGTTTTGTTGGCAATTACTAAATGTCCGGAAAGTCCGACTTGTCCACCGATTATGCAGTTTTCTCCAATCTTTGTGGATCCAGAGATGCCCGTCTGTGCAGCAATGACAGTGTTCTTTCCAATCTCGACATTATGGGCAACTTGTATCAAATTATCAAGCTTCACGCCTTGGCGAACGGTGGTTGCATCGCCAAACATCGTAGCACAATCAATAACAGTATTACCACCAATCGTTACATTATCTTCAATGATAACATGCCCAAGTTGAGGAATGGTTTTATAGGAGCCATCTGCTTGTGGTGCAAAACCAAAACCGTCACTACCGATTACTGTTCCGGAATGAATCACACAATTTTCTCCAACGCGTGTGCCGGCATAAATTTTTACTCCGGGATGTATGATAGAATCGCTACCAATAATCACATCATCACCAATGTAGGCGTGAGGATAGATTTTTACATTATCACCAATCTTTACATTGCTACCAACGTAGGAGAATGCTCCGCGATAAATATTTTTTCCTTCTACTGATTTTTCTCCGATGAAAGAGGGCTGCTCTACACCGCTCTTCTGAAAGGAGACCATCTTGTGATACTCTTCCAACAATCGTGTGAAACTGATGTAGGCATCATCCACCAGAATGAGGGATGATTCAATTTCTTTTTTTCCGACAAAGTCTTTGTTAACGATAACGGCAGTTGCCTGCGTAGTATAGATGTATTGCTCGTATTTCGGATTGGATAGAAATGCAATCTGTCCCTTCTTTGCATCCTGGATTTTGGCCAGCATGTTTATTTTCTCCTCCCCATTCCCCTTCACATCCCCGCCCAACATGAGTGCAATCTGACTGACCGTAAATTCCATTTTCTAATCGTTAGGGTTGGTAATGAATAGTTGTGGGGTATTTGTAGCTCGCGTTATAGGTTAGACAAACCATTAACGAAACACAAGCCCAAGTCCAACCATTCTCCACTCAAAGCAAAGATACATTTTTAGGCCAGCAGAGGTAGTTTTTTTTCACGATTTTGCTGATGGCCTTTATCGATGGCAGATCGGACGCCTGGGCTATGTCTAAGAGCTCGCCACTGCGCATTAGAATATTAATCTGATGACCTTCGGCATAGGCTTCGTTGCTTACGGTTCCGTGCGAAAATAGGTAGGGTGTTTCGGAGCGAAGTGTTCCATAGGTTTTAATTACCTCCCCATGTATTTTTTCGGCAACGCTTTTTTTAATTGGATCAGTACTGAGCATGATTTTAAAAAGATTGCGCTCCAATAACATTCCGGAAAGAAGAGACAGAATTCGATCGTTATGATGTTGCCAATATTTGAGAGCTCCCCAAACATCGTTGTCATCTAAATGTCCGAAGGCATTGAGGAGGTCTTTGTTTTCACTGAAGTGAGTTGTTGTAATTTCTTCTTTCAAAAAAAGCATCAGCGAGTCAGTGGCGGGTAATGATTCTCCTGCGCGAACTAATGCTTGCGCTCTTCGGATGGTATTCACCAACATGCGCTCTGCACTCACCGTAGTTTTGTGAAGGTATACTTGCCAATACATCAGCCTCCGCGCGTGTAGAAAATTTTCAATGCTATAAATTCCTTTTTCTTCTACCACCAATTCATCGTTATGCACATTCAACATCGCGATAATCCGATCAACACCTACAGTACCTTCTTGAACACCAGTGAAAAAACAATCGCGTTTTAAATAATCGAGTCGGTCAATGTCCAGTTGACTGGAAACAAGAGAATGAAAAAACTTTCGCTTATAAACGTTTCTGAAAATTTTAATGGACAGATCAAGCGCACCGTTGAAGGCATTGTTAAGATGCTCCATGAACCGGTACGACATGCTTTCATGAGAAATACCATGCAATAGAGAATCTTCTAACGCATGAGAGAACGGACCGTGACCAATATCATGAAGCAGAACTGCCAGCTGAGACGCTTCGTATTCCTGGTCCGATATCTCTACACCCTTTAAACGTAAGTTGTCCAGAACCTGCCCCATGAGATGCATGGCACCCAAAGCATGCTGAAACCGAGTATGGAGGGCTCCGGGATAAATGTAATCCGTAAGGCCAAGCTGCTTAATGTGTCTAAGCCGCTGAAAATAAGGATGGGAAATGATATCGAAGATGAGTTCCCCTGGAATTTTTATGAATCCGTAGACTGGGTCATTGATGATCTTCTTCTTGTTCAAGGGCAGTTATCAGTTAATGGTTATCCTTTAATCGGGGCCTAATGTTTGTGTGATGGTTAACCTATTTAAAGGCTTAATCTAATTAACTATTAACCTTTAACAATTAACCATTAACAGATTAAGGAGTAACTTCGTAAAAAATTTACCTATGCAAAGATATAGCATTTTGTGGGCGGATGATGAGATCGATTTGTTGAAGCCACATATTCTTTTTTTAGAATCACGGGGTTGTGACATCACTCCGGTAAACAATGGGTCGGATGCCGTTGAGATGAGTGCCGACAAAAACTATGATGTTATCTTTTTAGATGAAAATATGCCGGGCATGTCGGGGTTAGAGGCATTAAGCCAGATCAAGGCAAACAAGCCTAATCTTCCTGTTGTGATGATTACAAAGAACGAGGAAGAACACATTATGGAGGAGGCCATCGGTTCGAAGATTGCCGATTATCTGATCAAGCCTTTGAACCCCAGCCAGATTTTATTGTCGATCAAAAAAATCCTGGATAACAAGCGATTGATCATTGAAAAGACCAACCTGAATTACCAGCAAGAGTTCCGCAAAATCAGCATGGCATTTCAGGACAACATGAATCATGAAGAGTGGGCTGATATCTATAAAAAATTAGTGCATTGGGAATTGCAGATCGACCAAACCGACAATGGAGATATGTCCGAAGTGTTGGACATGCAGAAGACTGAAGCCAACTCCAACTTTGCACGGTTTATCATTCGCAATTATGAATCGTGGCTTAATGATCCGAAGTCTGATAAACCGTTGATGTCGCATCAGATCATGAAGAAAAAAGTTTTTCCGGAGTTGGGGAAGAAGTCGGTGTTTGTGTTGTTGATTGACAATCTTCGCTTCGATCAATGGAAGGTAATTGAGCCGGAGCTTTCAGAATATTTCAACATTGAAAGAGAAGAAACGTACTATTCAATTCTACCGACCACAACTGCGTACGCACGTAACGCGATTTTCTCTGGTCAGCTTCCATCAGAAATGGCAAAAACCAATCCGGATATTTGGGTTGGTGAGGATGATGATGAAGGTAAAAATAATTTTGAACATGAATTTCTCACCAATCAGTTAAGACGGAATAATCTTTCCATCAAATCCTCTTACCACAAAATTAAAAACCTCCAGGCTGGTCGCGACCTTGTGGATACAGTGAACAATCTTTTCCAAAATGATTTGAATGTAATCGTCTATAATTTTGTCGACATGCTTTCGCACGCCCGCACCGACATGGCCATGGTACGCGAACTTGCACCGGACGAATCGGCTTATCGTTCGATAACGAAATCATGGTTTTTACATTCACCATTAATTGAAATTTTGAAAAAGATTTCAGAAAAAGATGTGAAGGTGATCATCACAACCGACCATGGCACCATCCGCGTGAAGCGACCATTTAAGATTATTGGCGATAAGAGCGTAAACTCTAATCTGCGCTATAAACAAGGTAAGAATTTGAACTTTGAAGGGGAAAAAGTATTCCAAACCACCAAGCCTGAAAAGTTCTTTTTGCCTAAGCTAAATGTATCTACATCGTATGTTTTTGCCACGGAGGATCAGTTTTTTGCCTATCCAAACAACTACAATTACTACGTTAATTTCTACAAAGACACCTTTCAGCATGGTGGCGTAAGCCTGGAAGAGATGATCATTCCTTTAATTTCCTTAACTTCGAAGAATGCCTGATGATCCGGGAAGTAAAAACGTTTCGCAGCGTGGCCCTTACTGATTTAAAACGCGTGGCAGGTGAAATTGCAGCGCACATCAATCAGTATAAGGTTTGGCTGTTTCTCGGAGAAATGGGAGCGGGGAAAACTACACTAATTAAAGAAGTTTGTGAAGTGATTGGTGTTGTGGATAGCATGAGCAGTCCTACGTTTTCGATTGTAAACGAATACGAAACAAAGGATCATAAAAAAGTTTTTCATTTTGATTTTTATAGAATAAAAAATGAAGCAGAAGCAGTGGATATCGGAACGGAAGAATATTTCTATTCCCACTACCCGTGTTTTATCGAGTGGGCGGAGAAAATACCTTCACTAATTCCATTAACCCATGCTGAAGTTTCCATTCAAGTTGAAGACGATATACATCGAACCATAGTCCTTTCAGTCCATGACGGAGAAAAAGAAAACAGGCTTTGAAGCCTTAGCCAAGACGAGTCTACTAACGCTGGAACAATCATTGGAAGTCCGTAAGCGCAGACATGCTTTTTTTATTGGACTACCGCGCGAAGTTTCCCTTCAAGAAAATCGAATTAGTCTTACGCCCGATGCCGTTGCGTTGCTTGTAAACAACGGTCACGATGTGTGGGTAGAAACAAAAGCCGGGATCGGCTCTAAGTTCACCGATAAACAATACAGCGATGCCGGTGCTAAGATTGTTTACTCCCCGCAAGAAGTGTATCAGGCCGATGTTATTTTAAAAATTGAACCACCCACATTAGAAGAAACAGAATTAATGCATGCAGGTCAGACGCTTATCTCTGCCTTACAAATCGGGCATTTAAAGATTGAAGTGCTGCAAGCATTGATGAAAAAGAAAATCATTGCGTTAGCGTACGAATTTATTGAAGACAAGGTAGGCGGCATGCCGATCGTGCGTGCGATGAGTGAAATTGCAGGCAGCTCTGTTTTGTTGATTGCCTCTGAATATTTAAGTACTGCGAATAATGGTAAAGGTGTAATATTAGGTGGTATCACTGGTGTTCCTCCAACCAATGTAGTGATAATTGGTGCCGGCACCGTTGCAGAATATGCAGGCCGAGCAGCTCTTGGGCTTGGCGCAAATGTGCAGGTATTCGATAATCATTTATATAAACTCAGACGTATCAAACATTTGCTCGGTCAGCAGATTTACACGTCCACCATTGATACCATTACATTAAATGAAACATTAAAAGCTGCCGATGTAGTGATTGGTGCATTGCGTGCTGAGAAAGGAAGGCCGCGCCACGTTGTTACGGATGAAATGGTGAGCCAGATGAAACCCGATTCATTGATTATTGATTTGAGTATTGATCAGGGTGGGTGCATAGAGACTTCAGAAATTACCACATTAAGCAAACCGGTTTTCCGCAAACATGGGGTAATACATTATTGCGTACCCAATGTAGCATCGCGCGTGGCGCATACTGCGACAAGTGCATTGAGTAATATTTTTACACCAACGATTTTACGGGCAGCAGAAGAAGGAGGAGTAGAAGCGATGATCTTTGCACACAAATGGTTTCTGCGTGGAGTTTATACTTATAAAGGTGGATTAACAAATGAGCACGTTGCTCGTAAGTTTGGATTGAAGCATAAGAATATTGAGTTGTTGCTAGCAGCAAGATTCTAGTATTCGTTTCTTGGACTGATTTAACACACACTGCAATATTAAAATTATGAAGACAGCATTTCTTCTTATCCTGATGGCAGTCATGATTTCCTGTGCAACAAATCCTGTTTCGGAAAGAGATGAGATATTGACGTCTATTCGTTGGACAGTTGATTCTCAATCTAAAGAAACGTTAGACATGAAAGAGGCGTGTCGATTTTCTAAGGATGGAACGTTCGCACTTGAGGCGCATGATACTCGTGTCATTGGAAAGTGGTCATGGATCAGTAGCAATGAGATCTATCTGGAACAACAGGAGATTGTTATCAGTGGCAAAGCATATAAATTTGATTCTGCCATTAATTACTACATTCGTGTGATCGAGATGTCAGATAAAGTACTTCGTACCATTGAACGACATGAAGGAAATAGCTGGGATTCTGGTTTCGCAAAAGAAATAAAGTATATCCCTGAAGTCTAATTCAGTTCAACTTTGTGTTTTCTTTGTGCCTTCGAGCCCCTGCTTACCGGCAGGCAGGTTAGTTGCAAACTCTAAACTAAAATCGTATGAAAAATTCAATTAAAATATCCATCGCCATCTGTTTGTTCCTGGCTTTGTCCGCTTTTCAAATTATCAAAACACAAATTGCGATCACCATTCGAAATGAAGTAGGAAATACTGAGGCAGGTGTAAAGGTAATGTTGTTTGAAACAGAAGACGACTACACGAAAGAAGCTAATGTAGTTGCAGAAGGCGAAACCGATGAGAAGGGTGTAGTAAAGTTCAAAGAACTAAAGGCTACTTCATATTATGTAATTGCTCGCAAGGATGACAAGGACAATAGCGGTGGAGGTGAGCAAACCGGTAAGCTCGAAGCAAACCGAATCAATAAGGTAACCATCGTGATTCAATAAGCCGGAATAGATTGGACCGATCGACTTTACTTCAGCAATTGCAAAGCTACTCGTCCACGTATAGTGAAGAGAGCATTTTTAAAAATCAATTCATCGAACTTCTTCAACACCCTGATGCTTTTCAAAGAACGCATTTGCCAGGTCATATAACTGGCTCTGCGTGGATTGTTGATGCGTCAAAAGGTAAGGCACTTCTTATCCATCATGCAAAGCTAAACCGTTGGCTTCAGCCGGGTGGACATGCCGATGGTGATGAAAATGTTTTGCGAGTTGCTTTGCGCGAAGCAGAAGAAGAAACAGGAGTGAAGGAATATAAAATCCTATCCGAGGGTATTTTTGATTTGGATATTCATCCCATTCCGAATCGAAAAGATTTTCCGGAGCATTTACATTATGATATTCGCTATTTGGTTCAGGCGAATACAGTTGATGAACTGATTCTTTCGGACGAATCCTTTAACGTGGCCTGGATTAATTTTGATGAATTGTCTTCTTTGACCGGTAATAATTCATCCATTAACAGGATGATGGAAAAAGTGAAGAGCCTACTTTGAGCCGATCAGCAGCATGCCAAAAGCTACCACTACAATCCAAAATCTGTAAACACTGATTGCTGGAATGATAATCCAGTTCATCTGCATCAATACAGCAAGAAGTACGAGGATAACAGCAATACCTTTAATGATTGAGCGCGTTTTGTTACTCATGATGTGATTCGTTTGTTCTGTTGCGAAAATCAGGAATCTTGCTGTACAAAACAACATAATATAGTACGTCATTGCGATAAAGCGGGACATGTTGACGAAGCCATCCCCTTCATTCGAAGTGCAATAGTGGAGGCAGGGGTGCACATAATTGTGTTCGCTGCAACAGGGTCTCATTCATTTGTATTTCATAGCAGGGGGATTGCTTCGTCAGCGATTTTCAGCTTAGGCTGAAAAACTTCCTCGCAATGACGGTAAGCGATTTATCGATCCAACCAATCCTTAAACTCCTGCACACGTTCACGTGCAACAATCACATCGTTATCATCAGATGTCTTAAGTGCCAGTTTTAAACGACTATTCGTATAGCTGATCATATCCTGAATGGAATCAGCTGCTACAATGTGTTTTCTATTTATTCGGAAGAACCTTGTTGGATCGAGAATTTCTTCTAATTGATCTAATGTAAAGTCAAGAATATTTTTTCTTCCATCTTTCGTTTGGCAAAACGTTGCCTTCTCCAGGCTGAAGAAAAATAAAATCTCACTCACCTCAACCGATTTTAAATGTTCGCCTACCTTAATCACAAAACGGGTTTTATATTTCTTAGTCAGCATTTGGATGGCCTGGCCAATATTGTCTAATACATGTTTTGAATCCTGGCTTGTTCGATGGGTTGAATGAAATTTTTTCAGTGCTGAACCCATTTCATCTTTGTCAATCGGCTTCAGAATATAGTCGATGCTGTTTACCTTAAATGCTTTCAGAGCATACTCATCGTACGCTGTGGTAAATATTACGGGAGATTTCACCTCACATTGTTCAAAGATTTGAAAGCTTATACCGTCCGCTAGTTGAATGTCCATGAAAATCAAATCAGGTGCTGGATTGGATTTTATCCACAGTACTGCATTCTTCACAGTATCAATCTTGTTTAGTATTACGGCCTGTGGTTCCAATGAAGCAATCAAGGATTCCAATCGTTTAGCAGCCTGCGGTTCGTCTTCTATAATGAGAACTTTCATTTTGATTCAGGTATAATAGGAAGCTTCACAGTAAACATATCATTTTGAATTACCTCTACTTTTTTGTCGCTTAGAAACTCGTAGCGCTTCTGAATGTTATCGAGGCCAATGCCGGGTGAATCTTCTGATAAAATCGTTTTCTTTTGCAAATTATTCTCAATCACAATAACGCCATGGTCATTATACACACGAATAGTTAATGGATTCTCTTCCGAGATGATGTTGTGTTTGATAGCATTCTCCACTAACATCTGCAGCACCAAAGGTGCTACCATACTTTTTACCCCATCCAATTTAACTTCGAGCTTTAACTTATCACCAAATCGAATCTGTTGAAGGTAGAGGTACGAATCTAAAAATTTCTTCTCTTCCTCAAGTGTCACAACTTCTTTATCCCGTGTGTCCAATACATATCGATATACTTCTGAAAGTTGTTTGATAAAGGATACAGCTTTGTCCTGATCTTCATAAACCAAATTAGAAAGCGCATTAAAACTGTTGAATAGAAAGTGAGGGTTAACCTGGTTCTTCAGACTTTCATATTTGGCTGCAATATTTTCTTTCTTTAGAATTTCAGAATTGATGATAGCTTGTCTCCAGTTCAGCAGGAAGGTTCGACTATGCATGAAGAAGCTGATACTAAACGTGATCACAATTGAAATTTGAAAGGTATTGCCTACGTTTTTGCCGAGTAGGTGTAGTTGAAATACCCAATCGAAAATGAAAAGTATCACGTAAAGAATACCGATAGTGTATAAAGTAGTGCTTACGATGCCGATAAGAAAGCGTGTCACTGGCCGTTCAATCCAGGAAATTTTCGTATCAATAAAACAGCCTAAGCGATCGTTGCCCATCCAAAGCGTAACCCACATCACAGCATTCAGTAGTCCAACTTTTAAATAGAGGCCTAAGGAGTATAAACAGTTATTGCAGACAAAAGTAGGCATGATGAATCCTGCTACGATCATCATGGCAATACCTTTCCAATTTTCCTGAAAAAACTTTTTCATAATTTTATTTCAATACCTCTATTGACTGACCGTTTAATACATTCAGATCTACATACATATCGATACCATCAAGGTGTCCTCTATTGGCAAACTGCCAAATGAGCCAATCTCTTTCGTCAGCCAGTTTTGGTTTTCTGAATATATCTCTTACCCAAAGAGGATGATCCGGAAAAGTATCTTCCAAATATTCATCATAGAACTCGTGAGTCACATATAGAATTGGTTTTTTAGTATAGTGTGTTTCAATCGCTTTTAAAAAATCATTTACTTCTTTGAGTATTTGTTCTTTTGATTTATCTGTTTTACAGTTCCCACCAAATTCAAGGTCGATGGTTGGAGGTAAATTGTAAGGGCTATTTGGAACCGTTTCTATAAAATTCTTTGCCTGTTCTTTGCCATCTTTACAAAGACGGTAGAAATGATATGCTCCCGTTTTATAGCCTTCCCTCTTGCTATTCGCCCAGTTTTCTGCGAACAGTGGATCTTTGTAATCACCACCCTCTGTTGCTTTAATAATAACGAATGAAATATTTTCCTTTCTTAAATCTGCCCACCTGATTTTTCCCTGATGGTGAGAAATATCAATACCTAAAATCGGAAACTCGTTCTTGTCTGGATAGTTGAATCGTATTTTTCCGATAAAAAGCAGGTAACCCAACAAGGCAGCAGCGAGCGTTAAACTACCTAGTGCTAACCCTGCTACTATGACCTTTCTCATGCTGCAATATAGTATTCGAATAAATACTTTATCGTTTTAACTTCATCAACTTAGAATACCCTCGTCTAATTTAGTTAAGGGTAATTGTGAATGGTTTTACATGTTGAAAATCAGAGGATGTTATCCGATCTTATAACTTCGATGAGTCAACCATTAACAATTAACCTTTAACTTTTTACTTTTCAAACTTACTTACACTGTTCTTTCATTCCTTCTGCAACACTTTGTCCCCAAACTGGAGCAAGTGGATTATCGGATTTAAAGGTGGAAAATTTTTCTAAAGATTTAGAGAGGGTTGCGCACGCTTCTGCGGTTGATGATCCAAAAAATTGTGCCGTGCCATATTGCATCTGTGCCATGAAGGCAAGTGCTCGCGGATTTTCAGGATTGAGTGCTAATGCTTTTCCATACGTCTGCATTGCCAGGCCAGAGTACTGAGGGCCGCGCGAACCTGGATCAACCGTTAACCTGATCATGTAATTGAAACCTTCTAATGCAATCACTTCCGAATCGTTGGGGGCGATTGCTTTTGCTTTGTTTATTGATGTGAAGGCAAGATCTAAGTAAGCATCTTTCTTTGCTCCGTCTTTTTCACGCGTTGCCATCATTACATATCCGAAGGATGCATAGTAGTATGGCTCCCATTTTGTTTTTTCTGTTGAAGCAATTCGCTCGAAGGTATTGGTAACAGCCTGTAACTCTTCTATGGTTTGTGCTGTATAAACTGTGTTGATATTTTTCTGCATCGTGTCTGCATACTTGTTATCGTTAGCAAAACCAAATTTTACAATCGCGATTAGAAAAGCTGCCATAAGGATTGGGATAATGGTGAGTTGTTTCATGGTGTTAGTTGGTTAGAGAGTTGAATTATGATTTATGATTATTGATTCGTGATTTTGTGTAGCTACATTCGATAACTGTTACTCGTACCTCGTAATTTGTTATTCGTATTTTTTCAAAGGTTTGGCAGCTGATTCATTGATTTGTCTTTTGAAAGTGTGATGAAAATTCCCAGGAAAATAAATCGAGGGGCAGCTTGAGTGATGGGACGGCTCGCATAAATTCCATTGGCGTCAGGGGTCGTACTGTAGTTGTACCCGAAGATGTTGTCGCGACCCAATACATTGGTGCACGAGAAATAAACAATCAAATACGGTTTGGGTAAATAACTCCAGTTGAAACTTAAATCCGAATAGGTAGGGGTTTTGCCTCCGTTGAATGTATCGCTGTTCGGATCATTGTATGGTCTGCCGCTTGTAATGGAATACGTTGCGCCCAACTGACTTCGAATCGGTTGAATAAAATATTTTGCTACGACCGACAAATTATGGTTAGAAGCAAATGTTGGGATAGCTTCATGTGGATAGTTTAAATAGTTTCGCTTTGTATCTAAGTAGGAGTATGAAATCCAATAATCGATATTGTTCAATGTTCCATTATCTCGCCAGAACAATTCGAAGCCTTTTGCAAAACCTTCGCCTGAATTATCCAATACATTGGCATCGCCTTGTACATACTTCACAAGATTTGAATACTTTTTGTAGTACGTTTCAGCACGGAAAGTTCTTTTGTTATTCACCAACTGATAACTGAGAATAAAATGCTCAGCCTTTTCAGGATTGAGTTGCTGATTCACACGCACCAATTCATTCTTTGCCGTTTGACGAAATCTTCCATACGCAAATGAGAACTGACCTTTCTTTCCCATTTTGTAGGCAAGTGAAGCGCGTGGATCAACACTGAATTGGTTGATAAGATTGTTGTATTCCATCCGGGCTCCACCACGCATTACAAAATTATTGCTTGTGTATAAATCGGCTTCTACAAAGCCTGCTGTGATTAATTCACTGAAGGCAACTGAATGTGATGTACCATCGTTCAGATTAAAATCCTGTGAATAATTCCGTTGTATAATTTCCGCCCCCGATTTTATTTCAAACTTATCCGTGATCGATCCATCAAAAACAGTCTTCGCATGAATACCGTGTTGTGTTTCAACGATGTTCGTTTCATCAACTATAGCATCATCTTGCAAATAGGTATACGACAAACCACTACGCATCGACCATTTTTCATTCAATGAGCTTTGATAAATACTATTGAGATAGCGGTAGTTATTTTTCAGATCGTATAAAAATTTCTGATTGTAATCTGAAATACTGTGCTCGTATAAAGCGAAGTTTGAGTTGTTGAAATTTCCGTACACCTTAAACATTCCATCTTTACCAACATGTTGACGCAATGCACCACTCGCTTCAATGGATACTGGTGCTGATTTCCAATCAACCCTCTGCGAGATCAAACCCATGTAGGGCTGCAGATTGGTGTATTGAACTTTGGCAGAAGCTGAGCCGCGCTCCCATGATTGAGTATGTGCTACATCACCACCTACTGAAAGAATTCCTATATCAGTGCGTGAACTTCCGCCATCATCTTTTGAATCTAATACTAGGGCAGATGAGAGCGCTTGTCCGTATTCTGCGGAATATCCCCCTGTACTAAAACTTGTTCCTTTAAACATGAAAGGAAGGAATCGTCCACGTGAAGGTGTGTTGGGTGCTGAAGGATTATAAGCATCGAGCACCACATTACCATCAATGAAGGTGCGTGTTTCATTTCCATCACCACCACGGACAAAGAGTCTTCCGCTCTCACCATTCTTCTGTGTACCTGGTAATGTATTGAGTGCGCCTGCGATATCAGCAGTTGCTCCGGCAGTTGTAGCAATATCAATAGCTTTGAAAACCGTCCTTCTAGAAGCATCACTTGCTGTAAATGATCCTGCAGTAATTTCAACGGCTTCAAGTTGATTTACCTCTTCTTCCAATTTCACTTCGATGGAAATTGGTTTGCCATTCAGCTCAATGTTCTGTCTAAATCCTTTGTGACCAACAAATGTGACGACTAGAATCTTGTTACCTGTTTCGGTACTGGTGAATTGAAATTTACCTTCCACATCAGAGCTGGCGCCATCGTATGTTTGCTCCAAAGATATATTCGCACCGGGAATCGCTTCACCCTGAGCATCCGTAATCTTTCCAGAGATTTTTGTTTGAGCAATACCAAGTGAAACGATTCCCGAAAGGATAACAGTAAACAGTGTTTTCATATTGATCTTTTTGGCGATTACACGGTAAAGATTCAACCTGTGGATGGGGAATTAAAAGAGGAGTTACTGAACTGTCGGCCTTTGCTGATGAACTGTATGGATGGGATGATAGTCAACCGCCTGTCCTAAGCGGTTTTGGAATTCAAGCTTGATTCGATACTTTGTAGTCAAATACATTGACATGAAAAAACTCATTTTGCTCCTCTCGTTTTTCGTAACTCTTACAGAATTGCATGCACAGAAGACTGAGAAATACATTACCGAAAAGAACGTTGACCGCGTCATCAAAGCTCTGACAGTTGATGAAATGATGGGGCGATCAGCCGCAAGACCTGAGCACATTGAAAAAGCAACCGTGTTCATTGAACAGGAGTTTAAAAAAATAGGACTCAAACCTTTAAAAGGACTCACGAGTTTCAGACAAGAATTTTTAAAGGATCAGGTTGTTCCGGTAAAATCAGAAATCATGATTGACGGACAACTCTTATCTGATGAAGATGCTATTCTCATCACAGAGAAAACACAAATCGATAGATCGGGTGGACTAAGTATCCGCAGTATTCCGTTTGACTCAGCGGTATCCAATAAGGATCAATATTTTTTTGATCAGGCCTTTACAATAATTAACGATACAACTTCTTCTATTATAATGGTCGCTCCTGAGTTTAAGGCCAATTTCAAAGAGCTTAAAAGTTATTTCGGAAAGCGATTTACAAAAGATAGAAAAGCGTTGAAGGTTTTTGTTTTTGGAAAAAGTAGTGTATCCCAATTCTCCGTTAAGGCTACTCAAAAAATTGAATCCCTCAAGATGATCAATGTTGTTGGTCAGCTCGAAGGAAAGACAAAGCCTGATGAGATGGTTGTATTTTCCGGACATTACGATCATATCGGTATTCTGCAACCGGTCGATGGCGACTCAATTGCCAATGGTGCCGATGATGATGCTTCCGGAACTACCGCTGTTATTGAGTTGGCGCGTTATTTTAAAAAGATGAACAACAACAATCGCACATTGATCTTTGCTGCTTTTACAGCAGAAGAGATCGGAGGTTTTGGTTCTCAATATTTTTCGAAACAACTGAGTGCTGATAAAGTGGTGGCCATGTTCAACATTGAAATGATTGGCAAGCCTTCCAAGTGGGGACAAAACTTTGCCTTCATCACAGGATATGAGCGATCAGACTTTGGTGAGATATTAAAAAAGAATCTGGCCGGTACTCAATTTGAATTTAAACCCGATCCGTATCCAGAGCAGGATTTATTTTACCGATCTGATAATGCAACCCTGGCCCGCTTGGGAGTTCCGGCTCACACCATTTCAACCGATCAGATTGATATTGATCAACTCTACCATTCGGTAAATGATGAAGTTGAAAGCCTGGATATAAAAAATATCACATCCTCCATCAGGGCAATCGCGCTAAGTGCGAAATCCATTATTTCGGGTGCCGATACACCCACGAGAATTGATAAAGCTACCGTGAGATAAAGTTTGGTCTGTTTTTGCGAACCACAAGTTTTTTCAGCCTGATTGCCTTATTTTTGCGGTTCTATTGATTTAGAACTACAAAAGATGGCCGATTACAGCAAAGACGAGATTAAGCGCATTGAAGACAAGTGGCGTAAGGAATGGAAAACGCGCGGTGTTTATAAGGTTGAGAACCACTCAACCAAGCCAAAGTATTATGTATTGGATATGTTTCCCTATCCATCCGGAGCGGGATTACACGTGGGTCACCCGCTGGGTTACATTGCTTCTGATATTGTTTCGCGCTACAAGCGCCTGAAAGGATTTCATGTTTTGCATCCCATGGGCTTCGATGCATTCGGTTTGCCAGCCGAACAATACGCCATTCAAACCGGGCAGCATCCTGCTGTTACGACTGAGAAAAATATAGCAACCTACATTGAGCAGCTTAACAAAATCGGGTTTTCATTTGATTGGGACCGGAAAGTAGAAACCAGTGATCCATCGTACTACAAATGGACGCAGTGGATTTTCATGCAGTTGTTTAATGCATGGTACACAAAGAAACCAGTCGGTAAGACAGAACCAATAACAACGTTGATTGCTGAACTTGAAAAGAACGGCAATAAAAATATTGATGCAGTTTGTGAAGATGATACTCCAACCATCACCGCAGCAGACTGGAAAAGTTTTGACGAAAAAGCGAAAGAAGAATTTCTACAAAAATATCGCATTGCATATCGTTCGGATACGATGGTGAACTGGTGCCCTGCATTAGGTACTGTACTTTCGAATGATGAAGTAAAAGACGGAGTAAGCGAGCGCGGTGGATATCCGGTAGAGCGAAAAAAAATGTGGCAGTGGAGCATGCGCATCACCGCTTACGCTGAGCGTTTATTGAAAGGCCTTGATACTATCGATTGGCCAGAGCCTGTAAAAGAAATGCAGCGCAACTGGATTGGGAAGAGTGTTGGTTGTGAATTGGATTTTAAAGTTGATAAGCAGGAGGGAATCATTCGCGTTTTCACAACACGGATTGATACCATCTATGGTGTTACCTTCATGGTACTTGCACCCGAGCATGAACTCGTTTCAAAAATTACAACGGCTGAACAAAAAGCAGAAGTAGAAAACTATATAACGATCGCGAAGAACAGAAGTGAGCGTGAGCGGATGAGCGAAGTGAAAAGAATTTCAGGTGCATTCACTGGAGCGTATGTAACGAACCCGTTCAACGGTGCAAAGATTCCAGTGTGGATTGCTGATTATGTATTAGCAGGCTATGGAACAGGAGCTGTAATGGCCGTGCCATCAAGTGATACCCGCGACTATGCTTTCGCGAAACATTTCAACTTGCCGATCATCGATGTTCTTGAAGGACCAACCAGCGACATCACAAAAGATAACTTCGATCCGAAATCAGGAAAGATGATCAACTCCGATTCCTTAAATGGATTGGATTGGAAAGAAGCAATTGAAGTAGCCTTGCAAAAAGTAGAAGCACTTGGAATAGGGATACGCAAAGTAAATTTCCGTATGCGTGATGCCATCTTCGGAAGACAACGGTATTGGGGAGAACCCTTCCCGGTGTATTATGAAAATGGAATTCCGAAGTTGG
Organism: Chryseolinea sp.; assembly: GCA_031412655.1. Classification (GTDB taxonomy): domain Bacteria; phylum Bacteroidota; class Bacteroidia; order Cytophagales; family Cyclobacteriaceae; genus Chryseolinea. Next base: position 41,471 of record JANODK010000162.1, read on the forward strand.
TTGATATAAAAGATCTACCGGTTACACTTCCGGAAGTTGATGCGTACAAACCAACAGAAAGTGGAGAGCCACCATTAGCACGAGCAAAAGGCTGGGACTACAAAGGAAACCAGTTTGAACAAACCACTATGCCGGGTTGGGCAGGATCAAGTTGGTATTGGTTCCGCTACATGGATTCAAAAAATGAAACAGAGTTTGCAAGCAAGGAGGCCGTAAGCTACTGGAAAGATGTTGACTTATACATTGGTGGATCAGAGCACGCAACAGGACACTTGTTGTATTCGCGTTTCTGGTGTAAAGCGTTGAAAGATTTGGGTTATGTAGATTCTGAAGAGCCGTTTAAGAAGTTGATTAATCAGGGGCATATTCAGGGGGTCAGTAAGTTTATTTACAGACTTACTAAGAGTAATACACTTGTTTCTAAGAATCTTTTTATTGATATTTTAAAAAATCCGGACAAGCCTGAGAATAAGGAGATTCTGGGAGAGGCTACATATTCAGTTCAGGATAAAACAGTGTTCGACTACGATGGGAAGGTTTTATTTAATCAGCTCAATGTTGATATAAACCTTGTAGATAACAACGATGTCTTGGACATTGAGGAATTTAAAAAATGGAGACCGATATTCAAGGATTCAAAATTTATTCTTGAAGATGGAAAATACATCTGCGGTTCCGAAATCGAAAAAATGTCCAAGTCAAAATACAATGTTGTCAATCCAGATGAAATTGTAGATAACTATGGTGCGGATACTTTGCGGGTTTATGAAATGTTCCTTGGTCCGTTGGAAATGTCGAAGCCTTGGAATACCAGTGGCATCGATGGGGTATTTAAATTCTTAAGAAGATTTTGGAATTTATTCCACGATCAAAATGGTAATGGTGCTGTAACCGATGCTGAACCTACTCGCGAAGAATTAAAGGTACTGCACAAAACATTGAAGAAGATTGAGTATGATATTGAACACTTCTCTTTCAATACCTCTGTAAGTGAGTTTATGATTTGCTGCAATGAATTGAGTTCGTTGAAGTGCAACAAGAAAGCGATTCTTGAACCGTTAACCATCGCCCTTTCATCTTTTGCTCCGCACATCACGGAAGAACTTTGGCAATTGCTGGGTCATAAAGATTCTATTTTGAATTCTTCTTATCCGAAGTGGAGTGAAGAGTATTTAACTGAAAGCTCATTTGAATATCCAATCTCCATTAATGGTAAGGTAAGAGCGAAAATGAATTTCGCATTAGACATGCCGAAGGAAGATGTTGAGAAATTAGTATTGGCCTCAGAAGTAGTTCAAAAGTGGAGCGAAGGAAAAGCTCCAAAGAAAGTGATTGTAGTGCAAGGTAGAATCGTGAACGTGGTTCTTTGATTTTAAATCAGTCAGTAAAAAGAAATCCCCCGAGCTAAAGTCATAGCCGGGGGATTTTTCTTTGGGTTAGTACTAAATCTTTCTTACAGAATTATTCCAAAACTAAAGGCATTTACTTTCGGGCCTTTCCCTGCTGTGAACATTTCGTTCAAATCATAGTTCAGAAATAAATCGGTTCCGCGATATCCTAGTTGTAAGCGCACTCCATACCGAATATTCTGAAGATAGAAGCTATCGTGATCGTGTTCTTTCTTTTTGTCACCATTCAATTCATATACTTGTTTTGAATAACTATCAATACGATAGCCAATGTAAGGACCTGCTCCGATTCTGAAGCCGTTACTTTGTCCATCCCACACGTGTTTACCTTTACGATTGTGCCCATAATACCTACTACCAAAATCAACAACAGGTATTACCGATGCATTGATATACACTGCTGTCAGTTTACTTTTCTTAAAATCATAATCAGGATTAGTAAAACGGGGATCAACGATAAAGTTTGTACCTGTTCCATCTTTGGTGATTAAGGTTGCATCATCCTGGAATTTGAAATTGTACCAGCTAACACCACCGCCCCACTCTAGAAAGAATTTTTTCGCTAATCGGGTACGTTGAATAGAATTAAGTCCTACATACCATGATCCCCATGGACGAACGGCATATTGCTCATTGTTGCTGTCAGGGAACTTTCCATCGGAAAGAAGGTTGTTTGTACCCAGATCCATATTAAACGATTGGTGTGTTCTGCGATGATGTCTTTTATCATCATTATCATCGTCATCGTCATCATCATCATCGTCATCATTGTCATGATGGTTGCCCCAATCTTCTTCTTTAGCGACAACTTTTGTTGTATCCGTACCAGGTAATTTTGTGGTATCTGATTTTTCAATCTTGGCGAGTATATCCTCAAAGAGCGCTTGAAAATTGTAGTGCTTCAATGTAGCCAGATCACTTCGATCTTTCATTGTAAAAATAATTTTGCTTGTATTGGCCAGGGGCACGATAACAGTATCTTGTTTTTGCGCCATCGTAACATTAGCCATGCCAACCAGTATGGCGAATAGAATAGTCTTCTTCATGTCTTTATTTGTTTTGTCCACGTTGTTTTTTAGAATCGAAATTCAATGCTAGAATTTCATCTTTCTTCTGCCTAAGGTCTGCTAGTGGACGTTGATCATTCGTCAGATCACTGGCTTTCTTTAACAGCTTTCTAAACGTAGATGTCTTCTTCCCGTCAGGGGTTGCTTCTGTGTTTGTGTTTTTTGTTAAATATTTATTTGCTTCTTCTGCAGTAACAACAAGTGTTATGTATTCATCTGATTTTTCTGTTGTTGGTTCTACATTGGCAACAACAACTTCAGGAACAATTATATTTTCTGTTACAGGAGTAACTTCATTCATATTATTCTCAACAGGAATAACAGATTCTTCCAAGGCAACTGTTGGCTCCTGAATTTTTTCTTTTGGTTGATGATGCTCTTTGTTTGACTTCGCTACATTATTTTTTTGAACAGACTCAGTTACTACAGTGGGAGTTTGATCGGTTGGAGTTAACGCTTTAGTTGCATCATCCTCTTTTGCTGTTGGTAAAGATTTAGTTTCCTCAACTTTTTTAGCAAGTGGATTTTCTGTCGTTTCAGTTTTTGGCCAAAGCGTATAAGTAGCCACAGCAATTAATAGGAGTGAGGCCGCTATTTTCCACCACAATCCCTTCGGACTTTTATTGTTGAGGTTGGTTTCAATTTTATCCCAGGCGCTTGCTGGTGCTGGTTTTTGATAACCTTCCAGCTTTTCGCGAAAGAGTTTATCAGGTTGCTGATTCATCGTTGCTGATTTTTTGATCTGTTGTCCAATCATTTTCTACTAGCATCTTTTGCAAATACGTCCGTGCACGACTTAACTGTGACTTGGATGTATTTTCGCTGATGCCCAATTGATTTGCTATTTCTTTGTGTGAATAGCCTTCGATGGCATAGAGGTTAAAAACGATTCGGTACCCGGTAGGTAGCTCCTGAATCATCTTCAGTAAATCTTCTTCTTCGAGGTGGTCTTGAAGTTTATCGTAGTCGGGTTCTCTGTCAACTTGCTCCAGATCGGTTTCGAGGTACATCGATCGGTTTCTTCTTAAATGGGTAAGGGCTTCGTTCACGATGATGCGCCTGATCCACCCTTCAAAACTGCCTTCGCTTTTAAACTGGTTTATTTTCTCGAAGATTCGCGTAAAGGCTACAATCAGAATGTCTTCGGCTTCCGCTGCATCGCGAACATACCGGTAGCAAATGCCATACATTTTGGTCGAATAGGTATCATAGAGACGTTTTTGCGCACTTCTATCGTGCGAAACGCATCCCTTAATCAACTCGTCTTCTGTAGCCCGGTAAATTTTGAATTCCATTTATTGATTTCAAAGGTAAGATGCAATTGTCTGGGGAGAGGTTGCGTGGGGTAAGGAAAATAAAAGAATGTATTTTAATGAGCTTGAAATGGGGTTTCCTTACGGGATCAGTCTCAGTTTACGTTCCATAAAACCTCTGAGTCAAAGACGATTATAATCCAAAGAAGTTACAGTAAAGAGCCCTGAATTGCTGACGCTGAAGTAGGAGTTCTCATCGGATAGCGTTTGGCTGTCAGGGGTTATTCGATCCATTTTTATAATATCACCTATACCGTTATATTCGCGCACAATTTTTTTATGGCATTATTAGAAAAACACTTAGTCGTTAAGACTTCCACTATCCCAAATTCAGGAAAAGGTTTATTCACCAAAGTATTCATTCCGAAGGGAACCAAGATCGTAGAGTACAAAGGCAAGATTTCAATCTGGAAAGATGTGAAACATGAAGATGGCCGTAACGGGTACATCTTTTTCGTAAACCGAAACCATGTTATCAACGCTCTGCCCACTCCGAAGGCATTGGCTCGTTATGCAAATGATGCCCGTGGCATTGGACGAATCAAAGGTATTCTGAACAACTGTGAGTACACCACGGAAGGAAAGAAGGCCTATATTGAAGCCAAGAAGGACATTCCTGCAAAAGCTGAAATTTTTGTTGATTATGGAACTGACTACTGGAAAGTGATCCGCGAGAACATCAAGCTTTGGGCGAAGGAAGAGAAAGAAGAACAAAAGGAAAAGGAAGCTGCTAAGAAGAAAAAAGCAGTGAAGAAAAAGAAGAAATAAGTTACGAGTTTAAAGTTTCGGGTTTTTCAGTTAACTCGAAACTTTAAACTCGAAACTATTGGACTTTTTCCAACTGCTCTGTCGCACTCTGCACATATTCATCAAAACCTTGTCGTGAGGCTTCCATGATGTAAGCCTTTAACAATCGAATAGAGTTGTTATTGATTTGAATGGCTTCGGCTAATACGTTGTAGGCATTCATGCTTTTCTCATTCTGCTTACGTTCAAAGTTGGCAGCAGCGATTATACCTTCTTCGAAATACGGATTGTACCTACTTAAGACTTTATAGTTTTTTCGTGCGAGTTCGATATCTCCATTTGATTCTGCTACTAGTGCGGTGTAAAGCATTTTCTCCAATGCACGTGAGTTATCAAACGTAATATCATTATTGATTTGAATAGCCAGTGTTCGTGTTTCGTTTCGATAGGCAAGCATGCGCAACTCCGTATGGCGAACTTCTTCGTATAACTTTTTATCGGACAACTGTAAGCCGGCAATCCGATTGAAATAGTGAATCGCTGGTTTGAGCTGATCTGCTTCGAAATATTTTTTACTTAAATCGAGGATAGCTTGTGCTTTATAATTTACGTTTGTGAACGTCTCAGCGATTCGATTGAAGACAATTGAATCGCGCAAGCCAATGCGATATCGGAGGAACTGATACTTATCAGCATCACTTAATGTAAACGCATCTTGTGCTGAAACAGCTAGAAGCTGTTTCATTTTAGCAGCAATGTATTGTTCGTTTTCATCTTTACTTTGGGCAACAGTATCCCAGGCAGCAAATGCATAGTTCGCAATACCTGCTTCAGAAAATGAAATGGCCTGATAGAACTTTGCTTGTTTATAATCATAGGTATCGGCATACGAAAAGTAAGATGTAGCTAACAATGGATTACCTTGCTCTAATGCCCAAAGCCCCATGGTGTAGTTGTATTTTCCCTGGTACGATTGACTGAGGTAAACCAGTTCTGCTAATATAGAAAGCGCCTTTGCCACATTACCTTGATGATAGTAGGCGAATGCTACTGAATATTTTAGAGATTCACTGAAATCACTATTCAATGAATCGGATGCAATGGCGTAAGCAGCATTCGTAAACGTTGAGTCGAGTGACTTTGCATTTTTAAGAACATAGTTATTGAGTAAGGTAGCCGTGTGCAGATTTAATCTCTTCTCTTTTAATGCATCGATCTTCGTTTTAATTTCCTGATGGGTTACGGTAGAAAGAGCGATAGCATTGGCCAATACTGCTGGTTCATCAGTGTCAAATAGATTAAGCACTGAATCTATTTTGATAGGAAGATATTCCATAGCAGCCATGGCCATAAAGTTAATCTCAGCAGACGCTTTCGAAATGGAATGTTCTTGCGCTTTGCTTAAATACAATACAGCCGAGTCAAGCTTGTGAACTTTCGCATAACTGAACGCTAAATTATTTTCAATCGGGCCAGAATCTGGCCTTTTTTGATTGGCCCACTTATACGCAACGATCGCCTTGAACACATCATCCTCCCAGATAAATAAATTACCTGCATTGGTTAATGAATATTCTGTTGGACGTTTCGCGTTTGCATCTGCATAACTTTCGTGTGCATCATCAAAATTAAATCGTGCGGCTTTTAAATTGGCCAATGCATAGTTTGACCGATTATTTTGAAAGCCCTGACTTTTACCCTGATTGTAGAAGGATTCTGCGTATTCATCATTGCTCAATAATGTATACAAATCCCCGGTAGTATTATAGACACCAGCTAGTCCATTGTATACATAATCTCTCCAATTCGAATAGAAAATGAAGGCAAGCATGGCGATCATTCCTGCAAAGCGATAGGTAAAGTAGGGCATCCGTGTAGGATTGTAGAGCACCTTGTAGATGTTAAGATCTTGCGCTAACATCGACACAAAGTTGGAGAATATGTAAACCAGAAAAATTAATCCGTAAGCCGTGTGACTAAATATTATGGCATCGCGAATGATTTTGAGAGCCGGATCATTTGCATTGCCAAGCAGCTGTGCCGTGGTAGCAAAACATATAGCGCCCATCGCTAAGAAAAAATATCCTCCAAAGGGATTGAAGGGAAGAATATTTCCATAAATCGCTTCACGATTTCGAAAGCCCCAAATACCCAGCACGGCAGAAATCGAAAGCAGCAGATATAAGTTGATGTAGATAAAATTAAATTGAAATACTCCCAACTCATGGAAGCAGGTAATCACCAGGTTCACGAAATAGATGGCGCTTATGATAGAAAGATGGCGCAAACTCTTTGTTGATCCCTGACTCACAACATAGATGAACGAACCAAAAACTTCGTGGGCAATAGTTACAATAAAAATAACACTTAGAATTAATGCAGGTGTGTATCCCGTTATTGTAAGATGGTACATTGGATACCCTACACTGGAAAAGAAATAGACGAAAATACCAACCAGAACAGTGATGGAAGCAAAAACAAGAAACCGAACAATGAACGGAGTTGAACTTCTGAACCGATTGAAATAAAAACTACAACCAACATACAGAAATAAAATACCGATAACGGGTAGTTTATCAGTTAGTCCGAAAATGCCCAATACTTCAAAGCGCAGGTTCACTACAAAAAGAATGAAGAGACCCATGGCAACATAATACCATAACCCTTCTAAGACGGTGATGAGTGTTAGTAATACAACTGCACTGACAGCAAATACAATTAAGAAAATATAAGATGCTGTTGTGTTTGGAATAAGATCACTTCCATTAAAATATTCGAAGATAACAAAGCTCTCACCGGGCACACTGAGTTGAAACGGCCCGAGGTTAAACTCATGAACGGTTGTCTCCACTATTTTTTGCTCCTGCAATTTCTCCCAATGGATTATACCGGAAGCGCCTTGAAAATAGGAGAACCAAAGAAAGAGGAGAGAAAGAAAAAATACAGAAGCTACAACATACCAGATGGTGCGGTATTCTTTGTGCCAGTTCTTCCAGAAGAAAAAGGATTGCATATTTTTTTATGGCTGTGTGTATAAAAAAATAAACATGAAAGGATTGTCTTTCATGTTTTAATGTATTCAAATAAAAATCTACTCTAAAACTTTAGGCACTCTGAAATAATCAGCATCCTTCTTCGGTGCATTTCGCAAAGCGCGTTCATGACTTAAATGTTCACCTACTTCATCTTCGCGTAATGCATTTACTTCGTGACTCATCGTAGTCAAGGGTTCAACGCCATCGGTGTTTACTTCTTTTAGTTTCTCGACCCAGTCCACGATAGCCGTCATGTCGCTCATCATTTTGGCAGCATCTTTTTCATCGAACTCTAATCGAGCAAGGTGAGCGATTTTATCCAGTAAGGGGCGATCAATTTTCATTTTTCAAATGTCTTTTCAACTCTTCGTTAATCGTATCAAATACCTTTTGCTTGTATTGATCAACATCCTGTAAGGTATAGGCTGATGGATCAATTGGCTCATGAAAGACAGCTTTCATTTTGTGCCATCGAAACAGATTACCAAGCGAGGGCAAAATTATCCAATTATATGGAATGGTGACGGGCACTATGGGGATTTGTTTCTCAATAGAAATGCGGAACGGCCCGTCTTTAAACCGTGACATGATAGGATCGTGCATGGTAATGATTCCACCTTCGGGGAAAATAACCAGGCTCTTGCCTTCGTCAATGGCCTTTAGCGATCGAAGCAGGGTAGAGTATCGACTCTTAAGTTTTGAGCGATCGACTGTTATATGAAGCTTGCGATACATAAAGCCGAACAAGGGAACTTTCTCCATATCATTCTTGCCCACAAAAATGGTGTTATGATGATTCAATGCCATAGTAGCAATATCCACATACGAAAAATGATTAGGGCAAAATATGTATTGCTTCTTGGGATCAAGCCTTGAGCGATAATCAAGTTTGAATGGAAGTGCCACACAGGTTAAAAGACAACGTGCCCACCATCTATTTATGATACCGGTAAGGCGAAATTGTTTCGGAAAGAAAATAGGAATTAGAAAAAAGATAAATGCAATGAAAAAAAAGATGATGAAGCCAATAATGACGGAGGCTGTGTAAAGCCCTCTCAGAATTTTCATGTAGTTGAAATGGAACGAAGGTATAAAACGATGAATGAAAAAATAAAGGGGGCTTTCGCCCCCTTATCTGATTACATATTCTTTACTATTTCTTGTCCGAATTCAGAGCACTTTAAAAGTGTAGCGCCTTCCATCTGACGATGGAAATCGTAGGTAACTCGTTTCGATGCAATGGCTGCTTCTAATCCTTTATAGATTAAGTCAGCGGCTTCTTGCCAACCCATGTATTCCAACATCATAATACCGGAAAGAATAACCGAGCCCGGATTTACTTTATCCTGACCAGCATACTTCGGTGCTGTTCCGTGTGTTGCTTCGAAGATAGCGTAACCTGTAATGTAGTTGATGTTACCTCCTGGCGCGATACCAATACCACCAACGATGGCTGCTAATGCATCAGAGATATAATCACCATTCAGGTTAAGTGTTGCCACTACTGAGTATTCATCAGGACGCAATAAGATCTGCTGAAGGAATGCATCAGCGATTGAATCCTTAACAACAATTTTATGACCGTTGCTATTGATTTCCATCCATGGTCCGCCATCAATTTCAACTGCACCAAATTCTGATTTCGCTAGAGCATAGCCCCAATCGCGGAAACCACCTTCAGTGTATTTCATGATATTACCTTTGTGAACCAACGTTACGCTTGGCTTCTTTTGCTCGATAGCAAATTTAAGGGCCGCGCGAACCAAACGTTCTGTTCCTTCTTTCGATACTGGCTTGATACCAATACCTGAAGTTTCAGGGAAACGGATTTTAGAGAATGGTTTCGGGAAATTCTCTTTCAATAACTGAAGGAATTTTTTATTGTCTGCAGTTCCTTCCTGGAACTCGATACCAGCATAAATGTCTTCTGTGTTTTCACGGAAGATCGTCATGTCTGTCTTGTGAGGTTCTTTCACTGGTGACGGAACACCTTTGAACCATCTTACCGGGCGAACGCAAGCATACAGATCAAGATCCTGACGAAGCGCTACATTCAATGAACGGATGCCCCCACCAACAGGAGTTGTCAATGGACCTTTTATACCTACCAAATATTCGCGGAAAGCTGCTAGAGTTTCTTCGGGCATCCAGTTGCCAGTTTTATTGAAGGCCTTTTCGCCAGCCAATACTTCTTTCCAATTTATTTTGCGTTTGCCGTTATAGGCTTTCTCAACTGCTTTATCGAATACCAATTTGGATGCTGGCCAAATGTCAACGCCAGTTCCGTCTCCTTCAATAAAAGGAATGGTTGGGTTCTCAGGGACTGTTAGTTTTCCGTTGCTAATGGTGATTTTCTGATCGCTCATGCTTGAAGTGTTTAAGTGCTTTTGTCTTTACGTTCGCTCGTTTACTGCATGATTTGGCGCAGTCCGATTTTTCGAGGGCGAAAATTAGAAAATTCAAGTCAGAAATCGAGATATTTTTGTCCCTGAATCCGTTATCTGAGGGATATTTATCGTGAGATTCCAAACCCTTGAGCAATGAAGTCATTCGTATTTGTAGTCCCCATCCTGTTTTTAATTAGTTCTTCCTCAATCCCAAAGCCCAAACCGGCAGCCATTTGCCTTACTTCTGAAGAGAAAAAGCTGTATGACATGATCATGGAATATCGCGAAAGCAAGGGATTAGAGCAGATTCCCATCTCCGTAAAATTAATGGAGGTTGCCCAAACCCATGCCCGCGATCTGGCGGATAACTATGTATTTGATGTGAATAATAAATGCAATCCCCACAGCTGGTCAAAGAAAGGTAAGTGGACTTCCTGCTGCTACACCAGTGATCATAAGAAAGCCTCGTGCATGTGGGCTAAGCCAAAGGAGATTACTGGCTATACAGGTAATGGATATGAAATTGCCTATTACAGTTCATCGGGAGCAAATGCTAAGGAGGGATTGGATGGTTGGAAGGTAAGCCCGGGCCACAATCCTTTACTCATTAACCTCGACAGTTGGAGCAAGGTAAAATGGCACGCAATCGGCCTGGGTATTTACAAGGAGTATGGTGTTGTTTGGTTTGGAGATGTGAAGGATGCAGATGCTGCCGAACTGAAAGTTTGTGAATAATCAAAACACGTCATTGCGAGGAAGCGTCCAGCGTTTCGCGGGACATGCTGACGAAGCAATCCCCAACCTATGAAATACTAATAACAAAGACGCACGATCAATTACTTCACAGCATGAACCATTAAATAATCCTTAATCTGACTCATAGCTTCCCCCACCGTGGATGCCACCATCACTTTATATGAACCAATTTTCTTAAAGAACCGAATCGTATCTTCATCCTGGTTGAGGAGAATAACTTTCTTATTTGATTTGATAGCAAGAGCAACTTCAGAAGCCGTACCTGCCGCCATACCTAGAACCACTAACACATGACTCGTTAAAACGCTGATGTAATTGCGACCACTGCCCATGCTCGTAATGATTTTGATCTGCGCATTTTCAGAAGCGTTCTTGTCAGAATCACCAGGTAATATTCCAATCGTCAACCCGCCAACTTCTATAGCACCTTTCAGTGCGGCATCCATAATACCGAAACTGCGGCCACCGGTTAAGGTAATCCATCCTTCGCGGCCAATGGCCTGGCCCAATTCATAGGCCATTTCGTTTTCGTCCGGAGTGGCTCCTTCTCCCGGACCCATAACACCGATAATTGTTTTGCCTGGCATAGTTGTACGTTAATAAATCAAAGTTCAAGATTGAAATAAATTATAGCTCGATCAAGTTTTTTTGAATTCAAATTCACAATCCTTGCAACGATAGATTTTTTTCTCCGGAAAGAAGACCCCAAAGAACAACACACTCAGCGACCAGGAAAACTTCTGATCGTATTCTCTGGGAAAATCGCGCTCAATTCTGGGTGACTGGCAGCGTAAACATTTTACAGTGGTCTCGTTGTCAATAGAAAGGTACGTTTGATCGTCCAGAATTTGTCGGGCTCGCTCTTCATCTTTTGCAAAGAGATGAAGTTTTACATTGAATGATAGAATCGGATTACCGGGATAGAGGTTGTTCGTATTTTCATCTATCAGGAAACACGCTACATCATACGCATCGAGTTTTCCCTTCACGATGTTGGCCTCAATCGCGCTGTTGTATTCAGCGAAAACAATAATTTGATCAAGGTCTTCCATCATAGAGCTTTATAAGTTTAGCAACATATCCACCTCCCGGTGCGAGATGAATTGTTAATGTTGTGGTTGGGTCAACCAATTGGTATCCCATTGAATAATCTCTTGCATTTTTTTCAGCGTTGATTCCATCCTCACAGGTAAATGCTCTGAACTTTCCATCTCCTAAAAAAGAAAGATTAGCTTTCAAATCGCGACTGGACCAATCGGTCATGGCAACAAGATACCAGTCTTTATCTTTTCTCCGTGCAAGCAATAGGTAATCACCGAGTTTCGCATCCAACACGATTGTCTCATCCCATGTTGTGGGTAAGGATGCAAGGTAAGTTGTGTAGGCAACTTCTGGCCATGCATCCGATGGATTTCCGGAGAACATTTGTATCGGACTTTCATACGCAACAAACATAGCAAGTTGATGCGTACGGGTTCCCATCGACATTACATCATCGGGCAAGGGCTTAAATGTTTTTTGATTCGCATTGTGATAGAACCCGGGTTCGTAATCCATCGGTCCGGCAATCATTCGAATAAAGGGAATAAGAAGATCGTGTTCCGGAGTGGCTTTATCACTCCAAATATTGTACTCCGATCCGAGTATGGCTTCGCGTGTGATAGCATTCGGGTAGGTACGTTCGAAGCCAGCATTCTTAAATGCTCCGTGAAACATCACCATTATTTTATGTTTAGCTGTAGCCTCTGCAATGCGTTTGTAAAAGTTGATGGTCTTCTGATCATCACGATCCATAAAATCGGTTAAGATGACCTTTACACCTAAACGATTGAACATATTCAAGGCATCTTCCAGCTGACGATCCAACGTCATTGCAAGCGTCCAGAGAATGAGACTGATATTTTTTGTTTTTGCGTATGCTGCAATTTCTTCCAGATTTAGTTTTGTAGTGATCTTCATCAAGTCATCATTATCCGACCAACCAGCATCGAGCATCACATATTGCAAGCCAAAGCGACTCGCAAAATCAATGTAGTATTTATAGGTTTCGGTGTTGAAGCCTGCTTTGAAAGGAACATTGTAAAGATTACTTCCAACAATCCATTCTTCCGTACTAATGCCCGGACGAATCCATGACCAATCCATGGGAGCGGCAGGCGTTGCAAGACGATAAACTACATCATTCATCAACAAGTCAGCATCTTTTTCAGCAATGGCAATTACGCGCCATGGGAAAGAACGCTTGCCTGAAGTTTTTGCAATGTAATTTTTTCGGGATGTAACTACCCATTGTTTGAATTCGTTACCTTCTACTTTTTCAGTTGCTGGGTAGGACGCAAATTCACCAACCAATTCTTTTTTACTTTTTCCTTTGAGAAACATTCCAGGGTAATCATTTAAATCTGATTCAGTGATTACAGCCTTTACATTCTCTGCATCAACGAGCAGCGGTGTGAAACCAAGTTGTGAAGATTGTATTTTGTCAAGAGCCAAAATGCGATAAGGTTCTTCGAAACTGGTGTGATAGACATCTACATTGTCGCGCTTCTGTACTTCAGGAAAATAAGTGGTGGCGTTTTTAACAAATCGAAACGAAACAATTTCTTGATTGACTTGTAAAGAGTCACTGAAAGAAGTTTGAAAGCGATAAGCAACACCATCATCATAAGCACGGAAGATGACGGAAAAGTTTTCACGGAATTGGAGAGTAAGTTCCTGATAACGATCCGGAATTTCTTTTCGCTTATGAGGAACGGGGTTAATTATTGTTTCCCTTACGTTTTTCGATTGCTGTTTAGAGAAGGTGGATTTTATTCCCAGTGATTTATGATTGGCCGTCAACAAGGCAATCGGAGAAGGGGAAAGCAAAGGAATCTTATTAACGGTAATAGAATAGAAGATCGTATCGCCAATACTGACATTCACTAGGATATGTCCATTAGGGGAAGCAAGCTGAAATGACTTCTGCGAAAAAGATTCTACCGAAAAGAATAATGTAATGAAAAGAAGAATTGATTTCAGTTTCATAAAGTCCCATCTTTGGCAATTGATAAAGATAAGCAAAAGGAAAGATGAAATGGCCACACAGATTCTTTACAAACTTGAACGAGAGCGACTTTGGCCATTCCATGTGACCTTGATATAAAAAACTTTAGCACATGAAACGATTGATAATTGACATGGATGATGTGATGGCCGATGCTACCGGTCAGTTTATTAAAATGTATGAAAAGGAATTCGGGCTGCGTGTCACGCGTGATTCACTCAATGGAAAAGATGAAGGTCATGGTTTCCCGGCAAACCATGATATCATTCAGGAATACCCGTATCGTCCAAATTTCTTTCGTACACTGGATGTAAATGAAAATTGTCAGGAGGTAATGCGTGAGTTGAATAGAAAGTATGAAGTGTTCATTGTTTCGGCCGCGATTCCGTTTCCTTTATCCTTAAACGAAAAACTGGATTGGCTTGCCGAACATTTCCCCTTCCTTAGCGGGAAGCAAGTAGTTTTCTGCGGAAGCAAAGCCGTAGTTCATGGTGATTACATGATTGATGATATGCATTACAATCTCGAATCGTTTGGTGGCAATAAGTTTATTTACACCGCACCGCACAATACCCATTTTGATCACTTTGATCGATTGAATAACTGGAAGGAGATAGGGGATAAGTTCCTGTAGGAGATATTCGTTGTTGGTTGTTCGTAGGAGGAGTTTCAAAGATTTTGATAACTCGAAACGTTCAACTTTGAACTTGGAACTTTGAACCTTAAACGATTTTAACTGATGTCATCGAAATCGAACCCATCATCGTTTTGTCATTGAAAAACGAAACCGACTCATTCTTCTCTTTCATTCCTAAAATGTAAAGAAGCGGTAAGTAGTGCTCTGGTGTTGGAATGGAAAGCTTAGCGGCTTCACCTAAATTTTGATACTGAATTAAAGGTTGGTGATTTTCTGTTTCAATCAGCTTCTTAAAAGTCTCGTTCATTTCATCGGCCCAATCAAAACCCGATTCGGGTTGATGCCAATTCATAATCCGCAGGTTGTGTACCATGTTGCCGCTACCGATAATCAATACACCTTTTTTTCTGAGTGCCTGAAGTTCTTTCGCCAATGCATAATGGAATTCAGGTGGCTTTGTATAATCAATACTCAATTGGAGAACAGGTATATCAGCTTTTGGATACATATTTTTTACTACTGACCATGTTCCATGATCCAATCCCCAATCGTGATCTAAGCCAACGGAGGTAGAATGAATTAATGAAGCTGCTTCTTTTGCCAGCTCGGGATTTCCTAGCGCTGGGTATTGCACATCAAAAAGTGCTTTCGGAAAACCACCAAAGTCATGAATGGTTTTCGGATTATTCATCGCGGTGATGAATGTGCCTGAAGTATACCAATGAGCAGAAATACAAAGAACAGCTGTAGGTATAGGAATCTCTTTTCCCATAGCAGCCCATCGCTGACTGAACTCATTATCTTCTATACCGTTCATGGGCGAACCATGCCCGACAAAAAGTAAAGGTGATTTTTTCTCTTGCTCTTTTAGCGTGTCACCAAATGAGCGTAAATCTTTTAATGAATTCATAGCAAACAAACCGGTTAACGTGTTCCTGATAAATTCTTCCCGATTCATTCCATTCAAATTAATAGCGAAGAATTCTTTTTGATAAAGTTATGAGTTAATCGTTAACAGTTAATAGAATGCCACTGTGTTGTAGTGTATTTCCTATTAACCATTAACGATTCACTATTAACTTAAACATTAAGCTTTCTTAAATTCAGCGATAATTTCAAACTTCACATCATCACTCACCACTACGCCACCAGTTTCAGTAAGCGCATTCCACTTCAAGTCAAAATCCTGACGGTTAACTTTTCCATTGATTTCGAAAGCTGCTACATCGAAGCTACCACCAAAACCTTTTACAGTTCCATTGTAAACAACATCTAATGTTACGGGTTTCGTAACACCGCGAAGAGTTAAGTCACCAGTTAAGGCATATTTCTCATCTGATTTCTTTGTGAAGGCAGTTGAAGCAAAGGTTAGTTTAGGATGGTTTGCTGCATCAAAGAAGTCAGGTGATTTCAAATGTCCATCGCGGTGTTCATTCTTCGTGTCAAGACTATTTACGTCTGCTTCGAAAGAGATCTTAGCATCACTGAAATCATCTTTGTTGCTCTCTGCTGTTGCATCGAACTGATTGAAATGACCTGAAACCGTAGAGATTACAAGGTGTTTTACTTTGAATTTCACTTCAGAGTGTGCGGGGTCGATTTTCCAAGTTGCCATTGTGTTTTTGGTTTAATTGTTTTAATAATACTTGTTATAACAACAATATTATACCTTCAAAGTTCATGTTACAACAAGTATTTTCATTTGCTTGCAATTTATTTTCAAAAGCACCTGTTTTTGAGGTAGTTACGTTTTGTTAAAAAGCCTGCTTCAGGGTTTACATAACCGTCATCTGGATGATTTTGCCTAAGTTTAGTCCATGCGATACGTATTTTTGACCCTCTTGCTGGTTTCCACCTCCGGCATTGCCCAAACTGTTACTTCAGCTCAACAGAAAGCACTCAATGGTTATGTGGCATACGCCAATCAATCTACTCTGGAGGTAAATGCTGTTGTGCGAAGTATAATGGACTATTATCCAAATCTTCATCGAAAAGGATATAGTAATCCACGCTATGTTTGTCCGGTGCAGATGGAGGATTATTATTTTAACAATGCTCTTCAGGAAAGTAAATCGTTAGTAGTTACCCACTCATCACCATTAAATGAAAAACTAAAAGCCTTGCGTGATGCTGCTTCTAAGATTGAAGAGAAGTGCAGAGAGTTGGACACTTATCATAAGCTTGAAGATTACAAGCAAGATAATTTCGCGAAAGCAGAATTCATCATCACAGCGCTTCAGCTTTTGCTGAATGATTATCAGCAAAAACAAATTGCACTATCTGCACAATTGGAATCTTCCTATCGAAAGTTGAATGCATACCTAGAAAGTAATCCTTATCACAAAGTGGATAAGGTAATGCGCAAAGCCATTTCAGACGAACGGGATTTTTTAAACTCATGGACTTTCAATTTGAAAGAAGAGGTACATACGGGCTGGCCTGTAGATAAGCTGGAGAAAAATATTTCAGCTTCAGATGCTCAGATAAAAGCATTAAGTACTTACAATCCTTCATTGAAATATCCGGCATCGAGCATGTATCCTTCACTCAAGGAAGCCCTGAGTTCTATACTTGACATTAAACGCAGTGGATTAGATGGATACAATGTGGAGGCAAAGAAATCAGACAAGCATAGCAATGACGTCTACCTTTCGTTGATTAATTATTTTAATGGAGCTTTAGTAGCCGACTACAACGCCTTTATTGATTTTGCACAAGGCGATAATTATTTCGGACTAAAGTCCATTCAATACGTTTCGCTATTTGAAATCAGAACACAAGAGAAAGTCGTGGAGGTTAGTGTAAAACCATTTACCGATATCCCTCATACTGCGATTGTGATGGCCAATCAAAAAACGGGTATCGGTAAAAATGCATTTCAATCGCTTAACCAATACATTGATTTTGTAAATGAGACCTGGCGACAAACGCGCAATCTTGCTGCAACCATAAGTAGTTTCAATTCAAGTGCATCTTACTATAAAGACCTGACTTCGTTTGCAGGCAGGGGAGGGCTTCAATATGATTTCAAAGATTATCAGGTTCCGTTATCAGCTTTTCAACAAACCATTTCAGCAAGCAGTGCATTACCGCCTTCAGCATCAAAATCATTGAATGAACAAACAGAAGTAATTCTGAATATTCTAAAAGAGTTGGATCAGTTGAGTGCCGCACTTGAAAAGGAAACAACTACAAAGGCGTACGAGAAGGACAATCTCAAACACATTTATGAAATCATGGAGCGTCAAAAACTTCTGTTTGATATCTGGGATGAACGAAAGGAACAACTTTATGATGATGTGAGAAAAGTATTTGATGCATATCCGCCAATCACTCCAACAAATTCGTGGTACATATCTAGTAAGGCATTGCAGAAACTTGTTGATGCAGATCACACTGCACTTTTTCAGGCAAAGACATTTTATAAAGGCAATGGACCTGGGAATATTTCTACGACAACAATCGACCAATTGCTGCGAGATGTCATCGCCAATGAATATACAAATATGAAAGGCATTGAAAAGATTGGACGCAATAACGGTCTTTGTCCGTACACTCCCTATGAAGACCTTCCGGAAACTTCTAAATCTCTTAGTGAAAAACTGGTTAAGCTAAAACCGCTTAGTTCAACGTCAAACCAATCGGTTTACAGTCATCCGTATCATGAATTGGTTTATCACTACAATGATATTGTAGACGACTTAAATAAATTCAGTTCGTTATCGAAAGATGTATTTGTGTTAATGACTGTGAAGCAACCCGAATTTTTTGATGTTCAGTATCCGAAGAAGAAAGAAACGAGGACGGAACCAAATACCGTAGTAGTTCCAGTAACCATAACAACAAAGCCGGCTGTGAAGGAAAATCCACCAACAGCACCCGTAACGAGTAAAGCTACTTCAACAACCAGCACCAGCATTGTTCATGACACAGTATACATTGAAAAGCGCGACACAATATATGTAGGCGAGCCAGGCGAAAATTTGCGCAGCATGGAAGGATATGCAATCAATAACATGGTCTTGTTGCTCGATGTATCCGGCTCTATGAACGTGCCAGAGAAACTTCCACTTTTAAAACAATCCGTGTTGAACATGCTTTCAATGATGCGTCAAGAAGATAAAGTTTCGATTGTGGTGTATTCCGGAAAAGCGAAAGTGTTGCTTTCACCAACCTCTTTTAAAGATGAAGAGAGAATAAGAAAGGTAATCAATGGATTAACTTCTTCTGGTAAAACAGATGGCAATGCCGGATTGAAGTTGGCGTATAAGGTAGCAGATGAAAATTACCTTCGCGGAGGAAACAACAGAATCATTCTGGCAACAGACGGTGAATTTCCCGTGAGTGACGAGATTCGTGAATCTATTGAGAGGTTTTCAAAAGAAGATATTTTTCTGACTGTCTTTAATTTTGGAAAGCAAAACAATGCTTCTCAAAACCTGAAAAAGCTCTCCGATCTGGGTAAGGGCAATTACACGTACATTAACAAAACGAACGCTGAACTTACATTAATACGAGAAGCAAAATCAAAAAGAAGTAAGTAACGATCTTTTACTACTGCTGCATTTGCATTTCCTGATGTCTGCGAAATGAGTTCTTCGTTACCGAACTAATTTCAATTGGTTCGATCACTTCATTTTTGTCATCGGTGTGATAACCGTCTTCATACGAAACGGCAACGGCAACTTCTAAGGTGTGATTCGATGTTCCGCGATAGGTACCTTTTACGGGTGAACAATCAGAAAAACTTTTTCCAACAGCTAGACGCACGTGGGCATCGTTCACCAAAATATTATTGGTGGGATCTAACCCGACCCAGCCATAAAAAGGTATATAGGCCTCAACCCACGCATGCGTTGCTCCTGCACCGCGCATTCCATCTTTGTTCGGGCAGATGTAACCACTTACATATCGTGCCGGTATTTTCAACATTCGGAGCATCACTAACAACACATGTGCGAAATCCTGGCACACTCCTGATTTTAGTTTCCACACTTCATCCAAAGTGGATTCAACAGTAGTGATTCCTTTTTTGTATTTGAAATTCTGATAGATGTAATTGCAAAACTCACGAGCGGATTGTAGAGGTGTGCTAACGGTGGAGCGCTGTGCTTCGACCAACTGTTCTACTTCATTTTGTGCTTCAAAACGCTCCACTTTTATAAAATCAATAATGTGGAGTTGATATTTAATGTTTTCGAGTTCTTGCCATTGCTCTCTGTGGGAGCGATCGTCTTTCGGCATCTCTCTAGGTGATGTGTTCACCATTAACAGCGAATCAATAATCAATTCGTGATGGGGTTGGGCTTGCGTAAACGTTCCTACTTCGTTGCCAAAATAATCCTGATGAACATGGATGATTGAATTTCCCGAAAGGGTGACACTATGTTTCAATACTTCCTGATAGTTATCGCGTATTGGATAGAGCATGATCTGGTTAGCGCTGTCGCGAACAGTATCTTCGTAGGTATATTTTGTGATGTGCCTGATTTTAAATTTCGACATGGAGATACATTAAAAGGATTAACTATAAGCGAAATAGTATTTGTTAAGCGTAACACCAATTTCAGAGATATCCGTGGTAATCTCAGTGAGGTAGTGGTGCAAACCAATTCGAGAGACACTTTGAACATCAGAATATAAAACCTTGCTGCGAAGTTTTCCAATTTGAAAATCAAGTTGTGAAAAACCTTCGGTATTCTTTTCCGCACGTAAGCGCTCGGTGTATTTGTGAAGATGATTTAATGAATACAATATGGATCGGGGAAAATCGGTATTGAA
Organism: Chryseolinea sp.; assembly: GCA_031412655.1. GTDB lineage: Bacteria > Bacteroidota > Bacteroidia > Cytophagales > Cyclobacteriaceae > Chryseolinea. Next base: position 61,649 of record JANODK010000162.1, read on the forward strand.
TAGAATCTGATCGATAACATTGCGGGCTTCGAAGCCTGAGCGATAGCTTTTTAAATACAACGCATATCCTGAAACGGATTGTAACAAATATTTCCAGTAGGTAGTGTCTGTTTCTTTATCTAAATCATATGAAAGGTCACTGAATTTAATATCGAGAACGCCAGCGGATTGGGACACGCGTTCCAGGTATTTGCCAATGTTCATGAACGATAAGCCTTCTCCCCTAAACATAGTAATATCGGCAACGCCATAATACAACATGCACTGTTTGATCAAACCATCCAGCACCGTTATGGGATCTTCGTATTGCAATGCATATTGAAGCCGATCTTCACGCACCACATGGTAGAATTCATTTAGGCTTTGCCACAATTCTTTTGTGATATTATCCTGAACACCTCTTGCATTTTCGCGTGATTGTGTTACCATATTAAAAACCGAGTTTGGATTTTCACGGTCCAATACCATGTAATGCAAAACTTGTCGGCCACTGTTTTCAATCTTCGTTATACTTTCTTCCTCTTCATCTTCGAAGCTGCCAAAAATCTCCAGCACGGGTCGCCAGGTGAACTCGTCCTGATTGTCTTGCGAAGAGGCATAGTTGGTTTTCAGCATTCTTAAAATGCTATCGGTTCGCTCCATGTAGCGCGCCATCCAGTAAAGCGAATCAGCAACGCGGCTCAGCATGTCTTAGTCATTTATGTTGATGATTAAACGGATAATACCCATGTGTCTTTACTTCCACCACCTTGCGATGAGTTTACTACAAGTGATCCTTCTTTCAACGCCACACGTGTCAAACCACCCGGTACGATTTCAATTCCGGAAGGTCCGCATAATGCAAAGGGCCTTAGGTCGATGCGTCTGGGTTGAACTTTTCCGTTGATATAGCAAGGTGTTGTAGATAAACTAATAGTAGGTTGAGCGATGAAATTGCGCGGGTCCTTTAAGATTTCTTTTTTATAATCTTCAATTTCTTTCTCGGACGAAGCATGTCCCATCAACATTCCATATCCCCCTGATTCATTTGTTTTTTTTACCACCATTTTATTGATGTTCTTCAAAACATGATCGCGTTCATCGGGTCTTTCCAATTGATAGGTAGGAACATTTTTTAGAATAGGTTCTTCATTGAGATAGTAGCGAATCATCTCAGGCACGTAGACATATACAGCTTTGTCATCCGCCACGCCATTACCTATTGAATTTACAATGGCTACATTTCCTTTTCGATAAGCTGATAAAATTCCTGAAACCCCCAGCACACTTTCAGGATTAAAAACCAATGGATCTAAGTATTCGTCATCAACTCTTCGATAGATTACATCCACTTGTTCCAAACCTCCCGTTGTTTTCATGTATACACGGTGGTTTTCAATCACTAGGTCACGACTCTCTACTAATTCAATACCCATCAATCGCGCAAGCGTAGTGTGTTCAAAATAAGCGGAGTTATAGATACCAGGGGTAAGTAATACAATGTTGGGTGAACTGGTTTGCCGCGGTGATAAAGCCTTTAGATTTTTGTAGAGAATGCTTGGATATTGCGTAACCGGGCGGACTTTATTTTGAGGAATGAGATCCGGGAAAATTCGTTTTGTGATTTCACGATTCTCAATCATGTATGAAACTCCGGAAGGTGTTCTTAAATTATCTTCCAATACATAAAACGTTCCGTCCGAATCGCGAATCAAATCAATGCCGGCAATGTGAACATAAATATCATGGGGAACATGAACACCTTGCATCTCACGTAAGAAATGAGGACACGAGTAAATCAAATCGCTTGGTACAATTCCATCTTTTAAGATGAATTGCTGATTGTAAACGTCTTTTAGAAAAAGATTTAGGGCCTTGAGCCGTTGCGTTATTCCACGTTCGATAAAATCCCATTCAGAGGCGGTGATTATGCGGGGTATAATATCAAAAGGAAAAATCTTCTCTACACCCTCGCCACTGGAGTATACTGTGAAAGTAATTCCCTGGCTCATGAAAAGACGCTTTGCTAATTCTTCTTTCTTACTGAGATCATCGCCTGGAATGTTGAGAAGGAAATTATAGACATCCTGATATTGTGGCCGAATGTGCTCTGAATTATACATTTCATCCCAGATGGAAGGACTTATCGGATAATTGGCAAACAGGTCTGACGTCATAATTTTATTTGGAAAAAATCCAAAATACCATGCTATAGATTCATAATGAATAAATTATGCAATATTTATTTACGCAAACGAGTGATAATGAGAAGGTCGGAAATAAAAAAAGCCACCTGAAATGAATCAGGTGGCTTTATGCTAGAAGTGGAGAATGTTATTCAGCCACAACGGATACTTTAATCTCGTGCTTGATTTCTTTGTGAAGATCAAGGGTAGCAGAGTAGGTACCTACTTGCTTCGGGATTTCTTTCAAGTGAACTTTCTTACGGTCGATATCAAAGCCTTTCGCCTTTAATACGTCAGCAATCTGAAGCGCTGTAACAGCACCGAAGATTTTTCCGCTTTCACCGGCTTTCGTTCCGATTTCAATAGTAAGCTCGCCAATTTTTGCTGCGAGAGCTTCTGCATCCTGCTTTAATTTAGCGGCCTTGTGGGCAGCCTGGCGGATGTTTTCAGCAATCAATCTTTTGTTTGAATCATTAGCAATAAGCGCAAAGCCTTGTGGAATCAGGTAGTTGTTACCGTATCCTGCTTTTACCTTAACGGTGTCGTTCTTATAGCCAAGACCATCAACGTCTTGTTTTAATATTACTTCCATGTTCGTAGTTCTTTAAAAGTTTAACGATTACTTTAATCCATCACTAACATACGGAAGCAGAGCAATGTGACGCGCACGCTTTACAGCTTGTGCCACCTTCTTCTGGAACTTCAGGCTAGTGCCGGTTAATCTGCGAGGTAAAATTTTACCTTGCTCGTTGATAAACTTCAAAAGGAAGTCAGGATCCTTATAATCGATATACTTGATACCGTTTTTCTTGAAGCGACAATACTTAGGTTTAACCTCAGCGCGCTTTACAGGTTCGTTCATTAATGTCATAACTATGCGCGCTCCTCCGCTTTTCTAATTTGTTTCTTAGGACCTTTGTTAAACTCGCCCTTGCGTCTACGTTCGTTGTAGATCACCGCGTGTTTGTCAAGCACTGTTGTTAAAAAGCGCATGATGGATTCGTCTCGTCTGTACTCGGTTTCGAGTGTTGCTACAACCGTAGAATCTGCCGTAAATTCAATCAGGTTAAAGAAGCCTGTGGATTTTTTCTGGATAGCATATGCCATCTTTTTTAAGCCCCACTGCTCTGTATTCACTACAGTAGCGTTTGCTTTCTTCAAAACCTTCACGAATTTTTCGACAGTATCCTTTGCCTGTTCTTCAGACAAAACGGGATTAAGAATGAATACCGTCTCGTAATTGTTCATGTTTGTTTTTAGTTTTTGAGGGGGCAAAGGTATAAAAAATGCCCTTACGCGCAATATGCGATTTAGAAGTCTTTCAAAATCCTATGGCTGAGGTCTTAAAAAGTGGCTTCAAATCCACTTAAAACCGCTTCATGGCCAGATTTGCAACGGTTTCTCCGATCGAAAGTGATGAGGTAGCGGCTGGAGAAGGAGCATTGCATACATTAATGACCAGCTTATCTTCCAAAATCATAAAATCATCCACCAAACCACCCTCACGGTCACATGCCTGAGCCCGAACTCCAGCACCGCCTTCTATCAAGTCTTCCTCACGGATTTCAGGCATTAGCTTTTGGAGTGCCTTTGTAAAGGCAGCTTTAGAGAAGGATCTATACATTTCACCCATACCAGTTCTCCAGTATTTAGAAGCTACTTTTCTGAAGCCTGGCCACGCCAATGATTCCCCTAGTTCGGCCAGATTGATATCTGATTTTTTATAGCCTTCGCGCTTAAAGGCAAGAACCGCATTCGGCCCACACTCAACTCCTCCGCCTACCATTGTGGTAAAATGAACTCCCAGAAATGGAAAATTCGGATCGGGTACCGGGTAGATCAAAGTCTTGACTAAATATTCTTTTTCTTTTTTCAACTTATAATACTCACCACGGAAAGGAATGATTTTAACATTCAAATCTTTTCGGGTAAGCGCTGCAATTTTATCCGAATACAAGCCAGCACAGTTCACCATGAGCTTGCCGGTGTAACTTGATTTTTGTGTAACAACTACTACCTTATCATTGTCGAGTTGAACATCGAGTACCTTTTCATTTAACTTGATTTCTCCACCTTGCTTTTGAAATACTTCAGCATATTTTTCTGCTACTACACGATAGTCGACTATACCCGTTTGAGGAACGTGAACCCCTGCTATTCCAGCGACATGAGGTTCGTATTCTTTTAACTCTGCTTGCGTAAGCTTCTTCAGATTTTGTAATCCGTTTTGAAGTCCGCGTTCCAGGATTGTATTCAAGAAGGGTAGCTCTGTCTCATCGATTGCAACGATTACTTTTCCGCACAGATTATAGGGAACATTGTGCTTCTTACAGAAGTCAATTAACAATGTATAACCACGAATACAATTGGTTGCTTTTAAACTTCCTGGTTTATAATAAACACCAGAGTGAATAACGTTACTGTTATTCCCCGTTTGGTGATTAGCTACTACCGATTCTTTCTCAAGAAGAACAACCTTGAGGGATGGATTTTGATTCGTAAGTTGAAGGGCTGTGGCAAGTCCTACCGCTCCGCCTCCAACAATAATGACATCGTATTGCACGCTATTATTTTTTGCGTGAAACTAACGATTAAATCAATATTGGGCGTAGGCCTCTGTCCTGTTATATAAAAAATTAAGCTTTGATTGGCCTTACCTTAACGTTAAGCCCCTTATCAACAATAACAAAATGATTTTTGGGTATGAGTGTCCAGTCTTTGTCATCTGTTAGTTTTTCAGAAACAACCAATACAGCATTGTCATCATCTTCAGGAGCAACCAATTGAGTGACGCCATCTTCTACAACAAACCGGCTGCCTTCAGAATGATAAAGCGTAAGTGGCTCTTCTTTCGGATTGGTAACGTAGCGCGTACCTACGAAAAACAATCCGTTTGTCACCATCATATTAAGATAGGCTTCTTCTTTCACACCACATTCATCCATCATTTTTTTCAAAGCAGTGAAGGTGCGTTCGAATGCATCAATGACAGCTTCTTCACTTACTGTTTTATGATGCGTAAACAATTCATTTAACAGGTAAGCAAAAATGTGTTCTGAGTCGGTTTGACCTTTTATCCAATTGTAAAGTTCGTCACTCAATGGTTCTCTGATTTTTCGTTTGATCAAACCGAAGTTTTCGACACCTCCGTTGTGCATCATCAACAAATTCTTATAACTAAACGGATGGCAATTCGATTCCGAAACATCACCAACACTGGCAGCCCGAACATGAGCAACGAAACATTCGGTACTGATTTTGGGCGCAAGATTTTTTAAATTTCGATTACTCCATGCCGGATTAACCGATACGAATGTAACGGGCTCGTAATTTATTTCGGGCACATACCAGCCAATGCCAAAGCCATCTCCATTTAATGGTTCTTCTATTTCTTTGGCATTGACACTTTGGTTAATAAGTGAATTTTTAGGCTGATATAATAATTTATCAATGATGATGGGCGAACCCATATACGCCATTAGTCGACACATAAGTATAGTTGTTTGACTTAAAAGTTAAGCTCTTTAACTAGAAATAAAAAACCCCGTGCAAAGGCAAGGCATTAGCTAGTTCTTCTTCTCGAATTTTAGCGAGACCGAATTCATACAATACCGCAAGCCAGTTGGTTTTGGACCATCGTCAAAAACATGACCTAAATGTCCTCCACAACGGGCACAGACTACTTCGTCTCTTACCATTCCGTAACTCTCATCACTATTAACGGCTACCGATGTATCGCTTAATGGTTGATAAAAGCTTGGCCATCCGGTACCGGATTCGAATTTTGTTTCTGATTTGAATAGTGGAAGTTGACAGGCTGCGCACACATAGACACCCTTCTCGTGATTATTCCAATACTCTCCCGAAAATGACCTTTCTGTTCCTTTCTCTCTCAAAACAAAGAACTGCTGGGGGGTAAGTTGCTTTTTCCACTCCTCCTCGGTTTTAACTACACGACCCTTTACTGGAGAAATGCTCTTTTCTGTGGGTTTATGCTGTGAGCAAGCCGGTAGAATCAGGCTCGTCAATAGTATCATGATCCATGTTTTCTTTCGCATTGCTTTGTGTTTAGTTTAGCTACCAATCTTTAACTCGAACTGGATTCAGATGGTTTAGATTGCCTAGTCATGGCCATGACAAAACTGGCTAAGTTCTTGCCATAAGCCTCTAATGTTAGAAAAACTTCTAATTTTAAACATTTCTTGACATGACGAATGATATTTTTGTTTGCTTTTTAAAGAAACAGTATAATTACCTGCCCATGAAAAAGATTCTACTGGTTTCGATTATTTTGCTCGGTGCTCAACTGAGCTTCTCTCAGAATTACAAGCTGCACTCCGTCTATATGTATAGCTTTACCCGCTATATTCTTTGGCCGGATGCATACAATCAGGGCGATTTTGAAATAATGGTATTGGGTGATTCTCCTATTCTGGAAGAACTTAAGGCTATGGCGCAAGCCAAGAAAGTAGGCGAAAGACCCATTAAGATTACCAAAATTTCCAACCCGGCTGACATCCGTAAATGCAACATGCTTTTTGTGCCCGCTTCTAAGGCAGGGAAGATAGATGAGATCTTGTTGAAGGTGGGCACACAGTCTATTTTGGTGATTTCCGAAGAAGCGGGTTTGGGCGCTAAGGGTAGTAATATTAATTTTATCGTGAAAGATGGTAAATTGGTTTTTGAATTAAACCAGGGCACCATCAATAAACAAAACTTGAAAGTCAGCTCGGAATTAAGCCGTCTGGCAATCTTGATCTAAAACCAACCTATGGAAAAAAAGAAGGCTAGTCTTCGCTTAACTATCGGAACAAAAATACTCGGTAGTTTTCTTATTCTTATTTTACTCTTTGTCGGAATTGTTTCCTTGATTTTCTGGAAGGGAAATGTGATCGACAACGTAGCGAAGAGCTCACGCGATAATTACAGACCATCACAAGAAGCCATCCGTGAATTTGTGTTGTTGGTCACCCGATCTAAAATGCTCGTTACCAATTGGGTTTACTTATCTACAAACGAAGAAGATAAGAAGGCGCTGGTCAGCTTGCAAAACAATAAGTACCCTGAGCTGGAGGACGAGATCAAAAAACTCATGAACACATGGGAAAGCGATAGCCAGCGCATGTTGATGAATACCGTTTTTTTGAAGTTCGATTCTTTGATAAAAATTCAAAAGGATGAAATTCAAGGTACACTTCAATCTTTTGAAAGTTATGAAGATGGTATGGTAAAGCTATTGGCAGAAGACGCCATTAGTAGTAAAATAATACCTCGAACAACAGAACTTATCGAGCTTCTCGATAAAATATCGAATGAGCAGAATGAGGTAACAGCCAAGTCTGACAAGGAGGTAATTGATTCAATTGCCAGCCTCAAGAATTTCACCATTGCGTTAGGAATCTTAATTGTTCTAATCGCATTGGGTAGTGCGATCTTCCTGATGCGTTCAATAACACAACCTGTTAACTTCTTAAAGAACATCGTTGTGAAACTTGGCAAAGGAGAATTGGTGGAAGAAAAACAAGCCAAGTTTAGCAATGACGAAATAGGAGAGATGGCTTATGCTATGGATAATCTCGTAACGGGCTTAAGGGGGACTACTACATTTGCAGAAAATATCGGAAGCGGAAATTATCAATCCAACTTCAAACCCTTGAGCGAACATGATGTATTGGGTAATGCCTTGATCAACATGCGCGATAACCTTTCGAAGGTTGCAGAGGATGATAAGAAACGTAATTGGGCAACAGAAGGCTTGGCAACGTTTGGTGAAATATTGCGCACCAATACAAACGACATTGTAAAACTCTCCGATGAAATTATTGCCAACCTGGTAAAATACCTCAAAGCAAATCAGGGCGGATTGTATATAGTTGATGAGGCGGAGGCGGGTGAAGAACCAACGATGTCTATGAAGTCATGCTATGCCTGGGATAAGAAGAAATTCCTCAACCATAAACTTCATGTTGGCGAAGGCCTGGCAGGACAAGCATGGCAAGAAGGAGATACGGTTTATTTAACTGAAGTTCCACAGAATTATATTAAGATTACTTCTGGTTTAGGGGATGCCAATCCAACCTCTGTGCTGATTGTTCCACTAAAAGTGAATGATGAAATTTTTGGTGTAGTGGAGATTGCTTCGTTTAGTCTCTTCAAGGATTTTGAAATAGAATTTGTACAGAAGATTGCAGAAAGTATTGCTTCTACCATTTCATCGGTAAAGGTTAATGCACGTACCCAGCGCTTGTTGGAAGAGTCTCAGCAGATGACTGAACAAATGCGTGCGCAGGAAGAAGAGATGCGCCAGAACATGGAAGAGCTTCAGGCTACGCAAGAAGAAATGAACCGCAGTCAATCCGAAACAGAGAGCACACTTTCTGCAATTCACGGATCGCTTTCTGTTGCTGATTATAGTGTTGACGGATCTGTATCAAAGGTAAATGCAAACTTCCTCGATATGTTTGGATACACACAAGATGAAGTTATTGGTGAACATCATCGCATTTTTGTAGCCAAGGATGAGAAGGGTGGTGAAGAGTATCGTCAGTTCTGGAAAGATCTTTCTATGGGTTATCCAAAGAAGGGAACGTTTAAAAGAATAAATCGCAAAGGCGAAACGATTAATGTCCGATCTAGTTTCTCTCCGATCAAGAGCCGCTCGGGTGAGGTGATTAAAGTAATGGAGATTACGTACGAGTTGAAATAAACTCAAACAGGAAAGTATATAAAAGCAAAAAAGCCCAGCGTCTCTGGGCTTTTTTGTTACCTAAACCTAAACCTATGAGAAGAATTACTCTACTCTGGTAGCATTAACGGTTCAATGCTTTTGCAGGTTTCAGATATTTTAGAAAAAAGTTAACTGTTATTTTTTCAGCTTGTCTTTGAATACTTTTTTAAACTTATCCAGCTTGGGCTGAATCACATACGAGCAATAAGGAGCGTTGCCGTTTAAATTAAAGTAGTTCTGATGATAATCTTCTGCTTTATAAAACGTTGATGCCGCAGTAATTTCAGTTACGATCGGTTGACTGTATATTTTTTCAGCACCGAGTTTCTTTTTGTACCCTTCGGCCAATTGTTTTTGCTCAGGCGTGTGATAGAATACAACAGAACGATACTGAGTTCCCTCATCAGCACCCTGACGGTTTAATGTGGTAGGATCATGCGTCTGCCAAAAAATTTCTAATAACTCATCATAGGATACTTTTTTTGGATCATAGGTAAGTTGAATCACCTCTGCATGTCCCGTTTGTCCGGAGCATACTTCTTTATAGGTCGGATTTTTAACTTGTCCGCCAGCGTAACCTGATTCTACTTTTTCAACTCCATCCACTTGTTGAAATACTGCTTCTGTACACCAAAAACATCCTGACCCGAATGTTGCTAATTGAAGACCTTCCATATTGAGTTGTTTAGTATTTACTGCTGCTGTCTTGACCGGCTCACTTTTTTTTTGCCCGCAGGATGTACCTGCAACTAAAAGAAGTACCGCGAAGGGAATTATGTTTTTCATTTGAATGACTGCGTTTAGAGTGTTACATGTATGCGTTGACGTGCCGGAATTGAATTTGGATTGGCTCTCATTCAAAACTTTTGTACCTCTTTAACCTACTTACGCACAAAATGGTTTAAACAGATCTATCGATTTGTCAGCTACCAAACAAAAGAAGGTATTGCAAAGCTTTTAACTCAGCTGCAATACCTTCAAATACTTTTAAAATGACTAATACGATTAACCTTTAGACATTAACCCCTAAGTCTCTAGTAGTTTTGGTAAAATCCTTTAATGGCCGGGATCAGTTGATTGTAAATCGGTTTGGTAAATTCCAGAAACAAATCCTGTTGTTGTGGAGGTTGAAGCTCACGTAAATTGCAGAGTGCTAATTGTTGGCTATTGAGTGCCCGCTCATCACCATTAAATCTTCCCCACTGACTTACCCAAACATATTCTCCTGTAAATTTTCGCGTGGCCAATATGCCATTCGTCTTTGCGTCTACAGCAACCATACTCAACAAACCTCTTGAGATAATTTCTTTTCTATAAGTAGTTAGTTTTGCTTTTACAGTACCGTAAACGGGTGTGACTTTGCCGCTTACTTTTGTTTCGCCAATCTTCACACTGTCTCGTGTAAAGGTTTCTTCTTTCTCTTTTAAAGCAGAATTACCTACAGAGAAATCATCAAACTGCATGCGCAGAATTTGATCTGGGTTTGGGAGGTTAACAGCATTCGCTTCTTCAGGAGTGAAAAACTTGATGAAGCCCTGATCAGTATATTGACTGTGTAAGAATTCTTCAACCTTATCTTGAAAGAATCCACCGCTTAAATTATAGCGTGCGGGAACTGGAATCTGCTCTACAATCACTTTTAAAGTGGCTACGTCTTTTGATTTGCTCAAGTACTCCACAACATCTTTATAGCCTGGAGAAAAACTCTGCGCATCAACAAAATTGAAGTAAGCTTTACGGGCTTCTATCCGGTTGCCTTTCATTAGGTTTTCAATGCCAGCATTATAACTTTCTTCGGCAGCTTTCTCTTTAAGAGGACTAATCTCAGCATAATAGTTCACCGGATTCTTGATCACCCGCATGCAGCCAGGACATGATTTCATTTCCTCATACAGCCGATTAATCTGATCGTAAGATTGAATTGCATTTTTCCATTTATAAGGCGAGTTGGAAGCAATTTCATTTTTTGCCTGATCTTCCAAAGCCGACACCGCCAGAGGATAGGCATTTCGCAACGCCTCCGCAGATTTTTCGTGATCTGGTTTTTGCCGTAATCGCGCTGCAGCTTGAATGACAGCACCATAATAATCACCGTGTTCGTACGCTTTTTTGCCTGAACTACAAGCGGCCAGGATGATCAGAAGGAGAATAGGTAAACGTTTAATTATCATAGGTGTTGACTTATAGTATGGGTAAAATCAAAATTGATGCCCGAAAGTTAATCAGTTCGCGGGGAAAAAGTAAATCAGCATGTCATCAATTAAATCGCGCCAGTTTCCCCAGGAATGACCCTGGTTTACTTCCTTGTATTCATAGGTGCAGGTATTCTTATCCAGTATTGATTTCATTTTACTAGCGCCTTCTTCCGTATCATTAATTTGGCCTGAAGTCATGAATGTTTTTACAGGCGGCTTATTCGGATTGTCGCAATACGAATAGATTTCCGGGCGGAACCAAAATGCGGGTGACTGAATACCTGCCAGTCCAAAAATATCGGGTTTTGAAAATGAAAAGTAAGCTGCTGTTAAGCCACCCATAGAAGTTCCAAGAATAGCCCGATCTTTTGGATTTGTACTGATGGAATACTGCGACTCCACTTTTGGAATCAGTTCATTCACAACAAAATTAAGGTAGTGTTCATTCATCGCCAGCTCAATCATTCTTCTATTGTTGGAGCGATTCACAGGCTCCCGTTGATCAATAAATACAGCAATGATGGGTTTGGTTTTTTTTAGATGTATAAGGTTATCCAATATGGTAATCATATTGCCCATGCGTTCGTGCATGTATTCATAACCATCGGTTACATACATGATGGGATAAACTTCTGATGATTTAGCTTTATAATTGGCGGGCAGGTAAACACTATAACTGATTTGATAACCGAGTTCTTTGCTGTTGATTAAAATATCTTTTTCAACACGACCATGAAAGATAGCATCCATGGGCTGACTTATTGGGTCCTCCTTCCATCGTGGCATACGTAATTCTGAATTGGGACTTCCGCCACCAACACCCGACCATTGTTGATGGGGATTGGATGGATCAAGAATCCAATTGGTTTCATCAATTACGATTTTATAATCAAGGCGGGCATCTTCAGGGAAAGATGTTTTTAATATCCAGATATTGGTGTTAGGAATCTTGGTACCTGCATTTTTGAATTTCTTATCATAGCCCCACCCGTTGAAGTCACCCATCCACGAAACCGTTTTGACTTCTCCACGATAGAGAAATGCAACGGAGTCTTTATCAATAAGCGGAATCTGATGTTGATCTGAAAGTTCCTGCCAGACTTTTTCCACTTCTGTTGATGAAGAGGAGTAGAGTCTTTCGATTTGTTTTTGGAATGACGAATAAATCTGAGCTTGCGAAAATGCAGAGATGTGTATAGCAAGTACAAGGAAAATGATTCTTTTCATTGACAGAGATTAATCTTTATCCTCAACACGAAGAGAAAGGAACCCGGCAAGAACCATAAACCCTCCTCCTAAAACTAATGTCAACATCGTATTTCCTTCGAAGACATGGATTGTTAAGAAACCCAAAATTGTGGCTGCTACAATCTGAGGTATAACAATGAAGAAATTGAAGACACCCATAAAATATCCCATTTTATTTGCCGGCAAGGATCCGGATAATATCGCATACGGCATCGACAAGATGCTGGCCCACGCTATGCCTACTAAGCCCATTGAAACTGCGATCATCCATGGTTCATTAATGAGATTTAATGAAATAAGACCAATACCACCCGTTACGAGACAAATCATATGTGTCTTTTTTCTTCCGACTCTCATCGCTATCATTGGAATAATAAATGCGAAGATTGCAGCTACACCATTTCGAACAGATGAACATACCCCTAACCAATCAGCACCATCATTATATTGTTGCTGAACCTTTTTAAGTTCTTCCTGATCTGCTTTGGCAATATCTTTCTTTTCCAGGAAGTGATTCGCAAGGTTAATCGTTAGTATTACATTTTTTTCATCTTTCTGAAATCGATCTATTTCCGCAATATCTTTCTTTAATGAATTATTTTCTCCCTCATTGCTTCCAAGAACATCTGATCGCAGCGCGTCATAAAGTTCCTTGGAGGCTTTCATGTCATAGATATTACTGGTAATAGCGTTGGTTGAATAGATCCACATGGAGAATAAAGCGAACCAAGTAAAAAACTGAACCAAGGCTAATTGCCGCATGGCTTTTGGCATATTAAAAATCCCTTCGAAAGACTCCTTTAGTCCGCTTAAAAAGCTCGCCTTTTTATTTTCTTCCTTTAACTTTTCAATACTTTCAGGAGGAAATTCTTTTGTTGTGAAAACAGTATACATTACTGCAGCGAGGAAGGCGAACGCGCCCAAATAGAATGACCATTTTACTGAATCAGAGATAACTCCAGTATCAGCAGTATTGCTCATGTCAAACCAATTTTTAAAAACCCACGGCAATAGAGCAGCGATCACTGACCCCGTACCAATGAAAAAACTTTGCATGGCGAATCCTGCGGTTCTTTGTTCAGAAGTGAGTTTATCACCAACAAAAGCCCGGAAGGGTTCCATTGAAATATTAATGGATGCATCCAGTATCCAGAGCATTCCTCCAGCAATCCAGAGCGATGGTGAATTCGGCATTATCACTAACGCTATGGTTGCTAATATTGCTCCTATAAAAAAGAAGGGTCTTCGTCTGCCCCAGTAGGGATGCCAAGTGCGATCACTTAAATACCCTATTATTGGTTGAACCAATAAACCTGTGAGTGGTGCAGCAATCCAGAGAATTGGAATCTCATCCTTGTTGGCACCGAGGGTTTCAAAAATCCGACTAACGTTTGAGTTCTGTAATTCAAACCCAAACTGAATTCCAAAGAACCCAAAACTCATATTCCAAATCTGCCAGAAACTCATTCTTGGTTTCGTGCCCAATGCAGTTGTGCTCATAGTGTATTGTCAGTCGTTGGTTGTAAAGGCAAGCAAGGTATAGACCTACTCGCTTTTGGTACGGTATGTTCTTTCACTAAAGTAATGCAAAAAAAAGACGTTGTGAAAATCAATTACTACCTCCTTGAACCTTTACCAGGTTAATGTTATTTCTTGCGATGAATAATCTACTTCAACCACATGAACAGGCTCTTGCGGTGCACGATCAGGATCAGAGAATGGATCGTATTTCTCCATCGCAGCAAAGAATTGATTCATCTCTCTGGAGAGTGTCAAGCCATGTCCGTTGATAGTCACATATTCTGTATGTTCATCCAACCCGTGAAGCACGATTTTTAATTTCTTAGCAGGTGAAGTGTATGATCCATCCACAGCCGACAAAACAACTTTGCCCTCACTGCTTTTGTTTTCGATTAATCGCTTCGCAAAATTTCCGTTTTGATAATCGAACGTTGAACCATCGTCTTCATAGTGTGTAAAGGAAGAATTACCTCCTACATATAGATGAAGAATAGTTGTCGTAGTAATTTCTTTTGTATTTGATTTGGAGGGTTGCATCGGTAGAATTGCTCCGGCTTTTACAAATACAGGAAGCTTATTTAAAGGACATTCCAGAATGACTTCTGTATTGCCTGCATATTTCTTTCCGGTATAGAGGTAATACCAATCGCCTTCCGGGAAATATACCTTCACAAATTCTTTATTACTTTCTACAGGCGCAACTAAAATGGATGGGCCCAGTAAGTATTGATTAAAAAACTGTCCGTCATAAATTTTCGGATCGTGTGTGTAATCAATCGCAAGTGAACGTTGCACAGGCATTCCGTTTAAACTTGCCTCATAGAACAAAGAATATATATACGGAAGAAGTTGATATCGGAATTTAATGTAATTACGAGAAATCTGTTCGGCTTCTTCACCGTACGACCAAGGTTCTGAATCGCGACTGTTAATCATCGAGTGCCCACGGAAAAAAGGAGAAAGCGAACCGATTGAAATCCATCGTGTAAAAAGATTAATATCAGCATTACCAACAAATCCACCGACATCATATCCCGCGAAAGCAATGCCTGTTAAGCCCATGCTGTTTACCATGCGAACACCTAACATCATGTGATCATCATACGCTACGTTGTCTCCCGTCCATACAGCAGCATAGCGTTGCACACCAGAGAAACCAGATCGCGTTAAGTTAAATGGACGTTTGCCCTTCAGGAGTTCTTTCGTTCCTTCGTACGTGCTGCGGGCCATTTGAAATCCATATATATTTCTTGCTTTGCGCATGGTGGCTTTGTTGCCGTCAAAATCCATTTCAATGTTTTCCGGCAACATTTGTCCCCAGGTAGCAATCTCATTCATATCGTTCCAGTAGCCTTCTACACCGAGCGCAACGTATTCTTTAAACTGTTCTTGCCACCATGTTCTAGTTTTCGGATTGGTGAAATCAGGGAAATGACACCACCCTGGCCATACTTGCCCGGAGTAGTTGGTTCCGTCCGGGTATTTAATGAAGACATCTTCTTTTACACCTTCTTCGTATGCCTTATATCCTTTCTCTTCCTTTATTCCAGGATCACACATCACGACAACGTGAAAGCCCATGGCCTTCAGCTTGTCTAACAAGCCTTTCGGATCAAGAAAATCTTTTTTACTCCAGGTAAAGATTTTATACTGCTCCATGTAGTGAATGTCAAACACAATCACATCCGATGGAATATCTTTATCACGGAAGGTCTGTGCCAATGTCAATACCTCCTTATCGGGATAATAACTATAGCGGCACTGCTGATAACCAATGCTCCACAACGGAGGCATTTCCATCCTACCGGTTAGATGCGTATAGTGTTGAATGATTTTCGCCACAGAACTATCGTGAAAGAAATAGTAATTCATTTCACCCTGATCAGCAGCAAAACTGGAAAAGCGATTGTTCGAAGCTCCGAAATTGAAAAATGATTTATGGGTATTGTCGAAGAAGATACCATAGGAGAGGCCGTTGTGAAGACCAATATAAAAGGGCATTGAACTGTAAAGCGGATCTTGCCCCGTTGAGTATGCGAAGCTATCGGTTGCCCAGTTTTGGTAGCCATTGCCTTTGCGATCCAGTCCACCGGTTTTTTCACCCAGGCCAATGAAGCGTTCGCCTTCCTGAAGTTTTTTATACGTTGTTACTTGTTCGCCATTCCAGCTTGTGCCGAAGGCAGCATCATCTTCGTTAATCGTTTTATTATCCAAGGTTGCAAAGCGAAAGCGCATCGGATCTTTCTGAATCGTCAGAATGGTTTTTGAAGTTTGAATTTCAAGAAATGTTTCATTCTCAACGACATTGAAGTTTCCGCCATCCGGTTTTGCTACGACAGCATAAGAGAAGTCTTCGAACGAATCGGATCGAATAAGATTGATCCGAATGATGGACTCATTATACACTACGATGCGGAATTTCTCATGCGTGGTTTCTCCGGAGATACCAAACGTCTCCTTCTTCCATTCTTTCAGATTTCCAAGACTTTGACTTAGCGATGCGTTTGACGAGGCCATTCCTTTACGTTAGATTAACATTGTAAGTAAAGCTAATTAACAAACGGATTCCAACGGGAATGGAAGACAAAAATCAGAAATCGATTGCGGTAACACGATAGTCCATGGTTGATAGTCCATAGTCAATAGTAGAGGGTAGAATTTTAAAGCGTCTACTTCCTACTATTGACTATGGACTGAAGACTATTCACTATTTCTATTTCTTCTTACCCTTCTTGAGTGAAGAGTCTCTTACAATAAGGCGGGTCTTCAGAATTTTTACTTCAGGTGCCGGATCTTCATTGTCCTTCGACTTAAACTCGATTTGACGAATCAAAAGCTTGGCGGCTTCCTGACCCATTTCAAATCCAGGCTGATCAACAGAAGTCAATGGTGGCTCAAGCAATGCGCTGAAGAACCAGTTACTAAATCCTACTACTGCAATGTCTTTCGGAATGTTAAGCTTGGCTTCCTTAATCGCTTGCATTGCACCCATGGCAGCAGGGTCGTTTGTAGAGAAAATAGCATCAGGAGGTTGTGCCATTTTCAAAAGCTGTTCAGTCGCCATTTTACCCTCTTCAATTGTTCCGAGTGGGCACGACACAATCAAGTCTTTGTTTACGGCAATATTATTTTCTTTCAACGCTTCGAGGTATCCCTGTAAACGTTGTTGGGTAATACCTAAGTTTGGAGGCCCTTCTAAGTGAGCAATACGTTTGCATCCCTGATCGATAAGGTGTTGTGTTGCTTCTTTTGCTCCGCTTAAATCGTCTACGATTACCATGCTGGAGTTTTGGTTTTCATAAACACGATCAAAGAATACAATCGGAACACCTTTGGCGAGGATGCCATCAATGTGATCAAACGTATTGGTTTCGCGTGAAAGCGAAATCAGCATTCCATCAACACGACTATTGAAAAGTGCTTTGATGTCAATTTTCTCACGCTGAAGTGATTCGTTTGATTGGGTGATGATCACATTATAACCCGCACTATAGGCAACATCTTCAATTCCGCTGATAACCGTAGAGAAAAAGAAGTGAACCAATTCAGGGATGATGACACCAATAGTATTGGTTTTACTTTGTCGCAGACTCAACGCAACAATGTTGGGTTGGTAATTCAGCTTTTCAGCCAGTTCGTTTACCGCTTTTTTGGTGGCAACGCTAATATCCGGATGATCTTTTAGCGCGCGCGATACGGTGGAAGGAGAGATGCCCAATTCGCGGGCAATATCTTTAATAGTGACCTGGTTGTATTTCATCTGTTTACTTTTGTTTTTTTATTGGTCAGAAGGAATGGCCTGATTCAGAGGCACCAAAATGTTTGATTGGGTGCAGTCGCCATTTCATACCGCAAGATGAAACAATCCCGCAACAATCTTCGCAAGCGCTTCGCAATTTTTTACAAAAGAATCGCAAACGATATTTAAGCGTCTAAATATCGTTTTCTGGGTTAGATTGCTCCAAATGCTCACCCCGATCATCATTAAGTGAAGTTAGATTGATCGTGTTGAATGTTAATGATGGTCAGTTTGCCATGTAGGTTTACTCCGGTTGCTTAGTGAGGATGGTCGGTATGCCTAGTGTGATTACTCCGGTTGTTTAGTAAGTATTGTCCGTATGCAAGGTATAATTACTCCGGTTGCTTAGTGGGGATGGTCGGTATGCGTAGTGTGATTACTCCGGTTGCTTAGTGGGAATGGTCGGTATGCCTAGTGTGATTACTCCGGTTGCTTAGTGGGAATGGTCGGTATGCCTAGTGTGATTACTCCGGTTGCTTAGTAGATATGGTAAGTATGTAAGGTAGAATTATTCCGGTGCGCTAATGCAGGTGATATTGATACTGGGTTGAGTTTCAGAAAAAGACGGGGACTGGAAAGATGTCACATTCAACCCTACCACGGCTCTTTTGCCACGCTTTTTTGATGTTACGCATTGATCGACCCATGAAAAACAACATATTAACAAGCGGATTTAGTAAAATCAGAAAGCGACAATAAAAGCCAGTGCAAACAGTTGCAAAGAATCGCATACGATTGCGATCACGATTACGATTCCGATTTCGTTGAAATATATGGACAATTTAACCGGTAAGATTTCCATTTAGATTAAATTTCCGCTTATGACTAAGTATTTTCTATATATCATCTTCCTGTTTCCGATCGTCACTTATTCACAAGTGGTCACTACAGATCCAACATTCCCGAAGGCAAATCAACCATTAAAGATAACGGTTGATGTCACAGGTACTTCTTTGGCTGATTTTGCTGGTGACGTCTATATTTGGACTTGGGTGGAGCGAGGTAGCGTAGATATTAATGCCCCAACCAATGTAAATCCTGCGACCGCTGCTCAAAATGCTGCAAAATGCATAAAAACAGCTTCCAACACTTACGAAATAACCCTGTCGCCAACGGCTCTTGATTTTTATAAGCCGAATTTCACAGGAGTATCCGGTGATCTCGATAAGATTGGGTTCCTGTTGAAGGAGGGAGCATCGTTTGATAAGAAAACAGGTGACCTTAGCATTACCTTTGCTCAAGGCTTTGCACTCTCCCTCACCTCACCAACTCAGCCGTTAATCTTCCTAAATCAAGGAGCCCCGTTAACCATTACAGCCAATGCTTCTGAAGCAGCCGATATAACAATTAAGGTAAATAACATTGTGGTGGCTACTCAACTTGCCTCAACTTCCATAGACTATATTCACACCGTTACGGAGTCTTCCGGATCATCTACCGTTTTAATTGAAGCGTTTAATGGATCAGAGACGAAATCGATATCGTTTGTTTATAACATTCGAACTTCAGTCGTCAACCAAACTCGACCGAATGGAGTTATCGATGGAATAAATTATACTGCCGATCCAACACACGTAATTTTAAGCTTATGGGCTCCGCTAAAATCCAGTGCCTATGTGTTTGGTGATTTTACCAATTGGCAAGTTCTATCAGCATACCAAATGAAAAAGGATGGAGAGCACTTCTGGATTGAATTATCCAGTCTTGTTCCAGGCGAGGAGTACGCGTTCCAATATTTAGTGGATGAATCGATTCGTGTTGCCGATCCGTATTCTGATAAAATCCTTGATCTGGATGATCAATTTATCCCCTCAGCTACATATGCTGATCTTAAGCCTTTTCCATCAGCGGCTCTTTCAACTAAATGGTATGAGAATAAGCTTTCGGTTTTACAAACTAACCAAGCACCTTTTGTTTGGGAGACAACTGATTTTCAGAAACCTTCTAAGGAAGATTTAGTCGTCTATGAATTGCTTGTCCGTGACTTTTTTGCAGATGGTCAACGCAACTATCAGAATCTTATTGATACAATAAGTTACATTAAGCGATTGGGTGCCAATGCTATTGAACTAATGCCCGTAATGGAATTTGGTGGGAATGATAGCTGGGGATACAATCCTACGTTCATGTTTGCACCTGATAAGTACTATGGCACAAAGAATAAATTTAAGGAATTTATTGATGCCTGTCATAAACAAGGGATTGCCGTCATTCTGGACATCGCAATGAACCAGCAGGATATGCCCAATCCTTACCTCATGATGGATTTTAATTATACAACCTTCAAACCTAATCCAACGAATAAATTTTTTAATGTAGAGGCTACTCATCCATTTAATGTATTCTATGATATGAATCATGAGAGCTCCTATACGCAGACGTATTTGGATACCATTAATCAGTATTGGCTTAATGAATTTAAAGTAGATGGTTTTCGATTTGATCTTTCGAAAGGATTTACACAGAAGAATAATCCAACGGATGTCGGAGCATGGTCTGCTTATGATGCGTCACGTATTGCTCTACTCAATCGGATGGCAACACAAATTCGCGTTCATTCTCCCGATGCTATTTTGATATTGGAGCATTTGTCAGATAATGTTGAAGAAAAAATTCTGGCTCAAAATGGATTCCTCTTATGGGGTAATATGAGCTATGCATTTGCGCAGAGTTCAACAGGGAATAGTGATGGTTCAGATTTAGCGTGGTCGTCTCACAAAACAAGGGGATGGGATAACTCGAATTTGGTTGCCTATATGGAGAGTCATGATGAAGAACGAATGATGTATAGAAATCTTCAATTTGGAAAAGCGTCCGGATCATATTCTATCAAAAATGTCAACACGGCACTCGAACGTGTTAAAGCGGCATCCACTTTTTATTTTTCAATACCAGGGCCAAAAATGATCTGGCAATTTGGCGAATTGGGATATGATGTTTCGATTGAGAGTGGAGGAAGAACCAGTATGAAACCAGTGAAGTGGGAATATTATTCATCGGCCAACCGGTTTGCGTTATACAATCATTTTTCTGAGATCATTTCGCTAAAAAAAATGTACAGTGTTTTTGAGACAAATGATATTACATTTTCAGGAGGATCAAATCTCGTGAAACAATTAACCTTAAGAAATAGTCCGTATACGTCTACGCCCCAATCGGCAGAAGAGATGAACGCTCAAGTGGTTGTGAATTTTGAAGTGGCGAATCGAAATGTGCCAATCAGTTTTCCGCACACGGGTGTCTGGTATAATTATTTTGGTACATCGGTAAATGTAACAACCACTCCGTTTAACATTGCATTGGCTCCAGGGCAATACATGCTTTTCACTGATTTCAGGATTAGAGAAGACATCGTTACCGGAGTTGATGATGAGTTAATCGACTGGGTTCAGGTTTATCCAAACCCGGTTGAAGACGTTTTGATCATCCAAAGCGAATTGGCACGAGTTTCATCAGCTTGTATTTACTCCATTTCCGGAGTTAAAGTATGGGAAGGTAAGGTAACGAAAGGGAGCATCGATATCAGTAATCTTCATTCGGGGCTCTACATCCTTGATCTAAAAACGAGTACGGGTCAGTATAGAAAAAAGATCCTAAAGCTTTAGTTTTTAATAAAAGGAAGCCACGTCAAACGGCTATCTGCTTCACGGAAGGGAAACGCAGTATTCATTCAGATTGATACATACTATTTTGTGTATCAAGCCACGTAGTAATACAATTTACCTTCGTTGCCAAACCGGTTGATTTAATCGAAAAAATCAGCTTACATCCTGTCAGTAAAATACGCTCACTTTTCATCATTCCAGCATTCAACAGGACTTCGAACGGACTACCTAATTAAGCGTAAACAAGACCACCTGAAATTTACAAACTAAAAAAACCGCAAACGTTTGCGGATTCGTTTCCCGCAAAAAAACCCAAACTTTTTCACCTTTTGTTACCAGTTTATCAATACATTGAACCTATACTTGAGGACTGAATTTAGAGTGCATGCATATACATGCAAAGCTCTACTCAAAATCAGGTTCAGTGATAATATTTTTAACCCAACAAAAAGTGTATGACAAAACTTTATCTGTTTTCAGAGGGCATTCCAAGGGATTGTGCTGCTCTTGTAGAATTATTAACCCAAAATTTAACCAAATGAAAAGAATGATTAAATCTTTACTTGTTTCAGCTTCGGTTCTGTTACTTATCCTGTCTTGTGACAATGGTAATGCCGATTTTGAAGTTTTTGACAGTGCTCCAAGTATAACCATCGCCAAACCTGGTGATTTTGTTCTTGAAGGAGATTTGGATGTTGATGTTACGTTTACAGATGGAGCAACAGAAAACCTTTCATTATCTCCTCTGGAATCTGCTTCGTATCAGATTTTGGAGAAACTGGCGGATGATACCGTTGAAGTAGCTTCAGGAACTTTTGCAGTAAGCGGTATCCTAACCCATGTTACCGAAACGCTTGATGGTTTGGCTCCCGGAAAATACATACTTAGTGTAACCTCTACTGATTCAAAAGGAAATGATGCATTAAAGACAAAGGACTTTCAGGTCATTAAAGCATTTGAAACGGTTGGTATAATTGGTAGTGCCACACCGGGTGGATGGGGAGCAAGTACAGCAATGACTCAAGGCGTTGCTAACCCTGGTATTTATACGATCACTCTTGACCTTGTTGATGGTGAAGCAAAATTCAGGGCTAATAATGCCTGGACCATTAACTGGGGGCCTGAAGAATCGGCTGTTAAATTTCCAAATGGAGTTGGGGTTCAAGATGGGAAAAATATTCCTGTAACAGAAGGCAACTATAAAGTGAGCCTTGATATCACCACGGGTGCTTACAAGTTCGAAAAACAATAGTCAGAATAAACAATAACCCAAATAAAATAAAGTATGACAAAATTATATCTGTACTCAAGCAGGGTTCTCGCGGCTCTTCTTGTCTTGGTCAGTTCAGTGGCCTGGGCGCAGCAGAGTGTTTCCGGGAAAGTGACCGCGTCTGACGATGGGTCTGCTATACCAGGCGTTAACATTTTAGAGAAAGGTACTACCAATGGTGCTGTTTCGGATGCAGACGGAAATTTCAAAATCAATGTAGGCAGCAATGCGACCTTGGTATTTTCTTTCGTAGGCTACACTGTACAAGAGGTTGTTGTTGGAAATCAGAGTGCAATCAATGTCTCCTTGGTTTCGGATATAACTTCACTTTCAGAAGTGGTGGTAATTGGTTATGGAACACAGGAAAAAAAGGAAATTACCAGTGCGGTAGTGAGTGTTTCAGCGAAGGATTTTAATGCAGGAAATCAGACGAGTCCCACTAGTTTGATAGTCGGTAAAGTTGCCGGATTATCGGTAGTAAGACCTGGAGGAGATCCTAATCAATCGCCAACGTTGCGTCTTCGTGGTATTACCACATTTGGAGGAAACTCTTCCCCCCTTATTGTAATCGATGGAATTGTAGGCGCATCGTTGGATAACGTTGATCCAAGTGATATAGCAACTATGGACGTTTTGAAGGATGGATCTGCAGCGGCTATTTATGGTGCGCGTGGTTCCAGTGGTGTTATTTTGATTACCACTAAATCCGGAAAGGGAGGAAAAGGTGCTTATGCGAATGTGAATTACAATGGGTTCATAAGTGTAGATCAAGTTGCTAATAAAATGGATGTTTTAAGTGCTTCCGAATTTGTAGCACAAGGCGGAACCGATTTCGGCTCCTCAACAAATTGGTTTGATGAATTGACGCAAACCGGAGTATCGTCTACCAATAACATTTCTATTGAAGGTGCTAGTGGAAATACAACTTTCCGTGGCGCGGTAAACTACCGAGATAATAATGGAGTAGTGAAAGGTGTGGACTTTCAACGCCTTAACACCCGCTTATCATTAACGCATGCGGCACTGGATGGAAAATTAAGGTTCAATCTGGGGTTGACGTACAACGACCGGGATCAGGAATCAATCAACCTGTCTGCTTTCCGATATGCAACGATCTATAATCCTACAGCACCTATTTTTGAAACAGGCGAAACATTCGGTGGATATTTCCAACGTCCTTTGTTTGATTTTTATAATCCAGTAGCGTTGAGTAAGCAGCAACAATTTATTGGTGAGCGTAAAAATAATCTATCAAATTATAGAATTGAGTATGATGTAATCGAGAATTTAACGTTGGCGTTAAACTATTCTACCGATAAAGAAACGGGACTGAATGGTTCCTACTGGAGCAAAAAAGATTTTGCTACTGGTTTTGGATCCGGAGGTCAAGCCAGAAGAGATACGTATGAAAATGAAAGAAGATTATTTGAAGCCACTGCAAAATATGCGAAAGGTTTTGGTGATTTGAATACTGAGTTTTTGGTGGGTTTTGCTGACCAAGTAGTTAATAACGAGGGCTTTGCGGTTCAAACAAGACAATTCCTTTATGATTATACAGGATTTGACGGCATTGATTTTGGAGCAATCCGTAATGGTGCTAACACCGAAGCTTCGAGCTATGCAAATCAGGATAATCTTCGGTCTGTATTCGGCCGGGCTAACTTAAATTACAAAGGTACCTACTTCCTTTCTGCGAGTGTAAGAGGTGAATCGTATAGTGGTTTTGGTAAGAATGAAAAGACGGGATATTTCCCCGCTGTAAGTGCGGGTGTTCAGTTAACTGAACTGGTTGATTTAGGACCTGTTAGTAATTTGAAACTGCGAGCTTCATACGGGGTAACGGGTAGTCTACCTCCAGCTTCAAATTTGGCAATTGCTAGGTTTGGACCAGGTGGTATTCTTGATTTTGATGGCGACCCATTAACCACCGGTGACCAGTATGTAAGCTTAACTCAAATAAGCAATGGAAACCCAACTTTAAAGTGGGAAGAAAAGACTGAAATTAACGTTGGTGTTGATTTTGGACTTTTTGATAATAAGCTAACCGGTTCTATGGAATATTATACTCGAAATATTGATGATATTTTATTTAATGTACAAATCCCGCCAGGGGCACCTAACCCATTCGATCCAATCAATGAACCTGCCAACGTGGCAAATAATGCTTGGGCAAATATTGGAAGTATATCGTCTGCTGGTTTTGAGTTTACTGCGTCCTATAATGACGTTAAGCTTGGGCCCATTAACTGGACGCCCAGTTTAAACTTCACCTTCTATGATAAAGCAACAATTAATTCTTTTAAAGTTGGTGAGTTAGGTCCTGGGGAACTCAGGCTTGCTACTCCAGGTTCTCCTGGACAGAATAATAATGAGATTATCAGAAACATTCCAGGCCAAACCTTGGGTAATATGTATGGACCTATTTTCTCAGGTATTGACGAAAACGGTAAATATGTTTTCCCAGCACGATTCCTCAATGCGCAAGGTGTTCTAGATCCAAGTAAGTTTGAAGTGATTGGAAATGGCTTACCAGACGGAGAATTTGGATTCACTAACGCATTCAGCTACAACAACATCGATTTAAGTTTCCTTCTGAGAGGTGCCTGGGGTCATGATTTATATAATTCGTATCGCGGATTTTATGAAAATCAGGATGCCTCGTCAAATTCATGGAATAGTGTAGTGACCGATAAGACACCTTTTGTAACCTCTGCGCCTACTTTCTCTTCTTTATATATTGAAGATGCTTCGTTTATCAGACTGGATAACGTTTCACTGGGTTATAATATTCCTGTGAAAGGGGGAGCATTCTCGAATGTTCGCGTCTATGCTGCCGGTCAAAACTTATTCACCATTACGAAGTACACGGGTATCGATCCAGAAGTACGATATAATGATACTGAAAATGGAAATTCTTTTGAATCAAATTTAGCTCCGGGGATTGAGCGTAGAAATATTTACGCTACCACAAGAACATTTACACTTGGTGTTAGTTTCAAGATTAAATAAATTAATGAATATGCTTAACATAAGAAATAAATTTTTAGCTGCACTTGCCACCATTATGATGCTGGCAAGCTGTGAGGCGACTGATCAGGAACTTTTTGATGAAATTCCCCAAGATGTTGCTTTAACTACAGCTGATGCAACAGCACTTCAAGCCTTTGCTGCTGGTGCTTATAAACCATTGGTGGGTAACTGGGGAGGACATAATTCGCTTTGGTCACTGCATGAAGTGTCATCAGATGAGTTGGTTATTACCCAAAAAGGAGCTGACTGGGAAGATGGCGGTCAATGGATACGGGTTCATCAACAAAACTATCAACCGGCTGAACAATCTGTAGGAAACGGTTGGGGCTATTGCTTCAGTTCTATCGCAACAGTGAACAATCTTTTGAAGAGTTTTGGAACGAATGAGATTTTACGTTCTGAATTGGAGGTTTTGCGAGCGCTGAGTTATCTATGGTTAATCGATGCATACGGAAATGTTCCTATTATAACAGAGATAGACACAGACCCGACTCCTCCTACAAAAACAAGAGCGGAAGTATATGCTTTTATTGAAAGTAGTATTTTGAATAACATCGATAATTTACCGGCAACCAAAACCTATACTACTGTTAACTTTTTCGTAGCACAAGCGATGTTGGCTAAGCTTTATCTGAATGCTGAAATCTATAAAGGTACACCAGAATGGCAAAAGGCTGCAGATGCTTGTCAGGAAATTATTGATGGTGGTGTGTATTCATTAGAAGCTAATTTCTTTGATAATTTCAAATCCGATAATGCAGCCTCGAAAGAAAATATCTTTGTCATTAACTATGATAAAAACAACGGCACTGGATTCAACTTACCTCAAATGACGTTGCACTATTCCAGCCAGGCTACTTTTAACTTACAACAGCAACCCTGGAATGGTTACGCCTCTCAGGAAGAATTTTACAATTCCTTTGATACGGACGATGCGCGGATCAGGAGTTTCCTAGCAGGTCCTCAATATTCTTCGACAGGTGCCCGGTTAACCGATTTAAGTGCGGAACCAACCGATCCGGATGGTGCTGATCTTACCTTTACTCCTGAGATCAACATGTTATTCCCTAACGCATTCAGACAGGCCGGAGCTCGAGTTGCTAAATTTGAATTCCCAACAACATCAGGCCCAGACTTAAGCAATGACTTCCCCATCTTCCGTTACGGAGACGTTTTATTAATGCGTGCTGAAGCACTCTGGAGATTGAGTTCAGGAAGTGCAGAAGCTTTATCGCTGGTCAATCAGGTAAGAGCGAGATCATGGAGTGGTAATCCATTAGCTTCATTAACGGCTGATGCATTATTAGCAGAACGTGGTCGTGAAATGTTTGCTGAAGGTTGGAGAAGATCAGATCTTATCCGCTTTGGAAAATTCAACGAGGCATGGTGGGAAAAAGCTGCTTCATTACCTACTAAAAACATTTTCCCGATTCCTCAAGGACAGATTCAGGTAAACCCTGATCTAGTTCAGAATCCTGGATACTAGTTTTTAAGTATATCATTTTGTTAAAAAGGAAGACATAACCTGTCTTCCTTTTTAATTTTACCAGTATCTAACTTTAAGAAAAGGCTTCCATTGTGTTTCGTCTATTTACGATCGTACTTTTTAGTAGTGCTATTTTGTTTGGGTGCAAGCAAAAAGAAAATGAAAAGTCAGGCTTTGAGCTTCTTAATCCCGAGGAAACCAACGTTACGTTTGCTAACACTCTTATTTACGATAATAAACTTAATCCGTACACCTTTCGTAATTTTTACAACGGTGCTGGTGTTGCCCTAGGTGATATTAATAACGATGGCTTATTGGACATTTATTTTAGTGGCAACCAACAAAACAATAAGCTTTACCTTAACGAGGGCAATTTTACGTTTCAGGATATAACAGAGAAAGCAGGTGTAGCATGTGTCAATACATGGTCTACCGGAGTATCTTTTGCCGATGTTAATGGAGATGGTCTTCTGGATATTTTTGTTTGCAAGAGCGGACCACCCATGGGCGGTGTTCGGCATAACGAATTGTTTATCAATAACGGAGACTTAACTTTTTCAGAAAAATCGATGGAATGGGGAGTTGCAGACGAAGGGCTTTCAATTCATTCTGTTTTCTTTGATTATGACAAAGATGGTGATCTGGATTTTTATTTATTAAATAACTCAAATCGTTCGGTAGGTATTTTTGATTTGCGCGAAGGACAACGCGAAATCCGTGACCCCTTTGGTGGAAATAAATTATATCGAAATGACGGACACCGATTTACAGACGTTAGCCAGGCTTCCGGTATATACACCAGCGCGATCGGTTACGGCTTAGGGGTATCAATAGCAGATGTTAATAAGGATGGCTGGCCGGATCTCTTTGTTTCCAATGATTTTTTTGAACGCGATTATTTGTACATCAATCTGAAGGATGGAAGATTTGAAGAAGTACTTGAAAAGTATATAGGTGAAATAAGTTTGGGCTCTATGGGTGCCGATATTGCGGATTTAAACAACGATACGTATCCTGAAATTTTTGTTACAGACATGCTGCCACCTACACTCAGCAGAATCAAGACCAAAATCACCTTTGAGGGCTATGATAAATATCTTGAAAATTTCAATCAAGGTTATCACCGTCAGTTTAACCGAAATGTTCTTCAATTAAACAATGGTCCTGTTCCCGATGACTCACTTCATGTTTCATTTAGTGAGATTGGCCGCTTTGCGGGTGTTCATGCTACGGATTGGAGCTGGGGTGCTTTAATTTTTGATTATGATAATGACGGATTCAAAGATCTTTTTGTTGCCAATGGTATTGGTCGTGATCTGTTGGATCAGGATTACGTTAATTTTTTTGCACCCTCCATTCTTGAAAAGAAAGACTTTGTTTATGATTCAGCCATTCTTCTTAAACTTATTAATGGAATGCCATCTGAACCGGTTCGTAATTTTTTATTTAGAAATGAATCAGGCCTTCAGTTCAAAAATGTCGCTGAAGATACCGGACTCGCTGAGCCAACCTTTTCTAATGGTGCAGCGTATGGCGACTTAAACAATGATGGAGCACTTGATTTGGTTGTTAATAACATTAATAAAACCGCGTCCATATTTAAAAACAGAATGCCTTCTGTAAAGAAGAACTCATTCCTTCAGGTTCAGCTCATCGACACAACAAGGAATACCAGTGCGATTGGTTCACAAATTACCGTCTTCTGTGGCCAACAAAGATTTTATGCAGAGCAATCACCTGGAAGAGGATACCTATCATCAGTAGATCCCAAAATTCATTTTGGTTTAGGTCAAGTGAAGGCCATTGATTCAGTTGTTATTATGTGGCCCGATCAAACTTATACTTCTTTAAAGAATATAGCTCCTAACACTTTACTTAAAGTGAAGCGAAAGGAATCGCACACAAGTACTCGTATTTCTAAATCCCAATCTCGTAAACATTTCAAAGCCGTTGATGTTGGCTTATCAACATACTGTAGCAAAGGCGATCCATTTATTGATTTTAATAGAGACCGTTTATTGTTTGAGTCATTTTCAAACCGAGGTTCTAAAATAGTGCGGGGCGATATTAATAATGACTCATACGAGGATTTATTCATTGGAGGAAAAGCGGGATATCCTGGAACATTATGGATTAACAAAGAAGGAAAGCGTTTTGAATTATCTATTGCAAACAATGACTTGTTTGCTGCAGACAAGGCTTGCGAAGATACGGATGCGGTTTTTTTTGATTTTAATAAAGATGGTCTCCTTGATCTTTTTGTGACGAGTGGAGGTAATCAGTTTTCTGAAGGTTCCTATCAGCTAAATAATCGATTGTATTTGAATGAGGGTTCAGCAGTTTATAAGAAGATGGATAATTTTTTAATGTCGCAAAGTTCTTCTAAAAGTAGCGCTTTTGTTAAGACACTTGACTTCAATAATGATGGCTATGTGGATTTGCTTATTGGTAGTCCCTTTACACCATTTCGCTATGGACAGCCCACGGGTCTGCAATTACTCATGAATACAGGGGAAGGTTTTTTGGCCGATGTAACAAAAGACTACGCACCTGCCTTTACGGACCTGGGCTTACTAACCGATGCCGTCATCTTTGATATTGAAAAGGATGGCGATCTCGACATAATCGTGTGTGGTCATTGGATGGGTATTGAGGTTTTAGTAAATGAATCAGGACATTTTAATGAAACTTCTTCAACTCACGGCTTGAAAGATTATAATGGATTATGGAACACGATTGAGCTAGGTGATTTTAATGGTGATTCGTTTGTGGATATTGTCATTGGTAATTCGGGGGTGAATTACCGTTTCAATGATAGAGTTATGGCCTCAATGTTTGTGGGGGATTTCGATGGTAATGGAGTTGAGGAACAAATTATATGCGAGCGGATAGATGGAAAAGATTATCCCATTTCAATGTATGGTGATATTACAAAGCAAATTCCATCTCTTCGTAAAAAATTCCCCACTTATGATTCGTACAAGAGTAAATCCATGCAGGATATTTTTAGTGCGGAGACGCTTGCAAAATCAAGAAGGGTGGAAGCTTCTCATTTTAGAAGCAGCATTTTTCTGAATCAAAACGGAAAAAAATTTAAGAGCATACCCTTGCCAGAGGAAGCCCAGTTTTCGAAAATTTATTCTATTCTTGTAGCCGACTTTAATCGTGATAAAAATCCTGACCTGGTCGTTGGTGGCAATGAACATATCGCCAAACCAGAATTCGGCATCCAGTATGCTTCTAAAGGATTGTTGATGCTTGGAAAAGGTTCAGGAACATTTGAATCCGTCCCTGCCGCGCTGTCGGGCCTTTATATCCCAGGCGAAATTCGTGACATACAACGAGTAGAAATGAATGGAAAAGATCATCTTTTATTTCTTATTAATAATAGTGCTATTAAAGTTTACAGAAACGCAGAAATCGGAAATTAAAAATTATGAAAAGAAGTAGTATTGAAGTGCTTGTAGTGATGGTAGCCGTGTTATCGATGGGTTGCACTAAATCAGAATATGACAAATTGGTATCAAAGGAATTGGCCAGGAATGTTCGTTACGATAGTCTGTTTTTAGGAGTCCACTTCGGTATGCCTCGCAAGGATTTTTTTACGCATTGTTGGGATCTGAATAAGAAAGGCGTTATTCGGCAAGGCCCGGGGAATTTATCGGTTCAATATGAACTTGATTCAATTACCATGAAGAATAAAACGTACATGTGGTTTTATCCTGATTTTAAAGAAGATAAGGTATCTAAGATGCCTGTAGAGTTTTCCTACCAGAATTGGGCTCCATGGAATCAAGAACTTTCTTCCGATACTCTTTTATTGGAAGTGAAACGGTTATTTGAAAAATGGTATGGAGGTCAATTCATGGAAGTAAAAAATGAAGATGTAACACAAACCCTTTGGGTGAAGGTGGATGGAAATCGCAGAATACGATTATTCAAAAAGAATATTTCAACCGTTCGGGCTGATTTTGTCGACTTGCTTGAGATCAAGAATTCGGAAGATAAACTTGAGAAATAGATATGCGCCATTCTATTTTCATTCTTCTTTCTATTTTTGTTTTTCTTTCTTGCTCAGATAAGGAAGAAGTTACCTTGTTTAAATCCCTTCCTTCCGAATTCACAGGAGTTAACTTTAGAAATGATCTTGTCTTTGATCAGCATTTTAACATCTATACGTACCGTAATTTTTATAATGGAGGAGGAGTAGGTGTAGGCGATATTAACAACGATGGTCTGCCGGACCTCTATTTTACAAGTAATCAAGGTACGAACAGACTGTACCTGAACAAGGGTGACTTCAAATTTGAGGACATCACAGAATCAGCGGGTGTTGCAGGAACGCGATCATGGAGCACCGGTGTTGCCATTGCGGACGTGAACGGTGATAATTTATTGGACATTTATGTTTGCAATTCCGGTAATATTAAAAATGACGATAAGGAGAATGAACTCTTTATTAATAATGGAGATCTGACATTTACCGAACGCGCAAAAGAATACGGCCTCGATGACAGAGGGTATTCCACGCATGCTGCTTTTTTTGATTACGATCTGGACGGTGACCTGGATATGTATTTACTGAATAACTCCTTTCAGGCCATTGGATCTTTCAACCTCATGCAAAACATACGAGACAAACGAGATTCAGTCGGTGGCCATAAACTTTTAAGAAATGATCAGAATGTTTTTACGGATGTCAGCGTGCAAGCCGGTATTTATGGAAGTGTTATTGCTTTTGGCCTAGGGGTTACTGTAGGTGATGTGAATAATGACGGGTGGCCTGATATTTATGTTTCAAATGATTTCTTTGAGCGGGATTATTTATACACGAATAATCAGGATGGAACCTTTACAGAAGTTTTGGAAAAAAGTATGCCTTCTATCAGTGCGGCTTCAATGGGTGCTGATATGGCGGATATTAATAATGATGGTTGGCTTGATATTTTCGTCACCGATATGTTGCCAGAAGATGATAAGAGGCTTAAACAGGTAACCTCTTTTGAGAACTGGGATAAATTGCAATACAATGTTCGAAATGGTTATCACTATCAGTTTAATCGCAACATGCTTCACCTTAATAATGGTAATGGATCATTTAGTGAAATTGGAAGGTTAGCAGGAGTAGAGGCTACTGATTGGAGCTGGGGTGCATTAATTTTTGATATGGATAACGATGGCTATAAAGATATTTTTGTAGCCAACGGAATTTATCAGGACATCACGGATTTGGATTATCTGAGTTTCATAGTAGATGAAAACACAGTGAAAAAAATAATTAGTAAACAAGGAGTCGATTATAAAGCGTTGATCGATCCCATTCCGATCAATGCCATACCCAACTACGCCTTTCAGAATCAGAAAGATTTAACGTTTAAGAATATGACAGTAGAGTGGGGGCTGGATGGCTCCATCCGCTCCAATGGCTCTGCTTATGCCGACCTGAATAATGATGGTGCACTCGATCTGATTACCAATAATGTTAACGATTTTGCTAAAATATATCGCAACGATAGCCGGAAGATCACTCCGGATCATCATTACATTAGACTCGATCTGAAAGGAAAAGGATTAAACACAAGAGCCATTGGATCGCGCATTGAGATCGTTGCTGGTAAAGACAAATTCTCCCTGGAACAAATGCCAACTCGTGGTTTTCAGTCCTCTATGGATCCATTGAATGTTATTGGTGTAGGTAATCATCAGGTGTTAGATCAATTGAAAATCAGATGGCCAGATCTTTCTGAGACGGTGTTGACTAATGTTAAGGTTGATCAAACGCTTGTAATAACGCAAGAAAATTCCAAACGAGCCGGTGAACCAGTTGGTTCAAAAATAATGGCACAGCCCATTTTTGAAGACATTACCAATCAGGACTTAATTCAATTTACGCATCGTGAAAATGTGTTTGTAGATTTTGACAGAGATCGACTTATCTTCCATATGCTCTCCACACAAGGCCCACATTTAACAAAGGGTGATGTTAATGGTGATGGTTTGGAAGATGTATATGTATGTGGTGCGAAAGACCAATCAGGTGTCCTTTTTATTCAGCAATCTTCAGGAGCATTTTTACCTCAAACGATTTTGATTTTCGAAGAAGATAAACGACATGAAGATGTTGACGCCATATTTCTTGATATTGACAACGATAAGGATCTTGATCTATACGTGGCCAGTGGCGGAAATGAATTTTCGATCGGGGCACCGGAGCTCATGGATAGACTTTACTTAAACGATGGTAAGGGAGGCTTTGAGAGATCAAGGCAACCCGCCTTTGGAAATAACCTTACGATAAAAGGAGCTGTAACCGCTTCTGATTTTGATAAGGATGGCGACATCGATCTTTTTGTAGGTGTTCGTGCTATTCCGTTCAGTTATGGTGAATCGGCAAACGGCCTTATCTACAGGAATGATGGACTGGGTAACTATGAAGATGCAACAACTGAAATTGCACCTTCACTAAAAGGCATTGGAATGATTACCGATGCTATTTGGGCTGATTATGACAATGATCTTGATGATGACTTGTTTGTAGTGGGAGAGTGGATGACAATTGAAGTCTTCCAAAATGATGGAGGAAAACTAAAGCATGTAACCGACAAACTTGGTCTAGACTCTTACACCGGATGGTGGAATACTATTGTTTCTTCAGATGTAGATTCGGATGGAGACCTTGATTTTATAGTAGGTAATCATGGACTTAACTCACGCTTTAAAACTTCAGTTGAAAGCCCAGTTGTATTGTACGTAAATGACTTTGATAGCAATGGCACGATTGAACACATTTATGGTAAACAGATTGGTGATCACATTTATCCGTATGCACTAAAACATGATCTTGTTGCTCAAATTCCGGAACTCAAAAAAAAATATCTAAAGTATAAAGACTACAATGATCAATCGATCACTGATATTTTTTCTGAAAAGCAATTAAAAACAGCTACTATCCTTAAGGCAAATTATTTGAGTTCGGCTATTCTTATTAACGAGGGGAATACGTTTTCCTTTAGGCCTCTTTCAATAGAAGCGCAATTAGCTCCTGTGTTCAGCATTGTAATCACGGATGTGAATAATGATAGTAAAGCGGATATCATATTGGGTGGTAATCTTTTTGAAGCACGACCACAAGCAGGACGATATGATGCAAGTTATGGATTGTTACTACAGGGTACAGGCGATGGTAATTTTAAGCCCTTATCAGCATTGGAGTCTGGACTTAATATAAAAGGCGCTGTCAGGGATATGACCATCATTTCTTCCAATCCTAAAAAATTATTGGTGGCACTCAATAACGATACGCTTAGAGTGCTGTCTATCCATCCTAAAAAATGAAAACGGGTGTTTTTCTTCTTTCTCTTTTTGTATGCGCTACTGCTTGCAGGCAAAAGGAATCAGATACTCTTTTGTTTGAACTGCTTCTACCATCGGAGACCAATATTGATTTCGTAAACAGTCTTGAAAATAAGCAGTTAAACATTCTGGAGTACATGTATTATTACAACGGTGGCGGAGTTGCTGCTGGCGATATTAATAATGATGGACTGGTAGATCTCTATTTTACAGCGAACGAAAAATCGAATAAGCTTTATCTAAACAAGGGAAATTTTAAGTTTGAAGACATTACGGAAAAAGCAGGAGTGACGTGTGCGTCAGAATGGTCGACCGGAATAACCACGGTTGATATTAATAATGATGGCTTTCTGGACTTATATGTATCTCAGGTTGGTAAGTTTAAAGGACTGATTGGTCAAAATCGCCTCTTCATTAACAATCATGATTTAACGTTTACAGAGCAAGCTGAAGATTATGGTCTTAACTTCTCCGGTTTCTCTACTCAGGCATCTTTTTTCGATTTTGATAATGATGGAGATCTGGACATGTATCTGTTGAATCATTCTGTTCACAGTTTACGAAGTTATGGACCATCCAATCTGAGGAATGAGAAAGACAGTTTGGGGGGTGATCGATTGTACGAGAATAAAATAAATGAGGGTAAGCCCAAGTTTCAAGATGTAACTCAACAGGCAGGAATTTACTCCAGTCACATTGGTTACGGTTTAGGAGTTGCCGTCTCCGATATTAATCTCGATGGATTTCTGGACATCTATGTCTCCAATGATTTTCATGAAAATGACTATCTCTATCTGAATCAAGGTGATGGTTCTTTTAAGGAAAGCCTGGAGCAACGCATGGGGCATACCAGTCGATATTCAATGGGTAGTGATATTTCGGATATCAATGCAGACGGATGGCCCGACATTGTAACGATGGATATGCTTCCATACGACTCTAAAATTCTTTTGAAGTCCGGAGCAGAGGATACACAAGAAGTTTTTGACATCAAGAAAGGTTATGGGTATGGACCGCAATATGTACGTAATTGTTTGCAGTTAAATCAAGGAGACCATTTTTCTGAAATTGGTCAATGGGCCGGTATTGAAGCAACCGATTGGAGTTGGGCACCTCTTATTTGTGATCTTGACAACGATACAAAAAAGGAAATCTTTATAACGAATGGTATTTACAAACGACCAAATGATTTAGACTACATTCAGTATACCGCTGATATAGCAAACAACAAAAAAACGTCAGATGCAGAGAGCATTGAATCAGAGATGATTGAAAAAATGCCCACCCTTAAAATTCCAAATTGTGTTTTTACCAGTAACGGTGATTTAACTTTTATTAATCGTTCTGTTGAATGGGGGCTTGGAGAACCTTCCTATTCCAATGGCGCTACTTATGCCGATCTTGATAATGATGGCGACCTCGATTTAGTGGTTAACAATGTTAATCAACAGGCATTTATATATCGAAATAAGGCAACTGAAAAACTTCAAAATAATTATTTACAAATCGAATTGCGAGGTATCAAAAATAAATTTGGACTTGGTGCCAAAGTGAAGCTCCACACGGGTGACAGCACGTGGCTTCAAGAGATGATATTGACTCGCGGATTTCAATCCTCCGTTTCACCTGTGCTTACCTTCGGCTTAGGAAAAATTTCTGCTATTGACAGTATCGAAATTTTTTGGCAGGATAAGCAATGCCAGGTTGTAAAAAGCATTTTACTTAATCAACGCTTAACGATAGTTGAAGGTGATTCACTTCAGTATCGGGAAATTGTAAAAAACAGGAAAGAGGTAAGTGTATTTCAACAGGCAAAGGAAACGCTTCCGTACAAGCACGCAGAAAATAATTTTAAAGATTATGCAGTGGAACCACTCATTCCATTTATGCTATCTCGCGAGGGGCCGGCAGTAGCAGTGGCAGATGTGAATGGAGATGGTTTGGACGATATATATGTTGGAGGTACGCAAGGTCATGCAGGAAGTTTATTTGTTCAGAATATGCAAGGAGGATTTGATGATTTTACTTCTTTGGATTTAAAGCGTGACTTCCAGAATGAAGATGTTGACGCGATATTTTTTGATGCGAACAAGGATGGGCATCAGGATCTTTATGTAGTAAGCGGTGGCAACGAGTATCATGAAGACAACTTCATGCTCGCGAATAGACTGTATATGAATAATGGAAAAGGATCATTCAGTCGTTCGTCAGATAATTTGCCATCGATAAACTCAAATGGTTCATGCGCTTTGCCAATTGATATAGACAGCGATGGGAATATGGATCTCTTTGTTGGCAGTCGTTCTGTGCCGGGCAACTATGGTGTAAGCCCAAAGAGCTACATTCTTCAAAATAATGGACAAGCAAAATTTACACTTCATCAAGTCATGGATATCGGCATGGTGACGGATGTTTCCGCTTTTGATTACAATGGAGATGGAAAGAGTGATTTGATTGTCGCGGGTGATTGGATGCCCTTAACAATTTATGAAAACAATGGATCTGCTTTTGTACCAACAGAGCAACAGACTGGCTTGGAGAATGAATACGGATGGTGGCGTTGTGTAAAGTTAGCCGATTTAAATCATGACGGATTGACGGATATCATTGCAGGTAATGTAGGTGGAAATTTAAAATTGCGACCAACGCATGACCAGCCAGTGGAGATGTATCTGAATGATTTTGATGATAATGGTGAAATCGATCCTGTAATTTTTTACTACTTGGGAGGTAAGCAAATTCCGTTCAACACAAAAGCACAATTAGCGAAACAGATGCCGTTCATCAACAAACGTTTTCCTTCTTTCAATGCTTTTGCTTCCATTGAAAAACCCAGTGATCTCCTGCCTCCCGAGAAAATTAATACGAGTAAAAAACTGAAGATAAATAATCTTTACAGCCAGGTGTTTCTGAATGGTGGCAGCGGTAAGTTTCATTCTGTTGAGTTACCGTATGAAGTGCAGTTCAGTTCTGTTCAGGATGTGATGATTGATGATTTTAATAATGATGGAGTACAGGATATTTTTTGCGTAGGCAATTCATTAAGCAATACAGTTAATCTCGGAGCAGCCGATGCGCAATCCCAAATCATGTTGTGGGGTTCTGGGGAAGGGAAGTTTATGTATCAGAATTTCTCTAATAGACGTAGTTTTTTAAAATCATTTCGAAGAATTATTCCTATCCGTATTAAAGGAAAAAACAGCTTCCTGGCAACTGTGAATAATGATTCGATAGATTTCTTACAATTTCCTGATTAGACTCTACACTAAGCAACTCCTTGCCTATATTGTTTATTTCCTTACTTTTGTCTTTCTTACTTTTGATTACTTCTCAGAATCGTATTTACAGAGATTTGACCCCATGAGTATCGTTATGAAAGAGCCGATGATAGCTATTTTATTCCCCGTGATTTTCATACTTCTTTTAATTCCATTTTTTGCTGAAGCACAGGGAGATTTTAGAAAGGGATTTATTGTTAGAAATGATAATGATACCGTTCAGGGATTTATTGACTACAGAACCCCGGCAAGAAATAGCAAAGTATGTTTTTTTAAAAAAAGTAATAAAAGTAAAAAAGAGAAGTTCAATGCTCTTGAGCTTAAGGGATATGGCTTTTATGAGGGTTTGTACTATGCGGCTAAACAAATTTCTACTGGTGAAAATGACAGCACCTTAGCATTTGTACAAATACTTGCTAAGGGATATGCAAATTTATTCCTCTATCACGGTGTATATTATTTAGAAACAGATCGAACATACAAACTACCGAGAAAGAACAAGGCAAAGATTGTAAACATTGAAGGTGGTAAGAGTGTTAAAATTGAGGATAAGCGTTATGTTAATCTTCTAAATTATTTATTAAAAGATTGTGGTATTGATGCAAAAAACACTCGTTACCAAAGAAACGAATTAATACGACTTGTTAATGATTATAATAAATGCAAAAATGACTCTAGAATTCTAGTTAAGAGGTTGCCAATTGCAAAAGTAAATTTTTTAGTTACTGGAGGAATAGACAGAACCTCTTTGCAAAGTGAAGAATTTAGCTCTGTCGGATTTAAGCCAAATTCAGCGCTTCTTTTCGGAGGAGGAATTGAATTTTCTTCACCACGGATATCAAATAAGGTATTTCTTTTTGTTGACTTGTTCTCACAAAGCAAACTATACCAAACTTCAAATGAATACCCTAGTGGTT
Source organism: Chryseolinea sp. (assembly GCA_031412655.1). GTDB lineage: Bacteria > Bacteroidota > Bacteroidia > Cytophagales > Cyclobacteriaceae > Chryseolinea. The sequence continues at coordinate 100,243 of JANODK010000162.1, forward strand.
ATTATGTACCATTGATTACTCGGGAGGAAATTCTTATCAAGACTATGGTACTTAAGACTTCTTTTGGAATTCGTTATAATTTTTTTCCTGGAAATAATACACCTTATGTTAAAGTAGGGGTTGTAGATTATTCTTTTAATGACACCTTCAAGAATGTTGTTGCTACGACTGAAAGTGAAATAAATAATGAACACTTCGTTACAATAAATAGCTATCAGGACAAATGGAGTAGCAACGATGCAAGGTGGGATAAATCTTCACGAATTGGATTTTGTATGAGTTTTGGTTATAGTAATTTTATGCTTTGGAAATTGAAAATGTTTGCTGAAGTAAGATTTGAAAGAGTAGAAGGGTACTTAGCACCTTTTTTAGGAACATCATCTAAATCATCCAGCGCTATTGGTTTAATTGGGATCAGACTTTAAAATATGAAGGCCTTACTACTATTAATATTTGCTTTTTCCGTTTGTGGATGTACCGAAGAAATTCCGATATATCGTAACTACCCTCTAGTTAAAACAATTCAGGTGGTGGTGTCCAGTAATAACACTGTTACCTTTAAAGGTTCGATATTTGGTTCGTCTACTGCAGTACTGGATCATGGCTTTATATGGTCAAAAAAAAGAGGCACTACATTTATCAATAACAGCATAATTTCGTTAGGAAGTAAAGCTGATCTTGGAACTTTTGAAAAGGAAGTGAATCAAGGAATGAATCCGAATACGAAATATTACGTAAAGGCATACGCCAAGTCAGCTGGCTACACAGTTTATGGTGAAGTTATCGAATTTATTTTGCTGAATTAAGAAGTAGCTCTTTCTCAATTTCTTTTATTGGTTTAAGAAATAGCCTGTTTGTCAAAGACTTTTTGTTCTAAATTTTCTGGCATTATTTACTAAAAACCATTCAGGCTGTGGATATGTCCAGTTTGGAAAGTGAGAACATACAAGGCATTCGGGTGGGTTCGTTCAAATGATATAGCATTGATATCCAATCATTATCAAATCTAAAATGGAAAGCGATTGAGCGTAGATTAAAAACCAGCCGGTTTAGTATAGGTTCCGTTGGGCAATGCCAGACAATCTACACATGGCGCTGGATATCTTTCGTACGGCTTTTGGAAATCATAGGTACAATAAGGTTCAATGTAATACGGTATATATCCGGGCACCAGAAAGAATTGATCAGTCGTTACACGGCATGTTTCAAAATAACCCAATACGGTTTCGTTTGGGTTATCGGTGTTCTCTATATTTCCCTGAACGATAGCAGGAGGAATATCAAAGGGAGATCCGGTATTTGCCAATAGCGCTTTAACCTTACTCCAGTACTCGTAACTATCACGGGTTGTGCTGAGTTGTCGAACGATGATATAATGTCTGTCTAAAAAAGTGAAATCAATTTCACGTTGTGCAACGAGCTGCTCAACCGATTTTCCTGTTACGGAAGATCCATTCAGAAGGGTGATGCGCTGGGGGTCTACCCGATCGGAGGCATAGCAATCGGGAGCAGGCGTGTTGAAAATATCTGGAAAATTCGTCATCTGAAAATAGTAAACTTCATTGGTATCCCATCGTAAAAAATAATCAGTTTCGGAAGGTAGTTTACTTTTGCTAAAAACATCAAGACGGTGCACAAGTCTGGCGAAGTCAGCACTTTCATACGTCTCTTTTGAGATTGTATAGGACACTGAATCGGAGCCAATAGTGGTTGGCATCCTTTCTTTTTCAGATCTGTAAATGGAGTTATTAATAGTCACTTCAATGAAATAAGTAGCGCCCGGTGTGCCATGGGTAAGATTGTTGAGTTTATACCGACCCGCTTTATCTTCAGTATATCGATAACGATTATTTTGATTGTCAACAAGAAATACAAATGCTCCGCGAATAGGTGCTGGCAGATTCTGGTCTACCGAACTCTTTTGGATGTAAACATATTGTGGTTCATCTGCATCGGTTAGTTGACCATAGATAACAATGTTTTCGGATGTTGTATCGAGTGGAAATACGATTGGTTCAATGCAGTTGTTACTGACAACCATAATGATTATTAAGAACAGAAGTGTCGATTTATTTAGCCTCATCTCTTTTTTCCTTTGAACTTCACCGTGTACGTAATGGAAGGAAGGGCCGCCCCTAGAAGTGAGAGTTTATAGGGAACCAATCGGGTTTGATTTGCAAACCGTTCATAATAAACAGAGTAGGCATTCTTTCGTCCTAAAAAATTATAAACACCAAGAACGAGAGTGTCATCGATCTTTTTGAAGATACTGGCAATTTCAAACGACACGTCAACTCTGAAATAATCAGGAATGCGGTATTGATTTCTATTGGAGTAATTTGGAATTACAGCACCGTTAACGTTGTAGTAAGAATCAATAATGGTTATCGGTCTACCCGTTGAGTAGGTTACACTCAAGTTAAACGAACCTCTTGGAAATAATTTTCTGTTGAGCACGAGAGCGGCAACATTGGGTTTATCATGATTGGATGGAAACCAGGTGCCATTGTTCAATTTTTCTTCTTTAAAATCGCCATTTACTTTTGAAAAAGCGCGTGAATAGGTATAGGCCAGCCAGCCCGTCCACTTGCCTCTATTTTTTTTGATTTGAACTTCTACTCCATAGGCTTTTCCAAGACCTTGAAGAAGTTCTGTTTCAATGTGCGGGTTTTGAGTAAGGTCAGCAAAGTCTTTATACTCGAGCTGATGGGTTGAGAGCCTATAAAAGCCCTCCAATGACATGGACCATTTATCGCTCTTTAGATTTTGGAAATATCCCAATGAAAAATTCTCTGATTGCTGCGGAGCAATGTGGGTTGTACTCACCTGCCAAAGATCAACAGGTGTTGGAGCTGTGGTGTTAGATAAGGTATGCACATATTGGAACATTTTAGAGTATCCGGCTTTAATCGATTGTGTTTTGCTTAAACTTATTCTGACGGACAATCGGGGCTCGAAACCATGATATCGTTGTATGTTACCTTTGGTATAAATAACCGTGTCGATAATGTTCGAAACTAACCGCGGTTTGTTTGAATCATATTGAAATACAGAGTCAGGGCCAAGTTGACTAAAACTTGAATAGCGGGCACCTGCAGAAAAACTGAACCATGGTAATGGCGACCAATCATCAGAGACAAAAAAGGCTAACTCTCTTCCGCTATCTTTTTGTACTTCATTCGGAACAATGGTTGATGTCGTACTATGCGGACCAATCTTTTCCGGTGAACTTTTGTAAATAACAGTTTCAGCTCCGAAGGTTAGAGAGTTTTCTCCGATTACTAATATACCACTCGCCTTTAGCTGAGAGTAGTTTATGGTATTGGTGATCTCTGGCGATTCCTGTGTACTGATATCAAAATAGCTATTCTTAAGTCTGCCATAAGCAAACAGTGTATTTACAGAAAAATTCTTGGTAATTAGGTTTTTCAATGTTGCAGAGGTTACCATCGTTGACCAGGTGTATCCGAACTTATTGGAGAATCGAAAATAATCACCGGTGGTAAGTAAATTGACATCGAGAAAATTTTTGGAGTTGATTTTTGCGGAAATTGAAGTGTAGGTATCGTTAAATGATACATTACTTCCCCGCACATTGTCATTCTTTGTTTTGCGCAATAGCCAGTTTGTATTCGAAATTCTACCGCCAACAAGAATACTGACCTTATCTTTTAAAATGGGCCCCTCCACCAAAACTTTACTAACAGACGAGCCTGCACTCAGTTGGAAATTCCATTGGCTGAAATCACCCTGACGCATCTTAATATCAAGCGCAGAAGAAGATCGTCCCCCGTAGTTACTGGGAACAACTCCTTTATACAAAACGAAACTTCCTAAAGCATCCGAGTTGAAAGGCGATAGAAATCCGAGAGCGTGATTAGCACTTAATACAATAGCCTCGTTCATCAGCATTAAATTCTGATCCGTTCTTCCACCCCGCACATTAACACCTGCAGTTCCTTCTCCAACGGAAGTAACCCCCGGAAGTAGTTGTAGCGATTTAATTATATCGGGTTCGCCTATTAATGCCGGAAGGGTTCGAATGGTTGAAATGGTCAGCGATTCTGTTCCTGAAATGGGTTGTTTAACATGATAATCGCTTTCTTGTCCATTCACCACAAATTCATCAAGCTCAAAGACCTTTTCAGACATTTCTAAATTTAACACACTAGCCTCGTAGATTTCGATCTGGTAGCGCTCTGGCGTCATGGATACGTGTGTAAAGACAACTCGATTTTTCCCCCTTTTTAATAGAATGAAGTATTTACCGAATTCATCGGTTGACCCTTTCAATAATCCATCAACATGAACATACGCCCCGGGAAGAGGTTTGTGAGTGGATGTACTCTCTATTGTACCCGTAAGCGCAACCAATTGTTGCTTATTCTTAGTTGAATCACCCAATAGTAATGGATTTATCTGACATTGTCCGATAGTGGCAAAGTGAAGCAAGATCAGCACACTACATAGTTTTAATATTTTCAAACTACTTCGCTTAAAGGTGAAAGCAAATATACTTTAAGGAGTTCTTTTTTCTTAAAAATTGCCTTCCTTTAATGGATCATTTATTAAACTGAAATAACATGGTAATCCATCATCCATCAACAAAGCGAGTGTGTCTCTTTTTGATTTTTCTTCCGCTCGTTTGGACTGTCTCTGCTCAAACTGCAGATTGGTCAATTGAGTCTCAACCTATTAACCCATCGGATTATTATGGTGTAACTATTGCCAACGGAATGATCGGCATTGTTTCATCACCCGAACCAATGAAAGTAAAGGATGTTGTTTTGAATGGTGTCTATGATTATTACCAGCGTGGAAGAGTTTCGAATATTTTAAAAACATTCAATCATGTTAATATGAATCTGGATGTGGATGGTATCCGGATTGGCCGAAAAGAAATATCCAACTACCGACAAGTGTTAGACATGAAGAAGGCATCACTCACAACATCGTTTGATGTGGGCGATAAAATCAGCGTGCGTCATACGATGATGGCTCTTCGCCATTTGCCATATTCAGCGCTAACCATTGTAGAAATAACGGCAAAAAAGAATACACAAATTACACCCATGAGTGTTATTGAAGCACCTGTGCATTTAACAGATGTTCATAACCTGTATGCTCAAATTGATCGCCCTCATGTTACTATTCCGCTGCTTACTTCTGTAGGTAAAAGCCCATCGGGCAAACATACCGTTGCCGTGAGCAATAGTTTTATTTTTACGGAAGGACATGGTAAAGAACCGACCCTCATTCATGAGGATTGGGATTACAATATGCATCTCCTAAAATTCACGAAAGAATTAAAAGCAGGAGAGAAGTATCAGTTTAGTGTTGTATCATCAGCTACTTCAACAGAGCAAACGCAGGATCCTTTAAATGAAGCAGAGCGTCTTACTATCTTCGCTAAGTTGGAAGGAACAGCACGACTGCTTCAACGTCACGAAGAAGCATGGCAGGAATTATGGAAGAGTGACATCGTCATTGATGGAGATTTGCAAATGCAAAAGGATGTTCGATTTGCACTGTATCATCTTTATTCTTTTGCCCGCGAAGGCACAGCCTACAGTTTATCTCCAATGGGCTTGTCAGGATTGGGTTATAACGGCCATGCGTTTTGGGATACCGAGTTGTGGATGTATCCTCCCATTTTAGTTTTGCATCCTGAAATTGCAAAGTCATTGCTGGAATATAGGTATCAGCGTTTAGGTGCAGCCAAAGAAAATGCGTTCTCGCATGGATATAAAGGAGCAATGTTCCCTTGGGAATCGTCCGATGAGGGAACAGAAGATACACCCGTGTGGGCATTGACGGGACCTTTTCAACATCACATTACAGGATGTGTGGGTTGGGCCTTCTGGAAGTACTATCAAGTAACAAAAGATAAGATTTGGCTTCGTGATAGAGGATATCCGGTGTTGAAAGAAGTGGCTGATTTCTGGGCTAGTCGCGTGGAGCGCAAAGGGCCCGGCAAATACGAAATCAACAATGTGATTGGCGCAAATGAATGGCAGGAGAATATTGATAACAATGCATTCACAAATGCGATGGCCATTACAGCGCTTCGCTATGCAACGCAAGCCGCAAAAGAATTAGGTATTGAAGCCAATGCAGATTGGGATCACGTTGCGCAGAATATACCCATTCTTAAATTTCCCGATGGAACAACAAAAGAAAACGCAACCTACAATGGTGTAGAGATCAAACAAGCAGATGCAAATCTTTTATCCTATCCGTTGGACTTTATAACAGATCGTTCGCAAATAGAAAAAGATCTAAAATATTATGAGCCTCGCATGTCGCCACAAGGCCCTGCAATGGGAAGCTCTGTTTTAGCAACCTTATATTCCAAGCTGGGTAATCCTGAAAAAGCATTTGAAATTTTTCAAAGGAGTTACAAGCCCAATCAAGTTCCTCCTTTCGGTGTGCTGGCGGAGACCGCTGGTGGGACAAATCCCTATTTTGCGACCGGTGCAGGGGGTATGCTGCAAGCTGTCATTTTTGGCTTTGGAGGTTTACAGATTTCAGACAAGGGAATTGAACAACGTGTAACTCCGTTACCGAAGAAATTGAAGTCTATTCAGATAAAGGGTGTGGGCATAGAAAAGAAAGACTTTGTCGTGAAGTAAACGATAATGATTAAAATCATTTGTTAATTTGCCGTACTTGATAATTTTGAGTATTCCCTAAGTAAAGTAAAATGAAGAATTGTATTGTTTTATTCCTTGTAATCAGTGGAGTTTTTGTTTCCTGTTCGAAAGATGACGGAGCCTGGAGAAAGAAAGCAGAGAACCCTGAATTTCTTCATCGTTCAGTGAAGCATGTAACCGATGTTATTGTACACGATATATTCTCCCCACCGGTTGCTTCCCGCATATATACCTATATGAGTGTTGCCGCTTACGAAGCCGCAATTCAACAGGATAAAAAATACATAAGCTTAGCCGGACAATTGAACGGACTCAAAGCCCTTCCGAAACCTGATTCTGCATTGGAATATTGTTTCACACTTGCTTCTGTTCGGGCAACTTTAAAAGTTGGTAAAACGTTGGTTTTCTCCGATGATATGATGGATGGTTTCATAGAAGAAATACTGAATGAGTATAAGGAAACGGGAATGCCAGAAGAGGTTTATGAGCGATCTGTTGCGTATGGAATTCAAATCGCGGATTCTATTATGAAATGGTCAAGTAAGGATAACTATAAGCAAAGCCGTTCTTTTCCTAAATACTCTATCGAAGATAATCCTGCTACCTGGAAACCAACACCACCGGCATACATGGATGCAGTTGAACCCCACTGGAATAAAATCAGACCGTTTGTTTTGGATTCTGCTCAACAATTCAAACCCCAACCTCCTACTGCATTTTCAATTGACAAGAAAAGTCAGTTTTACAAAGAGGCATTAGAAGTTCATGACATTGGTGTGGCGCTAACAAAAGAGCAACATGAAATTGCCGCTTTTTGGGATTGCAATCCTTTTGTGATGAATGTAAAAGGACATGTAATGTTTGCCACCAAGAAAATTTCACCCGGTGGGCATTGGATGAATATCACGCATGTTACCTGCTCGAAAGCAAATGCTGATTTCGTTCAATCGACAGAAGCCTATGTTCGCGTTGCCCTGTCACTGGTGGATGGTTTTATTTCATGCTGGGATGAGAAATATAGAAGCAGATTGATACGACCAGAATCCTACATCAATCAATATATTGATGAAGAATGGGTTCCCATGCTTCAAACACCCCCCTTCCCCGAATATACCAGTGGACATAGTGTAATATCAGGATCAGCCGCTATTGCGTTGACTACTTTATTTGGAGATAACTTTGCGTTCACTGATTCTACTGAGGTTGAATTTGGTATGACCGCCAGGAGCTTCAAATCATTTCATGAGGCTTCCACAGAAGCTGCAATCAGTCGTATGTATGGAGGCATTCACTATCGCCCTGCATTTGAAGTTGGGTTGGATCAAGGCAGGAAGATCGGCATTTTTATCCGCGATAAAATAAAGACCAAAAAGTCTTCATAATTTGATGATTCGTTGATTCAATAATTTGTTGAGGTGTATCCATGGTCGCCAAATTTTGAATTCGTAATGATTATCTGGAACCTGAACTTGAAGCCTTTATGTCACACTGCAAATATTGAATCTAACGCAATAGTGATATTACATTTCCCATTAAGGGTAAAGATATCTAATGAGTCGTTCGATCGATATTGGTTATCACTTAATTCAAATATTTCAATGGTTTCTTTTTTCGGATCAACTAATAAAAAATACTTCACACCATGTTGTTCGTAAAGGCTGAACTTAGTAGTGCGATCTTTTAATCGTGTACTGTCCGATACTATTTCTACTATTAATGTGGGGGGATAGCGGAGAAAGTCATCTTCAAGTGAACCGCAGATAATCATTACATCAGGGCGTAAAACTGTGCTATCGTTTACGATCCAATCAAGTTCATAAACTACCCGGCAGCTGCATGATTTTTTTTTGGACAACGCTGCGCTTAAAATAACAATGAGGTTAGTACCTATAAATTGGTGTTTAGCCTTTGCAGACGGACTCATGGCGTAAGGATACCCATCAATCAATTCCCAACGACCTTCCCACGAAGCATAATCTTTGTAGGTGTAACGCGGTATAATCTTGCTTGCATTCACTGAATCAAAGATATAGAAACTTAGAGTAATATCCGTATCGGAGGAGTTTACAGATTTCATTTACAGCAGTGTGAAGACTTCAGCACGAGGAGTTTAGAATTTAAAGTTTCCAGTCTAAAGTCTAGTGTCTAACTTCTACAGTCTGTCCAACAAGTTTTAGTTTGGATTGCTGCGTGTAATATTTCCATTATTCAGAAAACGTTTGTTATCTTCCGATTCAAACGTAGACCATGCTTAAACCCCAACTTTCATTCTGGCAGATCATCAATATGAATGTTGGGTTCTTCGGAATTCAGTACAGTTTTGGGTTGCAACAAAGTGCGGTAAATCCGATCTACGATATGTTGGGTGCAAGCCCTGATGAAATCCCTTTATTGAATCTGGCCGGCCCGGTTACAGGCTTGATTATTCAACCTATTATTGGAGCATTAAGTGATAAGACATGGCATCCTAAATTTGGCAGGAGAAAGCCTTACTTTTTTATCGGAGCACTGATCTGTAGCATTTGTTTATTTTTCTATCCCTTTAGCAGCAGCTTATGGATGGCAGCCGGACTACTCTGGATTTTGGATGTTGGAAACAATACGGCCATGGAACCCTACCGTGCTTTTATTGCCGATAAACTTGATGATAAGCAGCAGGCCACAGGGTTTCAATCACAAAGTTTTTTCACTGGTCTTGGTCAAACACTGGCTAATGTCTCGCTCTTTATTTTTCCAATTCTGATTATTGGTAAAACAGGCGCATTGCCGAATTGGGTATTCGCTTCTTTCTTTCTTGGTTCCATTTGTTCGATTGGTTCAATATGGTGGAGTATGAAAACAACGCCAGAAATTCCGCCATCGGATGAAGAATTAAAACATATCCGATCAACACCACTCAATATTTTTTCTCCCTTTAAAGAAATCTTTTCGGCCATTAAAGATATGCCAAAGGTAATGTGGCAGTTGAGTTTGGTTTATTTGTTTCAGTGGTACGCATTGTTTTGTTATTGGCAGAATGTATCAAAAAGTATTGCACTATCGGTATGGAAAACATCTCCTTCTGCTAATCCTGATTTGTATGAGAAGGCTGTGAGTTGGACAGGTTTAGTAAATGGCTGGTATAACATCGTAACATTTTTGAGCGCATTTGCATTGGTGTATTTCGTGAAAAAGTATTCTGCCAAAGCTGTTCACTTTTTATGTTTAGTGGCAGCAGCAATTGGTCTGTTGGGTTTCCCTTTCATTGAGAATAAATATTTGTTCTTTCCAGCGATTACCGGTTTTGGTATTGGTTGGGCCAGCATGATGGGCATTCCCTATTTGTTGGTTGTAGGCAGCATACCAAAAGAAAGGTATGGCGTGTACATGGGCATTATCAATATGATGATTGTTATTCCCATGATTATTCAGAATGTGACGTTCGGTTTTATTCTGAAAAATTTCTTAGGAAATAATGCAAGTTATGCAGTGGTATTTGCCGGAGTACTTTTGCTGCTGGCAGCTCTCGCAACCCTTCGCATCAAACCCGAAATTCAAGACAATAGACTTTAGACACAAGATACTAGACATTAGACTCTCGACTTTAAACTCGAAACTTTAAACTCGAAACTCGAAACTTTGAACCTTAAACACCAAACCCTAAACCATGTCGCCCTACTTTGCAGAATTTATAGGCACAGCATTGCTCATCTTATTAGGTGAAGGTGTTGTTGCCGGGATTGTTTTAAAAGATACGAAATCACACAATGCCGGATGGCTTACGATATGTATTACCTGGGGACTTGCTGTTACGCTCGCTATTTATGCAGTAGGCCGATTCAGTGGTGCGCACCTCAACCCTGCTGTAACGGTTGGGCTTGCACTTAGTGGAAGCTTTCCGTGGGATCAGGTTGCAGGATATTGCATCGCTCAAATAGCGGGTGCATTTGTTGGCGCAGTGCTCGTTTGGATTCAATATTATTCTCATTGGGCAAGAACAAATGATGCTTCAGCAAAGCTTGCAGTATTTGCCACAGCGCCAGCCATTCGTTCTCCGTTCATTAATCTGATCAGCGAAGTGATTGCAACAACCGTATTGATTTTAGGCTTGCTCTTTATTGGGGCAAATAAATTTGCGGATGGATTAAATCCATTAATTGTCGGTGCATTAATTACCACGATTGGTTTGGGCTTAGGTGGAACTACAGGTTTTGCTATTAACCCTGCCCGCGACTTCGGTCCACGTTTGGCACATTTTGTTTTACCTATCCCAGGCAAACGCGATTCAGATTGGTCATACTCCTGGATACCTGTGGTCGGTCCGCTGCTTGGTGCTTTTCTTGGTGCTTTTCTATATCAGAAATTATTTATTTAAGTATTGAACCAGTCAACAATCATTTATTAAGAAAATGAAGTTTATTATCGCACTCGATCAAGGCACCACCAGTTCACGTGCTGTACTCTTCAATGAACAAGGAGAGATCAAAGGAATAACGCAACAGGAGTTCGGACAAATATTTCCACAATCCGGTTGGGTAGAACATGATGCGAAAGAAATTCTGAACGCACAAATGTCGATGTTGAATCGGTTGATTCAGGAAAATAAAATTGATCCTGCCTCAATCAAAGCCATTGGCATCACCAATCAGCGCGAGACAACAGTTGTGTGGGATAGAAAAACCAGTGAGCCAATTTATAATGCCATTGTGTGGCAAGATAAACGCACTGCATCAATCTGTGAAGATTTGAAAAAGAGAGGACTTGAAGGGTATGTCCGTGAGCATACAGGTCTTGTAATTGACTCTTATTTTTCAGCAACAAAAATAAAATGGATTTTAGATAATGTTCCGAATGCAAAAGAACGTGCATCAAAAGGGGAGTTGGCTTTCGGCACAATTGATAGTTGGTTGATCTGGAACATGACGGGAGGTAAAGTTCATGCAACAGATTATACGAATGCATCACGTACCATGCTCTTCGATATTAAAGAGCTGAAGTGGGATGCAAAACTTTTGAATGAACTTGGAATTCCAGAATCGATGTTACCTGAAGTAAAACCTTCTGCACATCATTTTGGAAATTGGAAATTGAATAATACAGAAATACCAATAGCAGGAGTAGCAGGAGATCAACAAGCTGCTCTTTTCGGTCAGGCATGTTTTGATCCGGGGATGGCGAAGAATACCTATGGTACCGGATGCTTTATGTTGATGAACACCGGATCAAAAATCCAACACTCAAAAAACGGATTGATTACAACTATCGCCTGGGGCTTGGATGGAAAAATAGAATATGCATTAGAGGGAAGTGTATTCATTGCGGGGGCTGCAGTACAATGGCTTCGTGATAGTTTGCATTTGATTGATCAATCGAAAGACTCGGAATATTTTGCTACCAAAGCGTTGGGTTCAAATGATGTATATGTGGTTCCTGCGTTCGCGGGATTGGGTGCGCCCTATTGGGATATGTATGCACGTGGAGCAATTTTTGGATTGACTCGCGATACTGGAAAAGATCACATCATAAAAGCGACACTCGAATCTTTGGCCTATCAAACAAAAGATATTTTGAATGCCATGCAGGAAGATTCAGGTGTAAAGTTGTTAAGTCTTAAGGTCGATGGTGGCGCATGCGCCAATAATATCCTCATGCAATTTCAATCGGATATCTTGGGGGCAGAAGTAGAGCGACCCGAAGTAATTGAATCTACCGCCCAAGGTGCAGCTTACCTGGCCGGCATTCAAATCGGATTATGGAAGAAAGAAGACATTGTAAAGAATAGAAAAATTCAAAAACGGTTTGCACCACAAATGGACGAAGCAACCCGAACTAAATTATATAAAGGCTGGATGAAAGCAGTAGAACGCACGAAGGGGTGGGTGGATTAATTGATTTGAAAATTTGATGATTTGATAATTCGGTGATTTGTTAATTTGAAGATTCGTTGATGAAGTCTTTGTCATGGAAAAGAGCAAGAAAACAATTATCTCTATTTCATATAGATTCAGTCATCCCTCTCTTCCGGAGAGGGACCGAGGGTGAGGTGTTAATAAAATAAAATGAAAGACTTTTCTTTTCATAACCGCGAAAAAATCGTAAGCGAGCTCTCCACAACTCAGTTCGACCTAATCATTATTGGCGGTGGAATAACAGGCGCAGGCATTGCGCTTGACGCTGCTTCACGCGGTTTAAAAACTGCTCTCGTTGAAAAAAATGATTTTGCATTCGGTACCAGTAGTCGCTCCACAAAATTGATTCATGGCGGACTTCGTTACCTCAAACAATTTGAATTTGGTTTAGTAAAAGAAGTGGGTAGTGAGCGCGCCATTCTACATAAGCTTGCACCTCATCTTGTTGTGCCGGAGAAAATGTTGCTGCCTCTCTATGAGAAGAAGGGAATGGGATACTGGCTTACGTCCATCGGTTTGAAAGTGTATGATATACTGGCAGGCGTTAAGCCAGAGGACCAACGGAGAATGCTTACAAAGGTGCAGACGTTGAAATATGAGCCACTTCTTCAACACGATGTAAAAGGAGGCGCCATCTATGCAGAATATAGAACCGATGATGCACGACTGACGATCGAAATTATGAAGACCGCAGTGCAACATGGTGCTGTGGTTTTGAACTACGCGAGCGTAAAAGATTTTCTGTATTCGAATAATACGATTTCGGGAGTGAAGGTAGAAGAACAAATATCGGGCAAAATGTTTTCAGTAAATGGAAAAGCAGTAGTGAGTGCTGCAGGACCTTGGGTTGATGAATTGCGCGAAGTAAATAAATCCAAACAAGGCAAGCGGTTGCATCTTACAAAAGGTGTACATATTGTTTTGCCCCGTGAGAAACTTCCTGTCGCGCAAGCGATTTATTTTGATGTGGAAGATGGTCGTATGATTTTCGCAATCCCTCGCGGACGCACAACCTATGTTGGTACTACCGATACAAATTATGATGGATCAAAAGACAGCGTATTTACGAGTTATGATGATGCACAATATTTATTGAAGGCTGTTAACATGATGTTTCCGTCTCCCCAGCTGAAGATGGAAGACATTGAATCCAGTTGGGCAGGATTGAGACCATTGATTCATGAAGAAGGAAAATCCGCTTCTGAACTTTCACGTAAGGATGAAATTTTTGAATCGTCAACAGGATTAATTTCTATGGCAGGTGGTAAGCTTACAGGTTATCGCAAAATGGCAGAGCGTGTAGTGAACCTTGTGTCAAAGAAATATTTTGATGATCGGGAATTGAAGGAATGTTTTACGGATAAAATAAAATTTGAGGCTTCACAGTTTGCGAATTTTAAAGAGGTGAAGCAATACATTGCCACCATATTTCAGAAATTAAAACTCTCTGGTTTTTCAGAATTAACGGCACGTTACCTGGTGGAGAATTTTGGTGCGCAAACGGATTTAATTTTAAAACGATATGATACTCGGTCAGCGCATGAGAATCCGGAGTTATCACTTTTAAAAGCAGAGCTCTGGTTTTGTATTCAATATGAAATGGTGACAAGTCTTCAGGATTTCTTTGGTCGGAGAACCGGTCTTATCAATTTTGATATTCATCGCGTCATACAATGGAAATATGAAATAGCGAACGAATGCAAATCACTTTTGAATTGGAGTGAAGATAAAATGATTGCAGAACTTAAGGCCTTGGATCAAGTAATTCATTCCGTACAAAACTTTAATGTGGAGACGCTAGATACCAGACAATAGATATTAGATTTTAGAATAATGCGAAGTGTTAGTAGAAACTCAAATGCTTAAGACCATTAACGATTAACATTTAACAATTAACTTAATTTCTGAACTCGAAACTTTAAACTCTAAACTCGAAACATTGAACTCAATCTGGTGGAAGGAAGCGGTCGTGTATCAAATCTATCCCCGAAGTTTTAAGGATAGTAATGGAGATGGTGTGGGTGATCTTCGAGGAGTGATTGAAAAACTGGATTACATAAAGAGTCTTGGGGTTGACGCAGTTTGGTTAAATCCAGTTTATAAATCTCCCAATGCAGACGGAGGTTATGACATCAGCGATTACAATGACATTCAACCTGAGTTTGGTACGCTCCAAGATTTTGATGAATTGCTGAAAGGTCTTCATCAACACGGAATAAAACTCATCATGGATATTGTAGTCAACCATTCTTCCGATGAGCATTATTGGTTTACAGAATCACGAAAGTCGAAGGATAATCCTTATCGTGATTATTATATCTGGAAGCCCGGAAAAAATAATGAACCACCAACAAACTGGCCTTCCTTTTTTGGAGGTAGTGCGTGGAGTTTGGATGAAACTACCGGAGAATATTATTTACATCTGTTTTCAAAAAAGCAACCGGACTTAAACTGGGAGAATCCTAAACTTCGAAAAGCAGTTTATGATATGATGAAGTTCTGGCTCAACAAAGGTGTTGACGGATTGCGCATGGATGTAATTTCCTGCATTTCAAAAAATGTGAATTTTCCAGATACGGATACGGATGATTTCAACGAGACCATCCGAAAGTATTATGCCAATGGACCCCGACTCCGTGAATTTCTTCAGGAGATGAATGAAGAAGCACTTTCTCAATTTGATTGTGTAACAGTTGGTGAAGGTCCTGGGATCACCAATGAAAATGCACTGACCTACCTTGAAGACAAGAAAGGTCTGAATATGATTTTCCATTTTGGCCACATGTTCATTGATCAGGGCGTGGGTGGAAGGTTTGATCCAATCGCCTGGAGCATGGATGATTTTAAAGAGATATTTAAAGTCTGGGATGATACTTTTTCGAAGCAAGGTTGGGGAAGTGTTTTTCTGGGTAATCACGATTTTCCAAGAATGGTTTCCCGCTGGGGAGAGGACAAAAAATATTGGACAGAGTCGGCCAAGTTGCTTTGTACATTATTAATGAGTATGCGCGGAACCCCTTTTGTGTATGCAGGTGATGAAATTGGGATGACCAACGTTGAACTATCCGCTATCGAAGATTCAAGAGATATTGAAACCTTGAATGGTTGGAGCGAGGCAAAAAAGAAAGGCGTTTCGGCTGCGGATTTTTTAGAGATTGTTAATCAGCGAGGTCGCGATAATGCTCGTACGCCCTTCCAGTGGAATTCTTCTGACGAAGCTGGTTTTACCTCGGGCAAACCGTGGATGCTTCTAAATTCAAACTTTAAACAAATTAACCAAGATATTCAGAACGATGACCAGGATTCTGTTTTGAATTATTACCGCAACATGATCCGCATCCGAAAAGCGCATCCTGTGCTCATCTACGGCACGTATCAGCCTATTGAAACAGAGAGCGGAAAACTCTTTGTTTATGTCCGTGAAAACGAAGAAGAAAAAATACTGGTAGCGCTTAATTTTTCTGATGAGACTGTTAACTTACACAGTCGTTTCATCTCAAAAATTCAGGAAAAGTTAATCGGAAATTATCAACCGCTAACCCATGAATGGATGATCTTGCGGCCGTGGGAGGCGAGTGTTTATACATTATATACGTAACGTTTATGACAAAAAAAGTAAAGGGTTTAATCGATAAGAATAGTCTTTGGGGCATCGATATGGGAGGCACAAAGATTGAAGGTGTTATCCTAAAATCTTCAAAAGATCCGGAAATACTTTTTCGCGATCGCGTCCCTACCGAAGCCGATCAGGGCTATGAACACATTTTGGATCAGGTTAAAAAAGTGGTCGATATGATGAAGAAGGAGGCGGGCTTCACACCTGTTCAACTTGGTATAGGTACCCCGGGAGCGCTTGATCCAAAACTGGGTGTGATGAAAAATTGCAATTCAGTAGTAATGAATGGCAAGCCAATGAAACGCGATCTTGAAAAAATGCTGGGCATAAAAATAGAGATGGCGAACGATGCGGATTGCTTTGCTTTAGCAGAAGCACGCTTTGGTGTTGTGAAGGAAGAGTATCCTGACGCGCGCGTAGTGTTTGGTGTAATTATGGGAACTGGCGTTGGTGGTGGATTAGTGATTGATGGACGCGCCATTGTTGGGTTGCAAGGAATTGCTGGGGAGTGGGGACATAATTTTTTAGATGAATCGGGTGGCCCTTGTTATTGCGGTAAATCCGGTTGTGTTGAACAAGTAATTTCGGGGCCTGCATTGGAAGAATATTATTTCAAACAAACGGGCAATCGAAAACCACTGAAAGATATTGTGGCGCTTGCTGATTCAAAGGTGGATCCCACGGCACAGAAGACCATGATTCGCCTTGTTGAATTTTTTGGCAAAGCATTAAGTGTGATCATCAACATCATCGATCCGGATGTGATCGTAATTGGAGGTGGCGTAGGCAACATCGACTTGCTGTATGATCGCGGACTAGATTCACTACGAAAATATGTATTCAACAACCGACTTGATACACCTGTGGTGCGACCATCACTGGGCGACAGTGCCGGAGTATTCGGTGCAGCGTATCTGGTAAGTTAATCGATTAACGAACAACCATCAACGAACAATTAATAAAAATAGGTATGAAACGAATCGCAATTCTCGGCCCCATTCCACGCGATCACATTGTTACCCATCAAGGTGACTTGATTCAAAAATGGGGATGTGTTACACATCCCGTTATTGCCTTGGCGACAATGGCGGGAGATAGGATGGAAATTATTCCAGTGTCACACTTACGTCAGGTTGATTTGGACAACGTGATGGAAATATTTCAAGGCTATTCGGGCATCAATACCAAGTTCATCTCAACAAAAAATGACCAAGGCGATATCATCAGTTTGAGATTTCTGGACATGAATAATCGGGTAGAGCGTCAAACCGGTTTTATGGATCCCATCATGCCGGATGATGTAAAGAAATTGCTTGACTGCAAAGTGTTTGTATTCATTCCGATTAGTGATTATGAGATTTCACTGGACACATTGAAGTTCCTCAAGAAGAAGAGTAAAGGTATTGTTGTGTTTGATGCGCATGGTCCTACCACTTCTTGTTTGGTAAATGGAGAACGTCAGCGCAAGTTCTGGATCGATCGCGATCAATGGCTTCCCTACATTGATGTATTGAAAATGAATTTAGAAGAAGCGCATGCCTCCTGGTTCAAGAAGGAATATGAAAGTGTTGATTTTTCAGAAACACCCGATGTTGATCGTGATCTGCTTCGAACATTTGCTGTGCACTGTCTCTCGAAAGGAGTGAAGTGTGTTTACATTACGGTTGATTCACGCGGTTGCCTCGTGTATTATATGGAGCGCGGGAAATTAAAAGAAGAAATGGTTGAAGCGGTAAAGGTTGATAATGTAGTAGACACAACGGGATGTGGCGATTCGTTTGCCGGTGGCGTTGGTTTTGGATTATTGCAGAAACCAAAAGATTACATAGGAGCAGCGCGCTACGGAAATGCATTAGGAGCACTAAGAACGCAAGGGAAAACGTTTGCGGTATTTAAATCGCTTGATGAAACCAATAAAATCATAAAGGAAACCTATTTTTGACGCCTTTATAAATAGACACTAGAATTTAGACAAAAGACTTTAGACTTGAATCTAACTATCAACTTCTATCTACTTGATACTAACGTCTAACTTCTTGATACTAATGTCTAACTACTTGATACTAACTACTAAATACGAACTACTTGATTAAGGCCTGCATATTTGATTTAGATGGAGTGATCGTAGACACCGCGCACTACCACTACCTGGCGTGGAGAAGATTAGCAAACGAATTGGGTTTCGATCTTTCAGAAGCAGACAACGAAAAACTAAAAGGCGTAAGTCGTATGCATTCGCTGGAGATTATTTTAACGCTTGGCGGAGTATCACTAAGCGATCATGATAAAGAGGTCTTAGCCAATAAAAAAAATGGTTGGTTTGTTGATTACCTAGAGCGCATGTTACCCGATGAAATTTTTCCGGGTGTTAAACCACTACTCAACGAACTAAGAAGACGAGGAATCAAAATTGCACTGGCATCCAGTAGCAAAAATGCAAAGACGGTTATTCAACTTCTTCACATTCAAAATGAATTCGATGTTATTGTTGACGGAACAATGACCGTCAATTCAAAACCCGATCCTGAAATATTTTTATTGGCCGCGCAAAAACTTGGACTTGATCCGAAAGATTGTCTTGTCTTTGAAGATGCAGAGGCAGGGGTAGAGGCTGCACTTGCAGCAGGCATGCAGTGCATTGGGATTGGATCCCCTGATCAACTTGGTAAAGCGAATAAAGTAATATCAGCTACCGGAGCATTCCATCCCGAAGAGCTGGCAACTTTTTAAAGTCACAAACAACCCAATTTTAATAGATAACGAAATGAAAGCGTATCTCAAGCACCACGAATGGCAAATCATAGAGGAAGGTTTAGATCCTCATTACAACAAAATTTCAGAAAGTGTTTTTAGTATAGGTAATGGACGCATGGGCCAACGTGCGAATTTTGAAGAAGAGTATTCTGGCGAAACACTTCGGGGAAGTTATGTAGCAGGTGTTTATTATCCAGATAAGACACGCGTTGGGTGGTGGAAGAACGGATACCCTGAATATTTCGCAAAAGTATTGAATGCACCAAATTGGATTGGCATTCACATCAGCATTGAAAATCAAAAACTTGATTTGGCGAAATGCAAAGTTGAAAATTTCAAACGTGTACTCGATATGAAACTCGGACTTCTGTCGCGCAGTTTCACCGCTACCTTTCCGGATGGAAAAAGAGTAAGTGTTGAATCAAAACGTTTTTGCAGTATGGCGCATGGTGAGATCGGTGCCATTCGGTATGCCATTACTCCTTTGAATTTTTCTGCGAAAGCAATGCTATCCATTTATGTAGATGCAGACGTAGTGAACAAAGATTCAAACTACGATGAAAAGTTTTGGGAAGAAGTATACAAGGAAGCATCGGAAGGTAGCGCCATTGTTACGGCACAAACGAAGAAGACCAATTTCCACGTAACAACAGGAATGCGTTATGTGATTGAGTCCGATGGAAAGAAAGCTGCGTTTGACCGCATCAACACAGAGCTACGCGAAAAATTTGCGGGTAATGTAATTCAACTTGATTTGCACGAAGGCAAAGCTTTGGAGATTTACAAATACGCAGCTGTATTATCTTCCGAAAATCATGCAAAGGATAAATTAACTTCAGCTTGTAAAGCCGTGTTAGATGAAGCGGTTATAAAAGGATTTGATGCTTTACTAAAAGACCATATAAAAGTATGGGCGCATAAGTGGGAAGAATGTGATATTACAATAGAAGGAGATATTGCAGCGCAACAAGGTATTCGATTTAATATTTTCCAACTCACTCAAACGTACACCGGTGAGGATGAACGATTGAACATCGGTCCGAAAGGATTTACGGGAGAGAAATATGGTGGAAGTACCTATTGGGATACAGAAGCGTATTGTCTTCCATTTTATTTAGGTACATCTGAACCGAAGGTAGCGCGCAATTTATTAGTGTATCGCTATAAGCATTTGCAAAAAGCAATTGAGAATGCGCAGAAATTAGGCTTTACGGATGGCGCAGCATTCTATCCGTTTGTAACGATGAATGGTGAAGAGTGCCACAACGAATGGGAAATTACATTTGAAGAAATTCACCGCACCAGTGCAATGGCCTATGCCATGCGCGACTACATTGACTACACGGGTGACAAAACATATTGGAATGAATTCGGATTGGAAGTACTTATCGGCATAGCACGCTTCTGGGCGCAACGCGTTAACTGGTCTGCAGATAAAAATAAGTTTGTGATCCTTGGTGTAACCGGGCCAAACGAATACGAGAACAACGTAAACAATAACTGGTATACCAATTACCTTGGTGCATGGACACTTCGTTTTGCACAAGAGGCAATTGACCATGTTAAGAAAGCGGATGCAAAACGGTTTGCGGAAATTGTAAGCAAGACTAAATTCAAAGAAGCGGAAGAGACTGCAAAGTGGAAAGACATCTCAGAGAAGATGTATTATCCACACGATCCAAAACGCGGTGTAATTCTGCAGCAAGATGGATTTTTGGATAAGGAACTTCGTCATGTTGATGATCTTAAACCGGCTGATCGTCCCATCAATCAAAAATGGTCATGGGACAGAATACTTCGTTCATGCTTCATCAAACAAGCAGATGTACTTCAAGGCATTTATTTATTTGAGGAAGACTTCGATATTGAAACCGTTCGAAAGAATTTTGATTTCTATGAACCGATGACTGTTCATGAATCATCATTATCACCATGTGTTCACGTTATTCTTGCCTCTAAACTTGGCTATAAGGAACAGGCCTACGAATTCTATTTACGTACGGCTCGTTTGGATTTGGATGACTATAACAACGATACCGAAGAAGGATGCCACATTACTTCAATGGCCGGCACATGGATGAGTGTGGTGAAAGGTTTTGGAGGAATGAAAGTGAAGGATGGTAAACTACATTTTAACCCATTCATTCCGGATCAATGGAAATCGTATTCTTTTAGATTGGAATTCAGAGGGAGGGTTATAAAAATAACGGTGAATCAAGATGGAACTCAAACTAAACTTGAATCAGGTGATCCTTTAGAAATTGAATTGAAGGGAAAAACAGTTCGATTAACCGCGTAGCGTAGGGACGCGATAAATCATGTAGGGACGCGATGCATCGCGTCCCTACATGATTTAAAATATAATTCATATGTCTAAATCTATCTTTAAAATTCTGGCGAAGATTAATTCCATTATTCTTCCGCGATACAGCAAGCGTGATATCACCCGACTTTCAAAATTTGATAAAGCATTGGTTGCCTATCGATATTGGGTAACGCTTCATGTTTTGGATTGAAGCAAGCAACAACGGTGATACCTAAAGCGCACGCACAATCCGAAAAGGAAGCATTATTATCTCACTGATAAGTTTGAAGACTAATCCTATTGTAAGCCCCACAATACTAAAGGGTAACAAGAGTAACCAGACAATCGGAAATAGAAAAATCATAACAAGAGCCAGTGGCCAACAGAGTGCGAAGAGAATGCACCAAAGTAAAATAGCGATCAGCGTCTTCATGATAAAAGTTGTTTAGCCACTTACTACAAACCATCAACCAAGTTTATAATCCTTGAATTTTTGCTGAATTCTAAGTATAGTATGAGGTGATTATCCGATTCTGCACAGTGAAGTGTACGGTAATGTGTTAGGTGCTTAGATGTTTTGTTAGCAACCTAATAGCATTTTGAATCGTGGTTACTGAAGTACTTAAATGCCAAAGTGGTTTTACTCCCCACTCGAAGTAGAAGATTTATTCCCTTCAAAATATTTATCAATTCGAAGTGCTACGTTTTCGCGAATGTTCATGTAGAAGAAATTCATGTCGGCACGATGCCAGTTTTTTGTGCGCAATAGAAAACGGCCTTTAATGTAAGGCTTGTTTGTCCACAATAGTCCTTCATGAATTTGAGCATCTGCTAATTGTGGTGCATATGTAAAATGAAGTGCTACACCGCCCTTGTTTAATTCTTTAGCAGCAAAGGTCTCGCTTGAATTCCACAGTAATGGATTGGTACACATTGCTCCTTTAAAGTAGGTATCGTAGTTACTCGGAATAAAGTCTCGGGAGAAGGTATTCCAGGAAGCCCATACACCAACTTCGTCCGGTTTCTCAGTGGAGCAAATATTTTCAAAAGCATCCGGTGGAATGGGTCTGCCGATTAAGTAAGCAGCAACAAATTTATTTTGTAAAAGTTTTCCATCGATGTATTCTTTCATCAATCGTTCAGCATGATAACTTCCCTGACTGTGTGATGCAATAACAAAGGGACGACCGTCATTAAAATTGGATAAGTAATATTCAAACGCGGCTTTCACATCCTGATAGGCAAGGTCCAGTGCTTTTGTTCCATCACTTCTGTTGGGAGTATAGAATGAATAGAGGTGAGCTTGTCTGTAATAAGGTGCATAGATTTTACAGGAGCCATTAAAAATACTAGCCTGATTCAAAATAGTACTTTGCTGAATTTTGAGATTCAAAGCTTCATCCTTTACATCTGCATTCCACTCGTATTGATTAGTGGGCTGTTCGGTAAAAATCGTAGGATAAATAAAAAATACATCTGCCTTTGCTGTTGATTGCATCTCCTTCAGATCAGAGCGTTGAGGAATGCTATCGGCTGCATCTGTTTTAGTCGGAAGAGAAGCCCAATTACTGACATTACTGTAGTCAGGTGCTAAAGGAATGTTTGCCTTGCTGTAATCATTTTTTATTGAATAGATTCCTTTATGGCAAGCACTTGTGGCAATAACAAATAGAATAATTACTAAATACCTTTGCATACTGTAAAGTTGGGAAATATTTTGAAGTGCTATTTTAAAAGTTATACATTTCATGTGTTAATAATTTTTTATTCAAGGACACATGGAATGGCTATGCTGGTTTTGGTATTCTAGGTGAACTTTCTCTTAAGCCATTTCAATCATGAAGAAACTCGCATTACTTTTTACACTCATTGTTCAGTTTGGTTTTAGTCAGGAACTGAAATGGAGCGCCATTCCTTTAAACGTCAAAACCTCTATTCGAGGTATGTCGGTAGTGAATGATAGTGTGGCATGGATCAGTGGAAGTGGTGGTTACATAGGAAGAACGCTTAATGGAGGTATGGGTTGGACTCTGAAACAAATTCCAGGTTTTGAGAAATTAGAATTTCGTTCGCTCTATGCCTTTAGCGCAACATCGGCTATCGCGGCCAACTCGGGTTCACCAGCCAACATTTTAATTACGAATGACGGTGGATTGAACTGGCGAGTGGTTTACACCAACGATAACAAGGACGCTTTTTTTGATGGCATCGATTTTTGGAATGACAAAGAGGGAATAATTTATGGCGATCCAATTCAGGGAAAGATGTTGATGCTTCGTACACACGATGGTGGATTGCATTGGGAAGAGATAGAGGGAAGGCCTGCGCTGGAAGAAGGTGAAGCATCATTCGCAGCAAGCGGAACCGGTATTCGTTGTTTAGGAAAAAAGAAGATCGTGATCGCGACAGGCGGTAAAGTATCACGGTTGTGGATATCAAATGATAAAGGTTCACACTGGAATGCAATTCCATCACCCATGATTCATGGAGAAAGCAGCACAGGAATATTTTCTATTTCCTTTTGGAAGGAGAAAAAAGCAAACATTGTAGGTGGAGATTACTTGAAAGACTCATTATCTATTGATCATAATTTTTATTCAATCGATGGAGGTAAGAATTGGTTAAAACCAACTGTTCCTACTCGTGGTTATCGCGAATGTGTAGAATACATTACTGAAAAAATGATGATCTCAACCGGCCCAAGTGGAACTGACATTTCGCATGATGGTGGAATAAATTGGGAGCCTCTATCTGATGAGAAATCTTTTCATGTAGTACGAAAGGCCAGGAAGGGATCGCTTATCCTGCTGGCAGGAAATTCAAAGATCGCTCTTCTCAAAAGAATCGTTAACTAAGTTACCGTCATTGCGAGGAAGCTTTCAGCGCCAAGCTGAAAATGCTGACGAAGCAATCCCCAGGCTATGAAATGCACACGTTGTAGCTAGGAGATTCTTTACCCTTCCCGGCACCCCTTCGCTTCAGTTCGCAATGATGTTTAATGGTTTAATTTACTTTATGTAAATTTATTTCATGTTTCGAATGGTTATCATCTTGCTTGTGTCATTGTGTACATACACTCTGTATGCGCAGCAGCAGGATGAAATCCGGAAAAGCATTTTTTTTGGAGGAGGTAGTTACGAGATTGATACCCTCCAGCAAATTGAACTCTATCAATGGCTTGATTCTGTTCCGAATCTGTTGGAGAAATATAATATCCAGTTAATCAGTCACACCGATCCAATCGGGGGCAAGGCTTTTAATGAATGGCTTTCTAGAATGCGGAGCGAAGCAGTTCAATATCTGCTCATCCAAAAGGAAATTCCCGAACACAAAATATCCATCAAAGACTGGGGCCTCGAAAATGCTGTGTATCGAAACGATAGCTATAGAGGGATGCGAATGAACAGGAGGGTGGATGTGATACTTTATCCGGTCGTCTTTTGAATTTCAAAAGTCGATATACCACTGTCGACAGTCGACTGTTGACAGTGGACTCCCCAGCATCCGTTTCCGGACACCATTTTGCATAACCGGACGAGGAGAATGGTTTCTACTCGCCTTTGCAGCCTCCAAACCCCAAAAATTCCCTTGGCATTATTGTTGGCAACCATGGCCGGAACATCCCCTTAATATACATTTTACGACTTTAGACCATGATTAAACTAACAGACATAGACAAGTATGTTGACTCCCGTTTTCAGCGCACGTTCATTTTAAAAGGGGTAAACCTCACCATTAATCAAGGGGAGTTTGTCACGATTATGGGCCCAAGCGGTGCCGGTAAATCATCGTTGATGAACATTATTGGTATGCTTGATGAGCCATCAGCAGGAGAGTATTACTTCTTTGATGAGCCTGTACATAAGATGCGTGAGAAGCAGAAGTCGGAGATGCATAAGAATTACATCGGCTTTATTTTCCAGGCCTATCATTTGATCGATGAGCTTACAGTTTATGAAAACATTGAAACGCCACTTTTATACAAAGGTGTAAGTGGCGCTCAACGCAAAAGTATGGTGGCCGAAATGTTAGACCGTTTTAACATGGTGGCGAAGAAAGATTTGTTTCCGGAGCAACTCAGTGGAGGCCAACAACAATTGGTCGGTATTGCCCGCGCCATTGTAGGCGAGCCAAAATTATTATTAGCCGATGAACCTACCGGAAATTTACATTCTGATCAGGGTAAACAAATCATGGAGATTTTTAAGAAGTTGAATGATGAAGGCATTACGATCATACAGGTAACGCACTCAGAGGAGAATGCAAAGTATGGTAAGCGCATTGTACGCGTAGCCGATGGAGCGATTGCAGCAGATGAAGTCGTAACAAATTAATGGAGGATATGAAGAGGCTAATTATTATAGTATTTGTTTTTTCTAACGTGTGGGTTTTTGCTCAGGATGATCAACCTGCAAACCTAACTTTTAAGGAAGCAGTTAAGATTGCATTGGAGAAAAACGTAACGCTCAATCAACAAAAGAATACATTATTTTCTCGCGAAGTGCAGAAGAATCAGAGTATGGCATCGTTTCTTCCATCTCTTGGTATTCAGGGTTATGCTCAGCGAAATGACGGTCAACAACCTAATCCGGATGGAGGAGAGTTAGAAAATTTGACAGTTGATAATTTAGGTGCAGGACTCTATGCTAACATGGATATATTTTCTGGCTTCAATAAAATCCACACCTTAAACCAGGGAATTAACCAATTCAAAGCGCAGGCTTCATTGGTCGAACGGGCTGAGCAGGACGTAATCTTTAACGTAACGAATCAGTACCTTCAAGTTCTTTTAGATCAGGAATTACTGAAGATTGCCGAAGAAAATCACAAGACACAACAAGTTGTACTTGATCAAATGCAGGAACAAGCAAACTTGGGAGCTCGTGCTGAAGCAGAATCGTACAGTCAACAATCACAAGTTGGAAATATGCAGCTACTTGCTTTACGAGCTAAGATTACCTTGGATAATGATAAAGCAGCATTAGCTCAAACACTTCAATTAGATCCATCCATTCCTTTTATAGTTACGTTCCCCACCTTTCAAGAGGGCTTTGGTTCCCTTGATGGGGTAGTGCTTGATAGTCTTTACACAGTTGCCCTTGCTAATCGAAAAGATCTCCAGCAAGCCGAGTATCAAATGAAAGCCAACCAGTATTCGTATAAGTCATCCATTAATGGAATCTTACCACGAGTTTCTCTTTTTGCTTCTTACACATCTCAATATATTTCAACAGTGGTGGATAATCCTGTATACGGGGATTTTAATAACCAATTTGGTAAAGTATTTCCAAGCTCTACATATGGTGTGAATCTAACGATTCCAATTTTCGATAGATTGGTGACCAGAAGTTCCCGTGTTACCAATAAAGTGATTTATGATAATTCAAAACTTCAATACGACAATCTTGAGAAATCAATTAAGATTGGTGTTCAGCAAGCCTTCAACAATTATAAATCGGTAATTCAAGCCTATCATGCTAGCCAAATTCAGTTTCAAGCGGGTGAATTGTCTTTACAGACTCAACAAGAAAGCTTTTTACTGGGTGTATCAAGCCAGGTTGCATTAGCACAAGCCAATCAAATCTATGTTCAGGCTGCTGCCTCTAAAGCTCAGGCAGAGGTGACGTTAACCTTTCAAAAAATACTGTTAGACTATGCTTTAGGTACCTTGAAGTTTGAGGATATTGAATAGGAGGGCTTTTCATTAACAGTTTCCATTACATAACACCACTTTCCGGGCAATATTACTAGATATAGCCCTCGCATTTTTAGTCTTTTTTCCTACCTTTGCGCCCCATTCGATCGAGTGGGTTCTGGCAACAGAATGATCAATAAAACAAGTTTGTAGCAGCATGCCCGGTTGTTACATGTAAACAGGGCGATTTTAGTTTATGGCAAAAGCACAAAAGCCTGCAGAAAAAACAAAAAGATCTGACGATGCCGAAGATCCTTCAGCACCGGTAAAAAAGGCAAAAACAACTGTTGAGATTGATATCGATGAGGAAGATCCTTTAGCCGAGATCAAATCTGCGCAAAAAGAAGAAATCACCTCAGAAGCGATTCCTGTTTCTGAATTGAAGAAAGCAAAGTATGCTCAGCAAATTGCTGGAGAATTTGATTTTGAAGCATTCGCAAGCAAGGGCTTTGGCGAAGGATATTCGAAAGAGAAGAAGGCGGAATTGAATCAATTGTATTCTGGCACTGTAGCGACTGTTAACACGGGCGAAGTAGTATCCGGAACTGTAGTAGGTATCAACGACCGTGATGTTATTTTGAACATTGGATTTAAGTCTGACGGACTTGTGCCGTTGGCTGAATTTAAAGACATGACCAACCTTAAGATTGGTGATATTGTTGATTTGTTCATTGAAGAGCGTGAAGACGCAATGGGTCAGCTTTCATTAAGCCGCAGAAAAGCGAAGTTGGTGAAGGGCTGGGAATATGTACAAACTGCGTTGGATAAAGATACCATCATCGAAGGTTTTGTGAAACGCAGAACAAAAGGTGGACTTATCGTGGATGTATTCGGTATCGAAGCATTCTTACCAGGTTCACAAATTGACGTGAAGCCTATCCGCGATTTCGATATTTATGTTAACAAGTCGATTGAAGTGAAGGTTGTGAAAATCAACTACACCAACGACAACGTAGTGGTATCGCATAAGGTGTTGATCGAGAAAGATCTTGAGCAACAAAAAACTGCTATCCTATCGAACCTTGAGAAAGGTCAGGTATTGGAAGGTGTGATCAAGAACATGACCAACTTCGGTGTATTCATCGACTTGGGTGGTGTAGACGGATTATTGCATATCACTGATATTAGCTGGGGCCGTATCAACCATCCGGAAGAAGTTCTCAAACTTGACCAAACGGTTAAAGTTGTTGTTCTTGATTTCGATGGTGAGAAGAAGAGAATTTCATTGGGCATGAAACAACTTACTGCTCATCCTTGGGATGCACTGGCTGCTGAGTTAGCAATCGGTTCTAAGGTGAAAGGTAAGATCGTTAACGTAGCCGACTACGGAGCATTCCTAGAACTTCAATCAGGTGTTGAAGGATTGATCCACGTAAGTGAAATGAGCTGGTCTCAACATTTACGCAATCCACAAGACTTCATGAAGGTAGGAGATGAAGTTCAAGCGGTTGTGTTGACGTTGGATCGCGATGAGCGCAAGATGTCATTAGGCATTAAGCAACTCACTGAAGATCCTTGGACAAGACAAGATGTTCTTTCTAAGTACGCAGTTGGTACAAAACATAAAGGCATCGTTCGTAACTTAACTAACTTCGGTTTATTCATCGAGTTAGAAGAAGGTATTGATGGTTTGGTTCACGTATCGGATTTAAGCTGGACAAAGAAAATCAAACATCCATCTGAGTTTGTAAAAGTAGGCGATTCAATGGACGTACAAGTTCTTGAATTAGATGCTGCAAACCGCAGATTGGCGTTGAGCCATAAGCACACTGAAGAAAATCCTTGGGATACTTTTGAAACCATCTTCACGATTGGTTCTCTACACAAGTGTACTGTTATCAACAAAAATGATAAAGGTGCTGTGTTGGAACTTCCATACGGTATTGAAGGCTTCTGCGCTGCTAAGAACTTAGCACGTGAAGACAATGCTAAAATCGAAGTTGGTGAATCATTGGATTTCAAAGTTCTTGAGTTCTCGAAAGAAGACAGACGCGTAGTGTTATCACACAAAGCAATCTGGTCTGCTGACGAAGAGAAATCAGCGGCTCCTGCAGCTGGTGCAGCTAAGAAGAAAGCGCCTGTAAAAGGAAATGCTATTCAAAGCAACAATCAACAGAACGAGCGCTCAACCTTAGGCGATCTTGAAGCGCTTAGTGCGTTGAAAGATAGAATGACAGGCGGAGAACCAAAGGCTGAATAAGCTTTTATAAAATTGAAAGAAAGGTGATGCCGACAAGTGCGCATCACCTTTTCTTTTTTTAATCGCGTTGCAATACACGCTGTTTTTTATAGTTTTGCCATCATCAAAAATGGTCTCGTGGCCGAGTGGCTAGGCAGAGCTCTGCAAAAGCTTCTACAGCGGTTCGAATCCGCTCGAGACCTCTAAGAACCTTGAATGCAATTTGTATTCAAGGTTTTTTTATTTTCTGGGACTAAGTTGGGACTAATTTCACTCTTTAGAAAATTTTTCAAAATCACTTTGTGTAAGGTGAAGTACTGTTGAGTAACGTTGTTGAAGTTGAACTAGATGATTTGTGAAATCAGATCATGATTAAGAACAAACTTTAACTGCGGCCTTCCTCTTTTTCTCTTCATATCAGCTTCAAGGTTTACAGTTTTGATCAAGCCTCTTATTTGAAACATCAAGAGATTTTGCGTTAATGCGCCTAGGCTAATCGACATCCCTTTACTTTTTAAGTTTTGATTGAAGCCATCGATAGAATGAATTTCATATGGAAGTAATAGCAGAATTTCAAGAAGTGCTTTTCGTATTTCTGTTTCTTGAATAGAAAAGTGATCAAGTATTTGAGTGGTTGTTTCGCTAACCTTCATAAAACTTACGCGAAAAAATCAGGCTGCGCTCTCAATGGATGGGCATCCAATCAAGAGGCAGCCTGAGAAATTTTATTGAATACACTAAAATGATAGTTATTAGCAAATTAAAAGTATTTTAAGGTCATTAAACTCCTTACTTAGGTTATTATTATCCTTTTTTGCAAGTTTTAGGAAGTATAAATTGTCTTCTTAATCGTACTTAAAGGCTTTTTAAGAGTCTTAAAATATAATGGCTAAGAAGAATAGGGTTTTCAATAGAATTAAAGCCGCAATCGCAGAACAAGGCAAAACCAATTTGTGGGTTGCTGAGAAGCTTGGGGTTCATACCAGCACCGTATCAAAATGGTGCCGTAACGATATGCAGCCGACTGTGGAATCACTTTTTGCTCTAGCTGATGCACTTGGGGTCGATGTCCGAAATCTATTGGTAGCTAACAAAAGGGCCGAGTAAACGGCTGACGTTCATCTCCTTTTTTCTTTGTACGCTTCGGTTAAAATTCAATTAATCGGAAATAGCACCTTTTGACGCTAACGTAGAGAAATTGGTTTACTGAATTTCGTCTTTGTTAATGAGACGTAACCGGAACCAAGACTATGTGCAAGCCTTTGGTAAGCATCTAAAGAAATTAAGACTTTCTAAAGAACTAACCCAAGAGGAACTTTCATTTAGATCTGGTCTACAGCTAAGTCATGTAGGTAGAATTGAAAGGGGTGAACGAACCCTTACAGTTCCAACGCTATATATATTGGCCGTTGCACTTGGTGAAGAACCGAAAAAATTACTTGACTTCAAGTTTAAAGCTAAGAATGAAGATTAAGGATTTTAATTTTTGTTGGCTATGCGGAGGGGAGATAATGCTGATAGAACCTTAGTGGTTGGAATTCTTCAAAGGTCATTTGATGATAACAAGAGCGTCAATTATGTTGTGAGGCAGGATCAAAAAAGAGCTGAGCGAATTAGAGGTTTAATGCAGTATTCGTTCAACGTTTGTAACGCTTTCGGTGAAGTGTGGATTTCTGATGATTATCAAGCGTGTGCTCTAATTCTCTTTCCCGAAATGAAACGTGCATCTATTCGCACTCTGTTGTGGGATTTAAAATTGGCATTAAATGTTATTGGACTTAATCGCGTTACAGCTGTATTGAAGCGAGAAGCAATAATTAAATCCAAGCATCCCAAAAGACCATTCGCTTATTTATGGTTCATCGGAGTGAATCCTCAACTTCAAGGAAAAGGTATCGGCAGTGCCTTCATTCAAGAAGTGATTAATGAATGCGAAGGGAAAAATCGACCAATTTATCTTGAAACTTCCACGGAGAGGAATCTGCCGTTTTATAAAAAATTTGGTTTTGAAATTTTCCAATCGCTGCACCTTGCGTACACGCTGTATGGACTTCGCAGAACGTAACACCTGAATTTATCTGCGATTTTAGTACGGAAATGTGGTTGGTTATTTTTTTAAGATCTAGCATTATGTATTTTTTGAATACCGAAATGCACATCGTCACTTTTCTGATTAGTGTTTTTGAAATAGTGATGCTTGTTTTCCAATCCATCTATTTTTTACAAAGGCCAAGCGACAAAACCAGACTACATTTCTTGTTGCTTTTACTTTGTTTAATCGGTTACAACGTTTGTGGCGGACTATTTCCAGATGAACAATATATCATTCCAACAAATGTCCAGTTAATCGTTACATATTTCTTTGGATTTGCAATGGCGATGTATGTCGTCTTTTATTTTTATAAAGTATTTGATCTTCCTGAACTACGTTTCTTCGCCACTTACGGTGTTCTTCTATTTTTGCTGCTACCTTTTATTTTCCTATTTGTAGTTCCTCTTCTGTTAACAGGTGACTATCGATTAAGTGCTAAATTATCAGTGACTATTCCATTCCTATATGGATTAGCATTTGTATGGCAAACCTCGCGCGCGCTAACTAAGAAACTGAAATCCTATAAAAAGCAAGGTAGGATAGATAATTTGTATGGGCACGCATTAACAGCTTTCATATCACTACTATGTTGGGCGTCACTGCCCATAATTGTTTTCTTAGGCGACTTTCAGGTATTGGAGCATTCCTTTACAAATGCTGGGTTCCTTATGATGACAATAATATATGTTAAGTCAGCTATCAGACAGTCGCGCGAAGAGTATGAAGAGTTGATTGAGTCAAAACATAATTTGATGCAGTTGAATCAAAACCTTAAAAAGAAAGTAAGATTAAGAACGAAAAAGTTAGAGCGTATAATGGAGGAGAGACGGACGACCTTTATCAACTTAGCTCATGAAACCAAAACTCCCCTGACGCTAATAAATAATTACCTTGACGAGCACATTCATAAGGCAGGCGAAAGTGATGAGATGAAAATTGTACGGAGTAACATTAAGCGATTAACTAATGATGTTGTTAACTTTTTTGATGTCGAATCTTACGAAAAAGGATTCAGTATGTATAATCATAACAAGGTTTCAGATTTTGCATCATTGTTAAAAGATAAGCTTCCGTTGTTCACCGCGATTGCCGCAAAAAAAGGAATTTTATTTACAACGAATATAGATGATGGTGTGTTTGTCATTGCCCACCCTGGTGCGATCGACAGAATAATTAATAACCTTCTTGAAAACGCAATTAAATATTCCGAAAGAGATAATTCGATTGAGATACGGCTGTATTGTGAAAACGATCAATGCGTATTTTATGTGAAGGATTCGGGTTACGGAATTCCTGAAGAGTTTAGGGAAAAAGTTTTTGAACCGTATTTCAAACTTTTAGTGGGCGGACGTAATTCTGACGGCATGGGGATGGGGCTCTCTATAGTGAAGAAAATAGTTAGCGACATTGGAGGTTCCATTGAGCTTTTTAGTGAGATTGGGAAAGGCACGCTCGTCAAAATCTTTTTACCTAGTATAGATAAAGACAGCATCAAAAATAGCAGAGGAGACGGTGAAGTCGATCACAGAGACGATGAGACCTTTGATGACGAAAATAGAATAGAGGTAGACAAACCATTTATCCTGATCGTTGAAGACAATCTAGACATGCTGAATTTCCTGCGAAATAAATTAAATGGAAAGTATAACGTTGTGATTTCACGAAATGGAAAAGAAGCTCTTGAAAAATTAAATTCACTTTCGGCATTGGACTTAATCATTTCAGATGTCATGATGGATGATATGGATGGCTATGAACTGTGCCAGACAATAAACTCAACCGAACGTTTTGCACACATTCCTTTTATTTTCTTATCTGCCAAGGGCTCGGCTGAAGATCGATTAAAAGGTTTATCGCTGGGTGCAATTTCATATATAGAAAAACCGTTCGAGATTGAAGAGTTGCTCATGAAAGTGGATTCGATCCTTTCAAATTTAAAGCGGCAACGGGCAGCAGTGATTAACCAAGCATACCGTTCAATATTGTCGGATAAGGACAGTTTGCCAGGAACGATAGTTAGTCAAAAGCGTTGCGCCTTTACAGTTAATTGTAAAAAATATAGGCTGACTTCAAGAGAGGTAGAAATCATTAAGTTACTTATCAAAGGTAATCCCTATAAACAAATGGGAGATGTACTAGGTATCTCGGACAAGACAGTTGCCAAGCACGTTTCTAATATTTTTTCTAAGGTGATTATTCCGGGAAGTGTGACCTAGTGATTCCGCTAACTGTTGACCCCCCTGTTTTGTAAAAGAATTTGATGTGATAAAGGTATTAGTTTTTTCTTGAGTTCGCAGTTGATTTTTTACGTAGCGATTCGCCCTTCAATTCGAAGCGGTTTGCGTTGGTTAAAAGACGATCCATAATGGCATCGGCCAGTGTTGGTTCGGCAATGTATTCGTGCCACTTTCCAATGGGCAGTTGTGAGGCAATGATTACTGATTTTTTTGCGTATCGGTCTTCCAGGATTTGAAGTAAAGCAAGCCTGGTATTCTGATCCATCGGTGCCAACCCGAAGTCATCCAGGATAAGCAAGCTGACCCTTTCTAATTGATTGAGTAACTTGACGAACGATCCATCCAGCTTGGCCATCATGATTTTTTCAGTAAACCGATTTAGGTTCAGATAAAGAGATTTATATCCCATCACACAAGCTTGATGCCCCAATGCACAGGCCAGAAAACTTTTACCTGAACCCGTAGCACCACTGATCAGGATATTTTCAGCACGATCCAGATAGGAACAATCTGAGAGTTGGAGGAGTTGTTCTTTGGATAAGTTCCGTTCCTTACCACAAGAGATTTCTTCCAGCAATGCCGTGTAGCGGAGTTTACTCAACTTGAGATAGATCTGCGTTTTGTACTGAATACGATTTTGCTTTTCGGCTTGCGTAAGTTGAGCGATGAGTGCATGCGACTCAGGGTGCTGGTTGAGGGGCATCTGTAAAATGGCCTGATAGCTACGCGCCATACCGGCCAGCTTCAGATCGTTAAGTTGTTCAAGTGTTGCAGTCGTGTTCATATTTGTTTTTAAGGTTTAGTAAAAAAAAGTTATTGATAGAAGTCTGCTCCCCGTATTTGCTGGTGACGGGGAACCGGTGATAGTGGTTCAGAGAGAGCGACTTTATCCAGGTTACGTTTTAAAATATTGGCGATCATTCCATAATTAATAATCGGTGCAGGGAGTGCACGTTGACACGCGGCTTCCAGACGGTCGTTGCCATATTGTTTCCCCAGCCGAAGAATACCTAAGCAACTGTGATAGGTTTGCTGATAAAATATTTTTGATTCAAGCACCTTACGGATTACCTGTAGCGTAGCCTCACCTATCAGGCTGGCTTGTTGTTCAAAGTAGTCCCCATTCCAACCGCGCTGCTCGTTTACATGCTGATGGTTAAGGGGCATGTGTTCGGCCAGCGTAGTGTAGTCATTCTTTTTATAGTTACGCCCATGCAGTGCTACTCGCTTCAGGTCATGATAGATCTCTACAGTCTGTGTT
>JANODK010000163.1:0-33805 GCA_031412655.1 Chryseolinea sp.
CACTCCCGTTATTTCGCTTACTACAGTCTCGCCTTTAGCAGGTGCCGTTGGTAGCACCGTAACCATAACAGGAGATTATTTCTCTACCACACCAACGGACAATCAGGTTTATTTTGGAACTGTAAAAGCCACTGTACTTACCGCAACGAAAACACAACTCACGGTAACCGTACCAGCCGGAGCACAATACGCACCGGTAAGTGTAACGCGTGATCGGCTTACCTCTACCTATCACCTTCCTTTCAGTGTTACATTTTCTTCTGGCACATCATTCGATGCATCGACTTTCAGTACACCGATCAGTTTCAATTTAACTTCAGCTTACTACGAAGTGATGACGGGCGATTTGAACAGTGATGGCAAACCTGATGTGGTGGCAACGGGCGGTACGTTTGACGCCTACGCCTTTAAGAATGCACACAGTAGCGGTAGCATTTCAACATCATCGCTGATTGCTGATGACACCCTGGATGCCTTTGGCTTCAACATCCTTCCCTCCTTGCAAGATTTTGATGGTGATGGCAAAACAGATCTGATTGTCCACGAAGGGTACATTTACCAAAACCTATCAACACCTTCGGAAATTGATTTCATCAACTCCCCTAGCTTTGAATGCTATTCACTTAATCATTCCTATGGTGACTTCGATCACGATGGAAAAATTGATTTTGTAGGAACACGTTTCTCAGAAAGCAAAATCATCGTGACAACAAACAAGACCACCCCCGGTGCTTTTGTATTCTTTAATGGTATTCAGGCTGACTTCAGTTCGTTCGACATTGGCACAAGTGCGATTAGTTTTACAAAACCAGCAGTGTTTGGTTATACTGTTGCAGCAGATTTTAACAATGATGGGTGGGTCGACATTGTTGCCACCAATTCTGCGACCGATAATTTTACGGTTTGGAAAAATAATCAAACCAATAGAATCTCAACTGCTTCTTTTACCAACATTGGAGATATTGGCACTGGAGTAAATCCAGCCCGAGTGTACACTGCTGATTTGGATTTAGATGGTAAAGTTGATTTGATGATCTACTATGGAGGAGGAGCTTCGAGTGGAATCATCTCCATCTTCAGAAACACGAGTGCATCAGGAGGTATTTCATTCACGCGTCAGGATTTTACCATTGGCACGGATGGAGGCGCCAGTGCTATTGGCGATTTAGATGGTGACGGCAAACCCGAAATTGTTGTTCCGAGCGAAGCCGCCAATGTATTTCGTATTTTTAAAAACAATACAACAGCCGGAGTGATTGATGCTACTTCATTTATAGCATCACCTACCTTTGCTGTAACGACTCCACGTGCCGTTGCAATTGGTGATCTTAATCTTGATGGCAAACCTGAAATCATTATTACGAGTGCACCCAATTCACTATTGGTTTTTGAAAATCTTGTGCCTACCGGACCCTCCATTGTCATCAATCCTCAACCTGCACCCATTGGTATTTGTGAAGGCTCTACAATGTCATTTACATTAACTGCTACAGGAGCTAACAACCTTACCTATCAATGGCAAAAGTTTGACGGATCAACTTTTAATAATATCACGAACACAGGAGGATATACCGGAGCAACAACATCAACACTCTCAATCAACACGACTGGAGTGTTTGGTGCAGGAGATTATCGCTGCAAAATATCAGGAGATTTAGCAACTGACAAATTTTCAAACATCGTTACCCTTACAATTAATGCTGTTCCCACAACACCTACAACAACTGGCGCGAGTAATTGTATTGCTACAGCCATTATACTTAACGCTTCTGGCGGAACGAATGGACAGTATCGCTGGTATGATGTTGCCACAGGAGGAAGTGCAATCTCCGGACAGGTAAATAGTTCATACACCACTCCCGTCATTACAACGACCACAACGTACTACGCTGCAATTAACAACAGTTTTTGTGAAAGTGCACGCGCTCCCGCAATTGCCACCATTGCTCCTCTTGCAAAGCCATCTCTAACAACATCAGTGCAACCTGTAAGTGGAAAGATAAACATTTGTGATGGAGATGTACTGACCATTACCGCACCTTCTGGTTTTACAAACTATATCTGGTCGAATGGCGCATCTTCAAATCCGTTAACCATTACTACTTCAACTACATCATTGACTCTTCAGATAACGGATGCAGCCGGATGTGTTAGTCCACTGACAGACGCCTTAAATGTTGTGGTGAATCCTTATCCCGAGGCAATCATCACAGTGAATGACATACAACTCACCGCATCCGTTGGAGATAGTTATCAATGGTATCAAAATGGTGATGAAGTAAGTGGGGCAACCAATCAATCTTTTGAATTTAATCTATTGGAATATGGAAGCTATACCGTTGATGTGACAGACAATGGTTGCACATCCACATCACTTGAATTTGAGTATCTGATTACAGCGTTGGAGAAAAATTTAGATGTATTAAAAATCTACCCAAATCCAGTTGAAGGGCATTTGTTTATTGATTTAACGGACCATATTAGTTCAGTGGAAATTACCGATAAGCTAGGGAAGGTATACCTGAAAAAAGGAGCTAAAAAGGGTCTCAATACATTGGAAATGGGGTCTTTGCTTGAGGGAATGTATTACCTTCATATTAAATCACATGATCATGTGGTAGTTTTTAAAATTCAGAAGCTATAATTTAGATGTATGAAAACCCTCTTGCTAAAATTCGCCTTGATCCTCTTCCTCTTTAGTGAAATATCGTGTGGAGAAGATATTCCTGATTGTCCAAGTGAAATGTGTGTGATTGCTGGTGGATGGGCCTTGACAGAAGCCTATGCTGATGATGTCAAAGAAAGTCAAGACCTCAGCAAGTATAGACTCACACTAATCTCACCCAATCCCACCGATGCCCTTGTTTCTGACTTTGATCGGACACAACCTAGCGGGGCTCAAGATAATGGAACATGGACGATTGAGACGATTGGAAATGTGCAACGTCTCGTTTTAACTTCAGATCTCAATCCAACTGATCCTGAGCATTGGGAAATTGAAAGTTTCACTTTGCGCAAGTTAGTCCTATTACTCGTCCGCGAGGATGCAGACATTAAAGGTGGCCCAAATGAAATACGACTTATCCTTGAACCATTTTAATTCCAGACGTTGGATTTTAAACATTAGACTTAAGACTCGAAACTTTAAACTCGAAATTCCATCATGAAAAAAATACTCCCGATTCTCCTCCTATTTTTATCCACTGCAGCCTTTGCCCAAAACTGGTACATCGGCATTACAGCAGGACCAACATTTTCAAACTACAAAACCAAAACACCGTGGAAAGAAGTTTCCAATATCGGGTATGCCGTTGGTGCCACGGCTTATAAACAAACCAGCGCCAATTTCGGAGTGACGTTTGGTTTGCAGTATATTAAGAAAGGATACAATCATGTTATCTGTAATACCATCACCGATAAACTAAATGCTTCCTATCTTGAAATCCCGATCATGGCAGACTATTCATTTATCATTCCATCACTTGAAAATTTCAAAGCGCACATCAACCTCGGGTTTTACTCGGCCTACTGGCTCAGTGGAAAATATAAAATGGAAGGCTTTGATCAATCTACCGAAGATTTTGATTTTGAAAAGAGTGGAGCATCACGTTTCGACATTGGTCCCAGTGGTGGTGGAAAAATTGAATATCTGTTAAAAAATGGAAGTCTTCTGCTTGATTTCCGATATGAGCTTGGACTTATTGATCTTCAAAAGAAAGCGAATGACAACACCAGCAACACAAATCATGCATGGGTAATTGGCATTACGTACATGAAACTTTTAGGAAAGAAATAGTGATCGAAGCTAAATCGTCTTACTGAAAATCAATGTTGTCCTGATTCGGATAGGTAATCAAAATACTATTAGAGACCATCCATCAAATAGGATTATAATCAATTTCATTTCCTTATCATCTCATCAATCCGCCAAAGTTCCAAAGAGCTAAGCAAGTTTTCATTTTTTGAGCTGAAAAACCCGTTTTGTAGAATGATTTAATGAACATCCAACGTTTAATGAAATCTCAATCTGATCCGATCCTAACGTTAAGTTCAGTCACATTACCAATCAAAAAAATCTACATTTCAGATAGACCAAAATGTCGCGGAGGGCATTATCTTTAGTCTGCCTATGTTCATGTAATACCCTCACCTACTCGATGAACCCATACAAAAAAACAATCCTCAGCTTCCTTATCCTTTCAGCGTTTGCTGTTCAGGCTCAGAAAAAATTCACATCAAATCAGGGAGTAATGAGTTTTACTTCCAACGCCACATTGGAAGTAATCAAAGCCACTTCCGATAAAATCCAGGGTATCATCGATCCTACAAACCGGCAGTTCGCATTTTTGGTAAAAATAAAATCATTTGAAGGTTTCAACTCCGAGCTTCAGCGAGAGCATTTCAATGAGAAGTATATGGAGACTGAAAAATATTATGACGCCACGTTTACCGGAACAATCATTGAAGAAATCGATTTCACAAAAGATGGTACCTATGATGTACGTGCTAAAGGCAACCTAACCATTCACGGCAAAAAACAACCGCGCATTATTCCAGCTAAAATAACAATTCAAAAAGGAACACTTCGGATCGATTGTAACTTCACTGTTCCACTGGCGGATCATGACATTAAGGTTCCACAGATTGTCACCGAAAAAATTGCTACCGAAATATTTGTAAAGCTTAATGTTTCGATGGCTCAAAAGTAAATCAACTTTTATTGAACTTCGTAGATAAAATCCACCACTACATTCATTCAAGAGAACGCTTCGCGAAATATCAATGCAAGCTGGCCTGATTTAATTCATCTTCCTTCAACTGAACTCATTAACAAATTCCTATATGACCAAACAAATCAAAAAGCTATCCATCATTTTATTTTGCCTCGCATTGGTGGCCTGTAATTCCAACAAAGAGGCAGTAATAGTTCGACCCGATGCTAAGCCTCCTGTCGCTGAAAAGAAACCTTTTGAAATTCTTGCAAAGCACGGACACAAACGCGTTGATGACTACTACTGGTTGAAAAATCGCGAAGATTCTGCAGTGATACACTATCTCAAGGCAGAGAACATCTATCGCGATACCATGTTAGCGCACACCAAAACTCTTCAAGAAAAACTCTTCACAGAAATGAAGGGACGCATCAAAGAAAAAGATGAATCCGTGCCTTACAAACTTGACGATTACTTTTACTACACGCGCTACGAAGATGGAGCAGAGTACCCTGTCTTCTGTCGCAAGAAAGGTTCATTGGAAAACCCGGAAGAAATTATTGCCAACGGAAATGAACTGGGCAAAGGACATGAATATTTTAGTTTCTTCGCAGAGACCAGTCCAAACCACAACATCGCAGCGCTTGTGATGGATACAGTAGGGAGACGTTTTTATACAGTAAAGTTTAAAGACATGCTTACCGGAAAAATGTTGACTGACAGAATTGGCGGA
Organism: Chryseolinea sp.; assembly: GCA_031412655.1. Classification (GTDB taxonomy): domain Bacteria; phylum Bacteroidota; class Bacteroidia; order Cytophagales; family Cyclobacteriaceae; genus Chryseolinea. The sequence continues at coordinate 5,446 of JANODK010000163.1, forward strand.
ACCACCGGGAACTTAGAGTGGGCCAACGACAACAAAACTGTTTTGTACGGCAAGCAGGATCCAAAGACATTACGAGGCAATCAGATCTATAAACATATTCTTGGCACTGATCCTTCCACGGATGTGTTGGTGTTTGAAGAAAAAGACGAAACACTTTCGTGCGGCATAGGTAAAACGCGATCTAAAAAATATTTCATCATAAGCTCCGGTCGAACCGATGCGTCAGTAAGTTATTCTCTTGAAGCCGCCAAGGCAACAGGTAAACCTGCGATCATTGAGCCGCTAAAGGAAAATGTTGACTATAGTGTTGATCACTTCAATGGTAAATTTTATATCCGTACCAATCTTGATGCAAAGAATTACCGATTGGTAGAAGCACCTGTGGCTACACCAGGCAAAGCGAATTGGAAAGATGTTGTTCCCAATCGCGAAAAAATATTCTTAGAAGGTTACGAAATCTTTAAAGACTACTTAGCACTGGAAGAATCGAGTGAAGGATTAAATAAGATTCGTCTTATTAAATGGGCTGATAATTCGGAACACACAGTTGACTTTGGTGAGCCTGCTTACCTTGCTGGTATTGGCAACAATCCGGATGTTAATTCAAACACGATTCGGTACAATTATCAATCGATGACAACACCTCCTTCTACGTTTGATTATGAAATGACTACGCATGAGAAGAAATTATTAAAGCAACGCGAAGTGCTTGGTGGTTTTGATCCTGCGTTGTATCAAACTGAACGTGTAATGGCAAAAACGCATGATGGTGTTAGTGTTCCTGTATCAATCGTTTATAGAAAAGATAAATTCAAAAAAGATGGTACCAATCCGTGCTTTCAGTATGCGTATGGATCATACGGTTCAAGCATGCCAGCTTTCTTTAGTTCGACACGCTTAAGTTTACTGGATCGAGGATTTGTTTACGCGCTCGCGCACGTTCGTGGTGGACAAGAAATGGGTGGACAATGGTATGAAGACGGAAAGATGTTAAAGAAGAAAAATACCTTTACCGATTTCATTGACGTTTCTAAATTCCTGGTTGAAAACAAATACTCTGCTTCCGATAAACTTTTTGCCAACGGTGGAAGTGCCGGTGGTTTATTAATGGGCGCTATTACCAACATGGCGCCTGAACTATACAAAGGTATTATTGCCGATGTTCCCTTCGTTGATGTAATGAGTACCATGATGGACGAAACCATTCCCCTCACAACATTTGAGTGGAAAGAATGGGGTAATCCCAATATCAAAGAAGAATATGAATACATGCTTTCGTATTCACCGTATGATAATGTGGAGAAGAAGGCATATCCTAATCTCTTAGTAACAACTGGTCTTCATGATAGCCAAGTGCAATATTGGGAACCTGCAAAATGGGTGGCCAGACTTCGCGATATGAAAACCGACAACAACCTCCTCATCTTAAGCACCAATATGGATGCAGGACATGGTGGAGCGTCCGGTAGATTTCAATCGTTAAAAGAGGATGCATTGATGTATGCCTTTGTCTTTGATTTGATTGGAATAAAAGAATAGATACAATTTAAGGTTTAAGGTTCCATGTTCCAGGTTGTTAGCGGAACGTGGAACCTTTAATTGTTTATACTTAACAACAAGTCTTAGAGTTTAAAATATCGATGATGTTAAGGCGATGTCAGAATTTTTCCATGCCTTGGCAAAACGTTTCGCAGTGGCAGCCATTTCCGATTTTTTTCCAAGTTTCGATTGACATTGTATCAACCCCGATAGAGACCAACCGTTTTCGGGATTCTTCTTAAGATCCTCTAAGTAAATTTTTTCAGCTTCTTCAAACTTCCCTGTATTAACCAAGGCAGCACCTAAGAAATGTCGTGAAGGGATTTTCCAATCGGGCGGTTCATTATAACGCAGGTCTTCTTCGGATTTTATGGCCTCTCGCAAAGCAGATAATCCTTCTTCTACTTTATTCTGTTTTAGTAAAAGTTCTCCACGCAAAATATTCAAAGGTATTTTAACAATCTGCGAAGCTGGATTGAACGAAAAGTAAAATGATTCTAATGCCTTTGACTTGCAAAGCGAATCGAGTTTGGTTAATTCTTCATCTGCACTTTCTAAGTTGTTCGATCGAACAGAAGCGAGTCCACGTCCGAAATGAAACATGATTTGCGAATACTGTAAGCTGGTGTCAGGTTCAGGTAATGATAAAATATCATTCCATTTTCCAAACCGAACAAATGCCACAATGGGTTCAGCCAGTAAATATTGCGCCCATGCCGGGTTCGATGTTGAAATGTTGCCTCCTTTGTACGCAAGCTTCATTGCAGTTTGAATACCTAAGGAACTTCTTCCTTCCATATAAGAGCCAAAACTAATGAAGTCAACATTGTGCGGATAATAAGTGAGTCTGTACATGCCATAGTTGGTGGAGTTTGCTAAATATTCCTCATCGACTTTTGCAGCGCGTTGATTTAACTCAATGGATTTAGCATACTGGCCAGTTCGTAAATAAATATGTGCAGGCATGTGTACAATATGTCCTGCACCCGGCATAGCCGTTTCTAAAAATTGCGCACTTGGTAAAGCTAATTCGGGCGTAGAGGACGCCTCCACTAAATGAATATATAAATGATGAGCGCCAGGATGATTAGGGAATGTTTTCAATGTAGCCTCTAACAACACCTTTGCTTCTGCAGTGGCCGCCTTTGGCAATCCATCTTTCTCCCAATAATCCCATGGCATTGTATTCATGATGGCATCTGCACATAATGTTTGCGCCTCGGCATCTTTGGGATATTTTTTTGCCACCTGAATCATAGCCGTTGCATACGCTTGATTTAAAGAATCACGGCTCTCATATACCTTACCGTTATATCGTGTTGCCATTGCATCGATCAAATCCTTTTCAACTTCCGATACATGACCCTTTTTTGCTATGGCTTTTTGGATAGACTCATCCGCTATGAGTTCACGATCTTTCGGAACTACATCATTGAGGTTAGGTCCATACGCCAAAGCCAGTCCCCAATATCCCATTGCAAATTCCGGATCAAGAATCGTGGCTTCCCGAAAAGATTGGATAGCCTCCCAATGATTGAAGGCATACACAAGCCGAAGACCTTGCTCAAAAAATTCTTGTGCTTTTAGTGAAGAGGTAGAAACCGGGTAATGTAAATCTCCCAATCCAGGCAGGAGCTTTGCTTTAATATACGTTGTATCGTTCCAATCAATAAAGGTTGAACCACACATGGTTATCGGAACGTTGACTGGCTTGCTATACCGAATTGGTTCAACCTTTTCAAAAATTTTCCAGGACGATAGAAGAGTAGCCGAAATGATCAGAGTAATGACGGATAGTCTCTTTGTGAATTTTGCCATGATGAAAGGATATTAAAGTTTTGAATTCCAACACCTCATTCGCTCACCATGAAATTTACAAATTTGTTGCCACGGAAAGAAATCCGATTTACATATGATTTGCTATCTGTTTGTTGATTTTTGAAACTACTCCAGGGCCTTCATAAATAAAACCAGTATAAAGTTGTATCAGATCTGCACCTGCTTCAAGTTTTTCAATGGCATCTTCTGGCGTCATAATTCCGCCAACACCAATGATCGGAAAACTCTTTCCCAGTTTTGAACGAAGGTATTTGATTACTTCTGTTGATCGCTTTGTCAGAGGTTTACCACTCAATCCTCCATTCCCAATTTTTTCAATTTCAGATGAAGGTGTTTGTAATTCACTTCTCGATATAGTAGTGTTGGTCGCGATAACGCCATCCGTTGAGGTGTGAATTAAAATTTCAACAATGTCATCGAGTTGTGTTTGGGTAAGATCAGGTGCAATTTTTAGAAGCACGGGTTTATAAACCTTTTTTGCCTTGCTCAATTGAATGACATGGAGCATTAATTTTCTTAATGGTTCCTTTTCCTGAAGTTCCCGCAAGCCAGGGGTATTGGGGGAACTTACATTGACAACGAAATAATCGACATGATCATAGAGGGCCTCAAAACATTGGGCATAATCATCGAATGCATTTTCGTTAGGCGTTATTTTATTCTTGCCAATATTTCCACCCACAATCACATCCGACTTTCTTTTCTTTAATCGATCCACCGCAGCGAAGGCTCCTTCATTATTAAAACCCATTCGGTTAATCAGAGCCTGATCCTCTGGTAAACGAAACAAGCGCGGCTTATCATTTCCTGGTTGTGGCTTTGGAGTAAGCGTTCCGATTTCTATAAATCCAAAACCAAAGCAGGCGAGTTCATCAATTAATCTGGCATCTTTATCAAAACCCGCAGCCAACCCAACCGGGTTCTTAAACCGAAGCCCAAAAATTTTCTTTTCAAGTTTGGGATGCTGATACTGAAACATGGCCCTCAACAAAGATTGAAAGCCGGGTACTTTACCCTTAATCTGAAGAATCCTAAAAACAAGGTGGTGTACTTTCTCTGGCCCGATTAAAAAGAGCAAAGGGCGGATCACGGCTTTATACATGCCGCAAAGATAGAAGTTCTGAAAAAACCAGCTACTTCTTTTTCTTTTTCAATTTATTCGGAAATTTCCTAAACGATTTTAACACAATAGCTTCTAAAGCCCGAATAGAATCAACCGTAGAAAGATCTACCTGACTTTCGGCCGACCATAATTCTCTTTTGGCACGAATGTCAGTAACATCTAAAATCAAGAATCCCTGTCTTGAATTGTGCGACAAAGATCTCGATTGATTTAAATCTGCTCCGCTGGAGGCGGGTGTTCCTCCCATTGGACCTAAATATTCCGATTCTGTTTTATTGAATGCACCGGCTACATAACTCACGGCTAACTGGGCAGTTGAATCTTCTACATAGGAGTATCCGCGCAATGTCATTTCCTCAATTACTTGTTTCTTTATTGCCTCAAATAGTCTTGTCTCATCAATTTTTTGCTCGTCTGATGGTGTCATGAGCTCTCCCTTAACAACCGTAAAAAGACTGTAATTGGTCAATTCAACACCTGAAGCCGTTTTGATCTTTTGAGCCTCCGCTATTCCAGAGAAAAAGGTCAAACCAATTATATAAAAAAGAATTTTCTTCATCTCTCTAAGATACAAATTATTCTACGACCGTGGATGAAATTCCTGTATTACCTGACGCAAATAGTCGCGATCCAAATGGGTGTAGATTTCGGTGGTTGTAATCGATTCATGACCCAACATTTCCTGCACCGCGCGCAAGTCGGCACCACCTTCAATTAAATGTGTAGCAAACGAATGTCTGAACGTGTGTGGACTAATGGATTTATTGATGCCTACTTTTATTGCCAAGTTTTTAATGATGGTAAAAATCATGACACGCGTGAGCTTTCGCCCTCCCCGATTTAAAAATGCATAGGTATCAAATCCTTTTTGCACAGGCTTGTGTGGCGGTTTACCGCGAATCTCATCGATGTAAATTTTTAAATATTTAAGTGCGTCTCGTCCGATGGGCACAAGTCGTTCTTTGTTTCCCTTACCTACCACACGCAGAAAGCCAATATCAAAATGTATGTTATTTAATTTCAGATCGACCAATTCACTCACGCGAAGACCAGAGCTGTACAGCACTTCGAGCATGGCACGGTTGCGGCCACCTTCCGCTGAGGACAGATCAATGGACTCAAAAAGTTTTTCAATCTCAACGTAGCTCAAGGTATCCGGAAGTTTTCTACCCAGCTTGGGACCTTCTATTAATGCTGTCGGATCTTTCGTTACAAGCTCTTCTATCAGGCAATATTTATAAAACGCTTTAATACCCGAGAGTATCCTCGCCTGACTATGCGCACTCATACCCAGCTCATTTATATACTGAAGAAAATCCTGAAGATGTTTGGCGGTAACTTTTAACGGACTAACCTCCTTCTTACTGATATCCATAAATTGCTGAAGCATTTCTACATCGTGCAAATAGGCTTCGATAGAGTTGGGAGAAAGCGATCGCTCCAGCTTCAGATAATTTACAAAGTGCTTCGTATGAATCGCCCAGGATTTTTCCAATGTTGTTTTCTGTGTTGACGGGCTAATTTACCTACATTTACCTAAACATGAATATAAAACTATGAATCGGATTTCACTCGTTGCCATTTTTCTTTTTGCCTTAACGATCGGGCTTGTCAGCTCCTGTGCCAAGAAGATTACTACATCATCTTACACAGCTGCGGCTACTGATTTGTCTGCCTACAAAACCTATGCATGGGTAGCCCCGGGCGATACAGCATTGAACGGTCGCAGAGATGATAAAATTTATGCCGGTCTTATTCAAAGCACAGCCGATAAGCAACTCGAAAAAAAAGGAATGACGATTGACAATCAGAATCCGGATGCTGTATTTATGTTTGAAACAAAAATTGATGAGAAGCTGCAGTATCGTCAAACCCAAATTAATTCAAACGTAGGTGTTACCTATGGTTACGGTGGTTTTGGTTACGGATATGTTGGGCCTGGATATTATGCCAGTTCAAATGTTCCCATTTATCAGAATGAAGTAAGTGCTGTTCCCATTGATGAGGGTACTTTGTCATATGCAATGTATGATCGCAAAACCGGAAAGCTTCTATGGAAAGGTGTGGCCACTCAGGAACTGGATGCGAAGACAGACATTGAACGTTCCATTAAAACTGCTGCCAGTTTTGTTTTTGCAAAGCTTCACCGCAAGAAGTAATCACTCAAATAGTAGTAATGTTATAATCACCTGATCATCCAATGAAAATTCAAATCATCAACGGTCCTAATCTTAATCTACTTGGAAAACGTGAACCTTCTGTTTATGGAAATCAAAGCTTTGAAGATTTCTTCGCTACATTAAAAAGCAGGTTTGCAAATATTGAACTTCATTACTATCAATCGAATGTAGAGGGTGAGATCATCAACAAGCTTCACGAAGTTGGTTTTAGTTTTGATGGTATTATCATAAATGCCGGAGCATACACGCACACATCCGTTGCCATTCACGATGCGATCGGTGCCATCCAAACTCCTGTTGCTGAAGTACACATTTCCAATGTTTATGCACGCGAAGAATTCAGACATAAAAGTTTGATTACTTCAAAATGCGTTGGCATGATTACGGGTTTTGGAATGGAGGGATATGCAATGGCCATCGACTTCCTGTCAAAGAAATAATTTCATCATAATCTCCGCCATGCATTATGATAAGATCAAATGACACAATACCATTCAATGTAATTCCTTTACTCTACGAGATTGACAAGAAGTTAATGGAGTTGTTGATAACGCTCACTCCCGAAGACTGGCAAAAACAAACTGTTGCTAAACAGTGGAAAGTAAAAGATGTAGTAGCTCATTTATTGGATGGTAATATTCGTATTCTGTCTATGCTGCGCGATGGCTATTCAGGAGAGAAACCCAATATACAATCGTATAAGGATTTAGTTGATTATCTAAACGGCCTCAATGCCGATTGGGTAAAGGCTATGAAGCGAGTAAGTCCTGAAGTGCTGATTCTTTTACATCAAACAACCGGAAAACTGTATTGTGATTATTACGCTTCTTTAAATCCCTTTGATACTGCACCGTTTTCAGTTGCAGGGGCGGGGGAAAGTGAAAGTAAAAACTGGATGCACATTGCGAGAGAGTACACCGAAAAATTTTTACATCAGCAACAAATTAGAGAGGCGGTAGGTAAGCCTGGAATAATGACGATGGAATTTTTCTATCCCTTCATCGACATTTTTATGATGGCATTGCCGTATACTTATCGGGATACCTTTGCTGTGAATGGAACCATCATTAAACTAACCGTTACAAGTGATATCGGAGGTTCATGGTTTTTGATTCGGGAAAACAACAACTGGATCTTAAGCAAGGAAACTAATAAGACAACTACTACTGAAATCAGTATTGATCCAAACGATGCGTGGGTATTGTTTTCCAAAAGCATCAGGCCAGAGCATATCCGTCATAAAATAAATATTATAGGAAACGAAAAACTTGGCGAGATTGCACTCACAATGGTTTCTGTCATGGCCTAATCTAAATCGCAAATTACTAGTCAATAATCATACATCAAAAATCCATGATCTCCTTCTACCCCGGCCCTTCCCGCGTTCATGATAAAATTCCAAAGTATGTAAAAGATGCATACAAGCTTGGGATCATGAGCATTAACCACCGCAGTGCCGGATTTATAAAGATGTCGGAGAAAACAATTGATTTGCTGAAAAAGAAACTGAACATTCCGAAAGACTATACTATTTTCTATACATCATCTGCCACAGAGTGTTGGGAGATTATTGCACAATCGCTCATTACTGAAAAAAGCTATCACCTCTATAACGGAGCCTTTGGACAAAAATGGTTTGACTATACAAAACGTTTACATCCAAAATCAGAAGGTATTGCATTTCAGGCGAATGATGTACTCGATCCATCCAATTTCATTTTCGAAAACGAGAACAATGTAATCTGCATTACGCAAAATGAAACGTCAAACGGAACGCAAGTCACCAACTCTATTATAAGACGCATCAAGAAGAACAATCTACAACATCTTGTTGCCGTTGATTCTACTTCTTCCATGGGAGGTATTAAGCTGGATTTTAAAGCGGCTGATATTTGGTTTGCTTCTGTTCAAAAGTGTTTTGGCCTTCCGGCCGGACTTGGATTAATGATCTGCTCACCCCAGGCAATTTCCCGCTCAATTTCTATCGGTGAAAGAAGTCATTATAACAGTCTGATCTTTATGACGGAGATGATGACGAATTTTCAAACTCCCTTTACACCGAATGTGCTCGGTATTTATTTATTGATGCGGGTTTTGGAAAACAGCGACTCTATTAAAGAGGTTGATCAAAAAACTGTATCCCGTTACAAGGACTGGGTAGCATTTATCTCTAAGCAAAAGAGTATGTCGCATTTAGTAGATACAAAGACGGTTCGATCATTCACTGTTATCCCCGTAACCTCAAGCCCAGAACTTATTCAAAAAATAAAAGAGAAAGCAAAACAACATGGACTATTGTTAGGCGAAGGTTATGGTGAATGGAAAAGCTCAACTTTCCGAATCGCCAATTTTCCGGCCTTAAAAAACAAAGAGATAGCGAAATTAAAAGCCTTTCTGAAATCGTTTGCTTAATCTGAAAGTGTAATTCTAACTCAATTCTAATTGCCCTCTAAGGCCATCTGAATCTATTCTAGTCACATTTGTCCAGACGCTCACGTTAAGGACGGAGGTTAGTGCGCACAACTCCTTTTATACTGATCATTTCTAAGTTCAACGCGAGTCAACGGTAAAGACAAGTGCTCCCTAAGCACAACTCTTTGCTGGAAAGTTATTGCACGGATTCAAAAAAAAGTAGATCAACAAAAGAAGAACTGACGAGAACCTCATCTGTCTTGCGCATCAAAAATCCGGATGAGCACGATGAGCTTAAAACGAACACAGAATATGAAAACAATGGAAATCCCAAAAGATGGAATTGAAGGTCTTAAACAAAATTGGCGCACAGACGCTCTCTCTGGTTTTTTAGTTTTTTTACTTGCATTACCCCTTAGTTTAGGTATTGCGAAAGCCAGCGAATTTCCACCCGCCATGGGTGTACTCACCGCCATGATCGGTGGTTTATTTGTAAGCTTCTTTGCAGGTTCGCGCTTAACCATTAAAGGCCCAGCCGCGGGTCTCATTACGATTTGCTCTGGTGCCGTGACTGAACTTGGAGGCGGAACACAAGGATGGCATTTAGCACTGGGCGTCATTGTTGTTGCCTCACTCATTCAAATTGGTTTTGGTTTTTTAAAATTCGGATCACTTAGCGATTTCTTTCCTCCCTCTGCCGTTCATGGTATGCTGGCAGCAATCGGGTTGATTATCTTCTCAAAGCAAATACATATTCTGCTGGGTATTGATCCGTCCACGTTGAAAGGATTAGAGCCGCTCGAATTATATCGAATGATACCGCACTCTATCATGAATGCCGATCCGCGCGTGACAATCGTAGGTGTTATAAGTTTGGTGATCATTTTTGGAATGCCTTTGATAAAAGGAAAAGTCTTCAAAAAGATTCCTGCACCAATGGTTGTATTGTTAGTTACTGTTCCGTTGGCCATCTTCATGGACTTCAAACATACCGAGCCTGCATTTGACCTGGTTAAGATTGGTGATTTCTGGGGTACCATTGGCTTTAATGCTGATTTCTCCGCCATTGGTAGTTTTGTTTTCTGGAAATATGTATTCATGTTTCTTTTTGTAAACAGTTTAGAATCGCTTCTTACTGTAAAAGCAATTGATGGTCTCGATCCATGGAAAAGAATTTCAAATCCGAATAAGGACTTAGTAGCGGTTGGGGCTGGTAATGCACTAGCAAGTTTCTTTGGTGGATTGCCGATGATCTCTGAGGTTGCGCGTAGTTCGGCCAACATTACTTTTGGCGGTCGCACACGTTGGGCTAACTTTTTCCATGGTGCCTTTCTTCTTATTGCCATGCTTCTCTTAATACCCGTTATTGAAATGATTCCAAACACAGCACTTGCCGCGTTGCTCATTGCGGTAGGATATAGACTTGCTTCACCCAATGAGTTTTTCAAAACGTACAAAATTGGTGTTGAGCAGTTAGTGATTTTTGTTGTTACCATTATCGTTACTCTTTCAACTGATTTATTAGTGGGTGTTGGTTCTGGTACCTTAATGAAATTCTTGTTCCACATCATTAGTGGTGCACCCATCAGAAGTTTATTCAAAGCACGATATGAACTGATTGAGAATAATGGGGAGTACAACATTCGCGTGATTGATTCTGCCATCTTCTCGAATCTTATCGGTTACAGGAAATTACTTCACAAACTTCAGCCTGGAAAAAAGGTGACTTTAAATTTTTCCGAGGCACGCATAGTGGATCACTCTTTTATGGAAGCCCTTCATCATTTTGAAGAAGAATACAATCAAACAGGTGGAGATGTAGCAGTACTAGGTTTCGAAAACTTCAAAATGTTATCAAATCATCCGTTGGCTACACGTAAGTTTGATCCAAGTAGCCAGGCTAAATTCGAAATCAAACTGAGCCCACGTCAAATCATGCTACGCGCATTTAGTGAGCCTAACGAATTAAATTTCTATCCACAAAAAGTCCGCAATGCCATAAAGTATAAAGACTTTCCAATTCAAAACGGAAATAAGATTCAATACGAAGAAAATATACTGGCTAAGTATACTGCTATCGGAAAAATTGAAGTCTCTGACATTACACTATCGGAAGGAGCAAGACAGGAACAGAACGATACACAAATAACCGTGCTGCAAATTTCAGAGCTGGATGTTCATATTCCCGATTTTGCACTTGAGCCAGAAGGATTGTGGTCTAAATTTTCTGAATTGGTAAATGGAAAAGATATTGACTTCAGCTCTTTCCCTGAGTTTTCTAAAAAATATTATTTACGTGGAAATCAGGAAGAAGCAATTCGTGAATTTTTCAGCGAATCTGTAATTCGTTTTCTGGAGAAGCATGATGAGATACATATTGAGTGTCATAAAAACAAACTGCTCTTATACAAGAAGCGCAATCTCCTGGACACTTTAGAAATTCAATATAGTATTGCCTTTGCGGAAAAATTGCTAGACGCTGTGAATCAAAACGCAACTCAAACAGTATAATTAAAAACATCAGGCGGATGAATCTTCATCCGCCTATTTCTCAATCTCTAAAAATTCTTTTTATATGAAAATCAAAATCCATATTGCACTCTTTTTGATTGCATTGGGATATATTAATTCATTCGGCCAGGTTCAATCTCCAAATCCAACGGAGACACCCGCTTCTCCTAAAAGTACTGCCAATACTATTGACGAAATGAAGTTGAAATTGAATGACGATGGAAGTCATTATTTAAAAGCTACTTTTTTAAACCAGGTTTGGGTTCGTTACGATCAAAGCAATCCCAACACAACAGTCTTAGGTGAACCTACCAATAAGACATTTGATATCGGTCTTCGCAGAACCAGAATTCAATTTTACGGTCAGTTAACCGATCATGTTTTTTTCTATGCGCAATTTGGCCAAAACAATTTTAATTACCTGGCCGGGCAAAATGCAAACAACAATGGCAATAGAAAGTTGCAGACCTTCTTTCATGATGCCTTAGGTGAATATAAGATTTGGAAAGGAAACGATAAGTTAATTTTAGGTGGCGGACTTACCATTACTAATGGATTGTCACGCTTTAGCCAACCCAGTGTTGGAACCATTATGTCGTTGGATGTGCCTGTCTTCGCACAAGCCACCGTAGATCAAACGGATGAATTTTCACGCAAGTTGAGTGTCTATGCTCGTGGTCAAATTGGTAAACTTGATTATCGCGTTGTACTGAGTGATCCATTCCCCATTACATCAAACGGAAATCCAGCGCCTGCTCTCTCTGCGACAAACGCTACATTTGCATTCAATCAGCATCACAAACAATATCAGGGATTCTTCGCCTGGAATTTCTTTGATAAAGAATCACATCTTACTCCGTACATGACGGGTGCTTATCTCGGAAAGAAAAAAATACTAAACCTTGAGGCTGGATTCATAACCCAAAAGAATGCAACCTGGACAGGCGATGCTGTTGCTCAGAAATATTATACAATGAATTTATTCTCCGTAGCAATATTCTATGACGCCCCGCTGAACACTGAAAAAGGAACTGCCCTTAATGCTTATGCAGGATACTACCATACGGATTACGGAAATCGATACCTTCGGTATAATGGTATTATGAATCCTGCCAACGGGTCAACTAATGCCGCTGCACCAACCAATAGTTTTGGTAATGCTTTCCCAATGTTTGGAACGGGAAGTCAGTTTTACGCTCAGGTAGGGTATTTATTTAAAAAGGATTTACTAGGGGAAGGTTACGGTACATTGATGCCTTACGCAACTGTGCAAGGCGCTAAATTTGATCGCCTTGATAAGCAGATGAATGTCTATGATCTTGGTTTGAACTGGTTAATAAAAGGGCATACCAGCAAAATTACATTAGACTGGCAACTACGACCTACCTACTCAGTTGCAGGCGCAGATCTTATCAAAGACAATAAAATGAAGAATCAATTAACACTTCAATATCAAATATTCTTTTAAGCAAATATGTGCTGAAACCCAGATCATTCCAGCACAGGTTTATTTGACTTTCGAAATTTAGTTTAGAAATTTTTTAACACTTGAATGGAAACAAAACATTCTGCTTTCGATGAACATCACGTGCTTCACGAATTAAAGCATCATTTGCCAGCACAAGCTCCGCTGAAAGATTTTATTCACCACAATACGCTTCACTCCTTCCAGCATTTATCATTTCATAAAGGTATTCGCAGAGCTTCTGAAATATTAGGATACAAAGTTTCTCTCACATTAACAGAATTCAGAAACTTATACAAAGAGGGGCGCATTCGTGAAGATGTGCTTGAAAAAGTAATCACGGATCGAAAAGGTGTAAGTCAATTAAAATTATGGAAAGAGAAAACACTTTCGGAAAATTTCGAAAATGCAGCGATACCTCGCATTGGTTCGCTTCGGTCAAACTGGAAAAGAGAATTTCAAATTGATTTAGATTCGCTTGTTCAGCCAATCTTGTTCAGAATATTGTGCGGCTATCTTGATCAGGGAATTTCCATCTGGAATTTCCCTGTAGAGCATCAGAGTTTTTTAAATGCCATTAAAGAGATGGAGAAAAACAGTTTCACCAGCTTTTTCAGAAATGAGAGAGTCCGCGATCTGTTGCTCAATACTTCATGCGAAATTTCTGATCTCCTCAAAATAGTAGTTGGTGATGAATCGCTATATGAACATTATCTCTTCGATCAGCAATTTGCACATCAGGGATGGTCGGGTATGGTTTCGGCTATTGAAGATCAACCATCTACCCTGTTGAATCCAAAGAAACTTTCTATCCACGATTTAATTGTTTTTGAACTTTTACTGGAGATTGATGCATTGGATACACACTTTAATGAGATCTGGCCGCCAATCGCTTTCAAAGTAAAACAAAGACCGGTTGATCTTTTTGCTGAAGTGCCCGATACTGAATTGAATGAGGCGCTCACCATTTGGCAGGAGGCATTTGAATGGACGTATTACGATCAGGTATTGGCCGGCATACAAACGATGAAAGAAGGAAAGAAAAACAGTTCTGCCAAAAATTTTCAAGCGATGTTCTGTATCGATGATCGTGAATGTTCATTGAGACGATATCTTGAAAAATTTGATACGTCATGCGAAACCTATGGTACTCCAGGATTTTTTGGTGTAGAGTTTTTCTACCAACCTATAGACGGACAATTTTACACTAAAGTTTGTCCGGCACCGGTTATACCAAAGTACCTTATTAAAGGAGTAGGAACTAAGATTAAGCAAGAGATTGATATCCATTTCTCAAAACATACGCACTCATTTTATAGCGGGTGGTTGATATCACAAACGCTTGGATTCTGGTCTGCTGTTAAACTATTCTTCAATATTTTCAGACCCACGATGAGCCCGGCAACGGCTTCATCTTTTAAACACATGCATAAGTCATCACAACTGACTATCGAAAACAAAAACATCGATGACATAGAAAATGATTTGCAAATCGGATTTGCGGTTGATGAAATGGCTAATCGTGTTGAGGGACTTTTAAAAAGTATTGGTCTTATCAAAGACTTTGCTCCTGTTATTTATGTTGTTGGACACGGTTCCAGCAGTATTAACAATCCACACTATGCAGCTTACGATTGTGGCGCGTGTTCGGGTCGTGCAGGGTCAGTGAACTCAAGAGTAATTAGCTACATGGCCAATCATCCTAAGGTGAGAGAGATACTGGCTACAAGAGGTTTGATCATTCCAAAAGAAACACAATTTGTCGGTGCCCTTCACGATACAACGCGCGATGAAATTGCTTTTTATGATGAGGAGTCACTTTCAATTGTGAATAAAGATATCCACAAAAAAAACGAAACTACTTTTGAAAAGGCTCTTGATAATAACGCGAAGGAACGATCAAGACGATTTGTATCCATCAACAGCAAGTTGAGTCCTGAAAAAATTCACCAGAAGATTCGCACACGATCCGTATCACTTTTCGAACCACGTCCAGAATTAAACCACGCTACCAATGCGCTTTGTATTGTTGGAAGAAGAGAATTGACAAAGTCGGTATTTCTGGATAGACGATCCTTTCTCAACTCATACGATTATGCCATCGATCTGGATGGAAGCATCCTTACGAATATAGTAAAACCATTAGGGCCCGTATGCGGTGGTATCAACCTTGAATATTTCTTTTCCCGTGTGGATAATCAAAAAATGGGTGCGGGAACAAAGCTTCCTCATAATGTAATGGGTCTTTTTGGTGTGGCCAACGGTATCGATGGTGACCTGCGGCCAGGGCTTCCAAGTCAAATGATTGAGGTGCACGATCCGATACGTCTCCTTATTATCATAGAACACTTCCCTGCCATTGTACTGCAGGCCATTCAAAAGCAGAAAGAAACCTATGAATGGTTTATTAATGAGTGGGTGAAGTTAGTTGTTGTAAATCCAGAGACACATGAACTTTCTCTCTTTAAAGACGGAGGTTTCACGACATACAATGTGCTTGTTAAAAAGTTAGAGACTGTTACAGACCTCACACCGATTCTCGAAACACACGAAGAAAATTTACCCGTCTATTTAATTTCAGAGTCTTAACGATATGACACAGCCAGAACAATTTCTTCAACTTTTTATTTTCATACCCTTCCTGGGATTTGTCATTAGCTTATTGATACCCGGTAAAAAGGAAACGCTTATCTCCTGGACAGCATTCTCAGTTGTTGGATTGCATTTCATTTTGGCGCTGGTATTTGTAGCCTATTGGATAGTTCACGGTCATGGGACATTAAATTTAAAAGAGATCGTATTATATGAATCTTCTGAATACACCTTCTTTGTAGATTTCTATTTTGACAAAATTACCGCGGTATATCTTTGTGTTGGTGCGTTGCTCACGTTCATGGTTACACTCTACAGCCGATATTATATGCATCGTGAAAGCGGATACAAACGATTTTTCAATACCATACTATTCTTCTACTTCGGCTACAACCTCGCCATTTTTTCGGGCAACCTCGAAACACTGTTTATCGGTTGGGAAATTTTAGGTATTTCATCTTTCCTGCTCATTGCATTTTATCGTGAACGGTATTTACCTGTTAAAAATGCTGTAAAAGTATTTTCGATCTACCGAATAGGCGATGTAGGGTTGATTCTTGCAATGTGGGCCATTCATCATTTATTCCATGAGAACATAACATTTTTACGACTTAACAATTTTGATCTGGTGCATGAACATCTTCAAACGCATAGTGTAATTGGCGTTTTCATTTCACTGATGATTTTAATTTCAGCTGCTGCCAAGTCTGCACAACTCCCCTTCTCTTCATGGCTACCACGGGCTATGGAAGGCCCAACACCATCAAGTGCTATTTTTTATGGATCGTTGTCTGTGCATTTAGGTGTGTTTCTTTTACTGCGCACCTTTCCATTTTGGGAACATCAACTTTCTGTTCGATTATTAATTGGTGGACTTGGGCTTTTAACAGCCGTTATTACAACAGGCATTGCGCGAGTACAGTCATCTGTAAAAAGTCAGATAGCGTATTCATCTATTGCACAAATTGGATTGATTTTTATTGAAGTGGCCGCAGGCTTTGAAAAACTGGCGTTGTTTCACTTTGCAGGAAATGCTTTTTTAAGAACCTATCAATTGCTGGTATCTCCATCCGTGGTGAGTTACCTTATTCGGGAGCAATTTTATAACTTTTCTCCGCATGATAAATCCATTGAAGATTCGTTCCCTAAAAAGATAGAGAACACACTTTACATATTGTGCATGAAAGAATGGAATCTTGATTCTTTCATGTATCGTACTTTTTGGAATCCATTAAAATCACTTGGCAAGAAACTTGACTTCCTCGCCTTTAACCGAGTGATCATACTTCTAATACCGGCTTATTTGATTGGTTTGTTTTGTGTTTATCATAAAGATCTTATCTCACCTTCGCTTCTAAAATATTTTCCATACTTATTTTCATTGATTGCCTTAGTAATGGTGCTCAAATCTTTTACCGAAAGAAAGTTGGCGAATATGAGTTGGTTATTATTAATCATGAGTCATTTTTGGATCGCTCTTTCTGTTGCGTTCAATGAACAATTTAGTTTCAACGAAATACATATCTACTTAATTGGAGTTGCTGTTTCAGGAGCGTTGGGCTTTCTGTGTTTGATGCGCTTGAAATTTCTGGAAGGTAATATTGACCTGAATCAATTCCATGGACACTCCTATGTCCATCCAAAAATTGCATTTATTTTTTTACTGGCGTGTTTGGGAGCATCCGGATTTCCGATTACGCCAACCTTTATTGGCGAAGATTTAATCTTTACACACATCCATGAAGATCAACCCACCCTTGCGATATTTGTTTCCTTGTGTTTTATCATTGATGGCCTTGCGATCATACGTATTTATGCTCGTGTATTTCTCGGTCCACATGTTAAATCAGTCTACGAAATGGGCTATCGGTCGTCTTAAAAAATTACTCCTATTCTTTAAAACATAAAGTGCCTGACGTTTGCCAGGCACTTTATGTATATGAATACGTATTTATATAATTTTATATTCGTAGATGGGATCGAGTGGTGTATTCGGTGCCATCTTCACTATATCATGTAAAATTCCATCTTCCAGTCGATATACCCATCCGTGTAGTGTTGGTCGGTTTTCTTTCTTCCAAGCACTTTGTACGATGGAAGTTTGTGCAAGGTTCATCACCTGGTCCATTACACTGAGTTCCGTTAATCGATCGGTACGCTTCTCCATGTCTTGAATAGCTTCTAGTTCTGCTTTATTGTAGTAGTAGGTATCTTTAATATTCCGTAACCACTTATTGATCAAACCAAAGTCGGTATTCGTCATGGCGGCCTTAATACCACCACATCCATAGTGCCCACAAACAATCACATGCTGTACTTTCAACACCTGCACAGCGTATTGCAGAACGCTTAATAAATTCAAATCTGTATGCACAACCAAGTTTGCAATATTTCGGTGAACAAATATTTCACCCGGAGCTGTATTGGTAATTTCATTCGCTGGTACACGGCTGTCGGAACACCCTATCCATAAAAATTCGGGAGTTTGGATTCCTGCAAGACGAGAAAAAAAATCTTTATCACCTTCGACCTTTTCTTGTGCCCATGCTTTATTTTCTAAAAGTAATTTTTCGTATGGTTTCATAAAATATAATTAACTGTAGATATGTAAATTAAGTATTCAGTTGACTGATGCTGAAGTAAGTTTATTGTTAGAAGTTTTACACATGGTTCATTTCTGGATTTCTAAAATAAGAGTTCTGTGCCTTATTTGATTTTTTAAGTTCAACCGTAATACTTTTTGTTGGAGCACTTAAAATAAAATCTTCTACTGTAGCGATAATATCCTGATCAATGAACTGCGCATTAGAACCATCAATGATCACACTTGAATTGTGTGGTATTTTCTCTAATACTATCCGCAAGGAGGCTTTATTTAAAAACGAAACATCCTTGGTAAATTTTACCAGGAAGTTATCGTGATCGCCAACCAATAAAATGGCTGACTTAAAATTCGTTTTCAGTACGAAAAATATACTCACCAAAATTCCAATGAAAACACCGATCAACAAATCAGAGAATAGAATGGCCACAACGGTAACAATAAACGGTACAAACTGATTATATCCCTTTTTGAACATTTCCTTAAAAAGAGTAATGGAAGTGAGCTTGTATCCAACAACCAACAAAATAGCAGCAAGACATGCCAAAGGTATTTGTTCCAAAAAAGATGGAATCAATACAACCGCTAACAAAAGGAATACACCGTGCGTGATAGCGGATACTTTTGTTCGAGCACCGGATGCTATGTTTGCTGAGGTTCGTACGATGACTGATGTAACAGGTAACCCTCCCACCATACCAGAAACAATATTTGCAATGCCCTGCGATTTTAATTCATGATCCAATGGCGTAATACGTTTGAATGGATCTAATTTATCGGCAGCTTCAATGCTAAGCAATGATTCAAGACTGGCAACAAGTGCTAATGTGACGGCCACAATATAAACTTTACTATTCCCGAATTGCGTAAAATCAGGGAAAGTAAAAAAATCAACAAAACGCGTAGTTTCAGATTTCCCCGAGAAATTAACCAAGTGAGATGGTTGTATTTCTAACGCTGGAAAATAGTTTTTAGCCAGCATGTTTATTGCAATTCCAACAAAGACAACCAACAACGCGCTAGGAAAAACCCGAAAGATTTTAAAACGTTTGAGGGAAGGGGAATCCAATACCACTAAAATAATAAGTGAAATAGCAGCGACTACAATAGCGCCAGGAGTAACATAATTGAACGCTTCCAGAATATCACTGAATGTATTTTTTCCATCCGATTGTAAAAAACTTTCGTCACCTTCAAAGTCAACATCATAACCCACTGCGTGTGGTAACTGCTTCAGAATAAGAATGAGACCAATAGCAGCCAACATTCCTTTTATAACAGCAACCGGAACAAAGTGCCCTATTGATCCGGCTTTCAAAAAACCAAATGCAACCTGAATCAATCCGGCTAACACAACACAACTTAGAAAAACAGAGAAAGAACCCAGGTCCTGAATCGAAACAAAAACGATGGATGTTAATCCAGCGGCAGGACCACTTACACTTAATGGCGACCGACTGAGCGAACCAACTACTACCCCTCCAATAACCCCCGCAAGTACACCCGAGAAAAGAGGCGCGCCTGATGCCAATGCAATGCCTAAACAGAGTGGCAATGCAACTAAAAATACAACAACAGACGCTGGTATATCAAAGGCTAAATTATCTGATAGTTTATTTGATATTTTACTGCTCATAAATAAGAATTAAATAAAATGAATGATCGAGACCATAAGCCTCCATCAACTTAAGACGACAAGAAAGAATCGGGTACTATAAGCAATACTATGCTTGAGGAGGAGGAGGAACTATCTCACGGATATGTTCTTCAATATTAACGGAGATTCCGGTGGATTTCTTCCGCACAACACACCCTAAATTTGCAGTCCAGTCAACATTTATGGAATGAAGAATCTCATCACAAGATTCCAGGGAAGATTCCTCTGACTTACCTTCTTCACCTTCTGTTAAGTCTTGAATAGCGATAACATTCGAAACTTTTAGGAAATAACCAGAGCCTAATACGGGCTTCAACAGCATTAAGCTGACTAGCATTATCTTAAAGAATGAAAGGAAAATGGTTTTCACGGTGCAAAATAATACAAAAAACTTAATGGATCAGAACCCTTTTAACCTGAAGGATAATAAAAGGTTTCAATGGTGCAGCAAGAATTGTTATCTCTATATGAATAGAGCGAATTTTGAAGTTTAGGCGAATAGCTTACATCGCCTCATTCGTCTATTATTTTCTGCTACTTTTGCATCGCAAATCTTCATCATGGACTTCAAGGAAATATTTTCAGTATCCCTCATTTTATTTTCAGTTATTGATATTATTGGCTCAGTTCCTTTTATCATTCTGATTAAAAAAAGAGAAGGAAGAATTCATGCGGAAAAGGCAACAATAATTTCGGCCGTATTAATGGTTGCCTTCTTTTATTTGGGTCAATCCATTTTACAGCTCTTTGGTCTGGATGTAGCTTCGTTTGCTGTGGCGGGTGCCATTGTCATTTTTATTGTGGCAATGGAAATGATTCTCGGCATTACATTAATCAAAGATGATCCGGATGCGAAAGGATCAGGATCCATTGTGCCCCTTGCCTTCCCACTCATTGCAGGTGCCGGTACGTTAACTACTATTCTTTCTCTTCGTGCAGTCTATGCTGAGACTAACGTACTGATTGGTATTCTTCTCAATCTTATTTTTGTTTACATCGTGTTGCGTGCCTCGCCATGGTTGGAGCGTGTTGTCGGCAAATCCGGCTTCGCTGTCTTGCGTAGAGTATTCGGTGTAATTCTGTTGGCGATTGCCGTGAAGATTTTTAAAACCAATGTATTTCCTATTGGATAATTAAATTTCAAAATTCAATTTGCCGATTGTTAAAAATTAAAACGATTAATCTGATTTGATAATTCGCATTTACACGGATGGTGCAGCACAAGGAAACCCAGGCCCGGGTGGCTATGGTGTGGTGTTGAAGTTTAAAGATGTAGTGAAAGAAATCTCGGAAGGCTTTCGCCTGACTACCAACAATCGTATGGAGTTACTTGCTGTCATTGCTGGTCTTGAAGCAATTAAGAAAGACGGAATCTCGATCACCATTTATTCTGATTCAAAATATGTTGTAGACTCCGTTGAGAAAGGATGGATATGGGGCTGGCTGAAAAAGAACTTCGCAAAGAAAGCCAATGCGGATTTATGGCAGCGTTACATTCCTTTACATAATAAACTCAAACCAAAATTCATTTGGATCAAAGGTCATGCAGGCCATCCGGAAAACGAGCGATGTGATCAGTTGGCTGTACAAGCTGCATCGGGGCCAAGATTACTGATTGATCATTGGTATGAAGCGAATAAAAATGCCAGTCTTGAATAGAATTTATTAGTTATTGAGTGGTTAGTATTACTTTACAAAAAGTAATAAATAGTAAACTTCTCTATATTTAGCCCGGTAATCATACGATCACTTGGAAACTGAACCCATAACCATCAATTTTTCAGAAGGAAGTCTTACGGTTTTAAACGTGTGTCTTGCCTTGATTATGTTTGGTGTTGCACTCAGCATCAAGCTCGATCACTTTCGTCAACTGAGAAGTGATAAAAAAGCATTGCTCACTGGGCTATTCTGTCAATATATTTTATTGCCAGTTATTACTGTGATTCTCATTTATGTATTGGCTCCTTCGAACGAGATAGCGCTGGGAATGATTTTGGTTGCAGCATGTCCGGGTGGTAATGCCTCCAATTTTTTCTCGATGATGGCCAAAGGTAACATAGCACTATCGGTTACATTATCGGCTTTCACCTCCGTATTTTGTTTTCTGCTTACGCCTCTGAGTTTTTTCTTTTGGTCATCACTTGTGCCAGGCTTATCGCAAAGCGTGATGAGTTTTGAGATTAGTTTCTTTGATCTGTTCCTCAACATGATCGTCATTCTGCTACTACCGCTAATTGCCGGCATGACGTTCTCCCACTACTATCCAAAGGCTACTGAAAAGATTGAAAATATTTTTCGCACGTTTTCCATTCTGGTACTCATTAGTTTTATCGGTGTGGCGTTCATGAATAATTTCGATGTATTCAAAAATCATATCTTCTCTGTGTTCTGGTTAGTAATGCTACACAATGGGTTTGGATTATTGGGTGCGTATTACTTTAGCTCGCTTCTTAAAAACAAAGAATCTGTAAATCGATCCGTTGCTATCGAAACCGGAATTCAAAACTCAGGACTCGGACTTGTTTTAATCTTCACTTTTTTTCAAGGCAACGGCTCGATGGCATTAGTAGCAGCGTGGTGGGGAATATGGCATCTGGTCAGCGGCTTTACGTTTGCTTACTTCATCCAACGCAAAAAAATAATTGAAACTATATAGCAGATTGAATGACTCCGAATTTTCTCTACAGATTCCTTAAGGTCTATTGTTCAACAGCCCTGCGGTTTTATTTCAGAACATGGCAAATCAATAATGCAAACTCGATTCCTAAAACAGGGCCAATCATTTTCATACCGAATCATCAGAATGCTTTTTTAGATGCTATTGTTGTGATCTGTAGTTCGCAGCGAAATCCATGGTCGATTGCGCGGGCGAGTGTATTCAAAGAAGGTCTGGTAACAAAACTACTGACAACGTTTCAAATAAAACCGGTATTCCGCTCTCGTGATGGGTTTGGTTCATTGCGTAACAATGATGCGATCATTCAGGAGTGGAGCGATATGCTCGCTCAAGATCAGGACATCCTCATCTTTGCAGAAGGTAATCACAACGAACCCTATGCAGGTGGAGTACTTCAGAAAGGATTTGCGCGAATGACGATGCAGTTTAAAGAGAAGAACGGCACACCGCTAACCATTGTGCCCGTTGGAATTCATTACGAAGATCATTATTCATTTCGTTCACGAGTACTGGTCAACTTCGGTGACCCGATAAGTGTAAACGCCATTCTGAATGATTCACATTCTGAACGCGAGAAATTAGAAACGCTGGTTTCAGTTACAGATGACGCATTAAAAAAATTAGCAGTTGCCATTACTCCGGATGAAGAGTACAAAGCAAAGTACGATTTCCTGTTAAAGAACAGGGAGTTCGAAAAAGACATGATGGTGCAACTGGAGTCGGATAAAAATATTTTGAAATCATATCCTTTAGCACGAACACTAACTCAACAAAAAAAGTCTTCACGTGTATGGAAGGTAATCAATCCTATTGTGTGGATCGGTTATGTATTGCATATCTTACCGTATTGGTTCATTAAGAGATTCATCAAAAAGAATATAAAAGATCCGCAATGGATTAGTTCCCTTAAGTATGCTTTCGGAATATTTCTTGTTCCATTTTACTACATCATCTTACTGATTGTATTTTATATTTTAGTTCCCAACGCGTTAGCACTTTTTGGTTTTGCAGTTTTATTACCCGTGAGTGGAATTGGCGCAACCGATTTTCTGAAACGATAGGCAATGAAGTAGACTTTATAAAAGGTAGAAAATGGCTAAATCGTGAAACGCCTGGAGACAAGCTTAAACGTTGCGAATGCTGCCATCGGCACTACCAATTAAAACGATTCCTTTCCTGGTCAAAACATACATCATCGCTACACAACGCAATCTATATCTCCCAGTACTTTATCGTTAATTGTTTTACATTGTAGGATATTTAAAGCGTGATCTCTAAATGAAGTACGGGCTATTTATACTGTTGTGTTTTGCTTTGTTGATTAGTCGTGCCCAGACAAATCCGGAAAGGTTAAACCAGCTTAAAATCCAACTCAAAGCATCTCTTTCTGACACCAGCCGGGTTCTGATCCTAAGGGATCTTTCGGGTTACTACAATACTGTTCATGTAGATTCTTCAACATATTATGCGGTTCAGGCTCTTAATCTTTCCATGCAACTCGGATACAAAAGAGGAATTTCCCTGGCCTATCTTTCACTGGGAACACTCAACCTGAGAAAAGGTAATGTTCCCTTAACAATTAACTACCTCGAAAAAAGCATTCAATTGGCGGATTCCATCCGCGATCATAAAATTTTGGCTACCGGCCTTAGCGAAATGGGCCTTTGCATGGTTCATCTTGAGGATTATTATCGGGCCATTGAGTATTACAAGCGCGCGCTTGACTTTCAAAATAAATTAACAAACGACAATAGTAACCTCGTCAACATCCAAATGAATATTGCCGATGCTTACCTCGACAATAATAATCTAAAGGAGGCAGATTATTACTTAACGCATGCCCTGGCCTGGGGTGAAGAAAAAAATTCAGATTTTGGGTGGCTCCTGAATATGTTTGGCTCGTGGCATATTCAGCAAAAAAATTATGCAAAGGCCGATAGTGTTCTTCAACTGGCGTGGTCCAAAATTGAAAAAGAAAACGACATCTTTAACAAAGCCGACAATCGCTATTACTTCGCCAAATTAAAACTGGCACAAAACGAAATACAACCTGCTCATGAATATGCCAAGGAAGCGCTTAACTATTATAAGCAAACAGGCTTCACATTTGATCTCGAGCGAATTTACAAAGTGCTTTCTATCATCGAATCGAAGCGCGGACGGATACAGCAATCGTTGGATTACCTTCTTTTAAGTAATGTATTGCATGATTCAACACAAAACAGTCGCGCCCGAAACAGCGCCCTCTTATTTGAGAAACACGAGAAAGAAAATCAAAAGCTCCTGGAAAAAAATAAAGAAGCGCTGCAAGAGGTCACCAGCCGCAACCAGCGAATCATCATCGTTGCCTCGTTTTTGATTTTTGGCATCATTACCATTGGCCTTTTACTATGGATTCAACAAAAGCAAAGATCCAACGAACTGTTGATGAAAAGTAATCAAACGATCTCTGAATTAAATACTTCAAAGGACAGGCTCTTTTCTATTATCGGTCACGATTTAAAGGGGCCGCTCAATACGCTTAATGCCTTCTTTGCGCTGGTACAGAATAACGCTGACAGTCTTACCGTTAATGAAATAAAAAAGCTTTCTCATGACTTTGATAAATCACTAAAGAATTCATTTAATCTTCTTGAAAATCTATTGGAATGGAGCCAGTCGCAAACAGGCGCCATTGATTTTAAAGCTGAAGAGTTTGATTTGTGTGTTGTGTTAAGAGAAAACCAGGAACTCTTTAAAGGCCTTGCGGATCATAAAAACATCACGATTATAAATGACAATACATTGCCGTTGTGGGTAAGGGCTCATCGCTACTCTACCAATACTGTAGTTCGAAACTTATTGTCGAATGCCATTAAGTTTACGCATCGTGGTGGAGTAATCACCTTGCATATCGAACACATTGGGCAATTATTAAAAATTTCCATTACCGACAATGGTGTAGGCATCAGCGATTCAGTTATTCAAAAGCTTTTCAAAATCGGCACTAAACATTCCACTCCAGGAACAGCCCTTGAAAAAGGAACCGGTCTGGGTCTCTTATTGTGCAAGGATTTTGTAGAAAAGAATGGAGGCAAGATTGGAGTAGAAAGTACAGAAGGCCAAGGATCTACTTTTCATTTTACCATACCCTTGTCGACTTAGTCACATAATTCTTGCATAGAACGCTATCACATAACCTTCGTAGCCTAGCAGAAGATAAGGAAGTTCATTGAACAATAATTTGAGTTAGACTGGTCGATTGAATTCCAAAGAAAGTTTTCTAATTTTCTTAAATGATAAACTCCTCTTTTGTTCGAATGTCGTATTCAGAAATGGCAGATGTCTTTCAGTCCATTTTGCTTCAACATGGATTTTCTCCAGAGAAAGCAAAAACATGTACTGACATTTTTGTTGTAAATAGCCTCGAAGGAGTTTACACGCATGGCGTAAATCGCTTTCCTCGTTTTGTGGAGTACATCAAAAAGGGTTATATAAAAATAGATCATGAAGCAGAACAACGATCTGCTGTTGGGTGTATCGAGCAATGGGATGGTCAGCTTGGACCAGGACCTATTAATGCGTTATTATGCACAACACGTTCTATGGAAATTGCAAAAGCAAACGGATTGGGTTGTGTTGCGTTGGCAAACACCAACCATTGGATGCGGGGTGGATACTACGGATGGCAGGCCGCCCGAAAAGGGTTTGTGTTTATCGGCTGGACAAACACAATGGGCAATATGCCAGCCTGGGGCGGAGTCGATCCTAAACTCGGAAATAATCCCCTTGTTATCGCAGTGCCTTATCAGAATGATGCCATTGTTTTAGACATGGCGATGTCGCAGTACTCATACGGTTCTCTGGAATTGTATTCATTAAAAAATGAAAAACTTCCTGTGCCCGGTGGATTTGATTCAGAAGATAATCTCACTACTGATGCAGCCTCCATTATAAAATCACGTAACGTATTACCCATTGGTTATTGGAAAGGCGCGGGCATGTCATTGCTGTTGGATATTCTGGCTACGATTCTCTCAGGAGGATTATCTACCGCACAAGTTTCAAAACTTTCTGTAGAGCAATCTTTATCTCAAGTGTTTATAGCAATTGATCTTTCAAAACTCAGTAATTACCCGGCAATCGAAAAAACAATTCAACAGATTGTGGATGACTACCATGCTTCTGTTCCGAAAGAAAATACCAAGAAGGTTCGTTATCCGGGTGAATACATTGGAGCAATTCGTGACACAAATTTAAAAGAAGGAATACCTGTTCTGAAAAAAGTGTGGGATGAAATAAATTCTCTAAGAAATTAAATCCTTAACTAACCTCAGCTTTTTTTCGCTTATGCTTCCAGCGTTTGTGTGACCAAAGCCAATACGTTGGGTCAAGAATAATTTCCTGCTCAAGTCTTTTTGTAAAGCTTTCTGAAATTTCATTCTCTCCCGCTTCTTCAGGTGTAGAGAATAATAATTCTGGTGTAACTTCATAGTACCCTCTTCGAACACATCGAACATTCATATACACAACAGGATAATTGAAACGTCTTGCTAGTTTTTCGGGACCTGTAAATACAGCAGTATCCTGGTTCAGAAAATTAGTCCAGTAAGCATTCTTTGCGGTAGCGGTTTGATCGGCAATAAAAGCAGTAGCTGTTATTTCTTTTTTGCAGGCTACCATATCGCGTAACGTTTTATCAACCGGTGTGATGCGCGTTCCAAAACGCGTGCGCATGCCTACCATCATCTTTTCAAAATAGGGATGTGATAATGGGCGATAGATCACCACTAATTGATAAGGAGTATTTAATGTAAAACTGGGTCCTGCCCATTCCCAATTGCCATAGTGCCCCATCACGATTATAATACTTTTATTTTCTTCGTGCAGTTTGGTTAGCCAATCCTGATTGTGAAAGATACATCGCTCCAGGGTTTCTTCCTTCGTCATTTTAATTGTCTTAAACGTCTCCAGCATCAGGTCGCAGAGGTAACGATAGTAGGCAGCGCAAAGTAATTCGATTTCTTTTTCATTTTTTGCAGGAAAAGAATTTCGGAGATTTTTAAGCACTACGTGTTTTCGATAACCCGTTAAACGGATTAGAAAATACATAAAATCAGAGACCTTGTACAATGCCCAAAAAGGCAGCGATGCAATACCGTAAATGAATGGATAAACAAGGAAAAATGTAAATGCTTGCATGACAGAATATGTAGCGCAAAGCTAGAATTATTAACCGAAGGTCTATGTTTTGATCTGCTAGAATTGTGTTACTTTCATCCACTTTTTGAATCTCAACATTAATCATTCCGTATTATGAAACGTGCTTTTTTCATTCTTACTGTCCTTGCTGTGGTGATGCTCTCCTGTTCTTCACCATCAAAAGATGAAACACAGGAAACAAAGCAGCCTTCGCTCGACAGTCTGCTGAACCAATATCATGAAGAACACTTAAAGTTATCTCCGTTCGATGCAACAATGGCGGGTGACAATCGCTACAATGATCTTCTGCCAAATACATTAACTGCTGACTACCGAAAGCAAGTGAGTGATTTTTATACACGCTATCGCACACAACTCACTGCATTCGATCGAAATGCATTGTCACAAGACGATCAAATGAATTATGATGTGTTGTTATGGGAATGCGACATAACATTAGAAGGCCTGAAGTTTAAGGATTACCTCACACCCATCAACCAATTTTGGGGAATGCATTTAATGATTGGTCAGTTGGCCAGTGGCAGTAGCATTCAACCTTTCAAAACGGTGAAGGATTATGAC
>JANODK010000164.1:0-5981 GCA_031412655.1 Chryseolinea sp.
TTCACTGGTTCCGTACGGACAAGTATGGCGAACTGGAGCAAACGAAGCCACAGAGATAACTTTAATGAAAGACATTCAATTCAATGGCACATTGTTAAAAGTCGGTACCTATAGCATGTTCTCCATTCCCGAAAAAGATCATTGGACCATCATTATTAATAGTGAAGTAGGTTTGTGGGGTAGCTATAACTATAACAATAAATTGGATGTGATGAGATTTGATGTTCCTGCACAGACTTTGAGCGGGATTGTATATGATCCCTTTACAATGGCATTCGAACAACAAAATGAAATGGCAAACCTTTTGATGATGTGGGATAATGTGAAGGTATCTATTCCAATAAAATTTATTATCCTACCCTAATGTATCGAATAATCCTGCTCTTTGTATTTGCAATAAACACTGTACTGGCACAAGACTTAAGTGAACTGGACAAACGGAATGGTTTCAAGGACATTAAGCTTGGCATTTCAGTTGACTCTATTCGAGGAACGAAGCTTAAAAAAGAATTTAAGGAAAGAAATGAGTTTCCTGCTGCGCTTTTTGATGTCGAGGATCCCGCCTATGAAAAGATCGGAGAGGTTCCTGTAAAATCGGTTGAAATAAAAGCGTACAAGAACTTAATTTATGAGATCCGTGTGCTAGTTGATAAGGATGTTCGTGTAATGAAAGCGCTCGAATCACTCTATGGGAAATCAGAGTATGATATGAAGGCAGAAATTTATTTCTGGAAAACGACTAACCTTGTTTTAAAATTTGGATCGCATGGAAAACACCATCTTGAGTTAACGTACATCTCCTCTCCCATTCACAAAATGATGAAAGAAGATAAGGGCAAGAAAGTAGATGATATTGCAGAAGACTTTTAAACAATACAACCATGATCAAACCAATTAAATCTTTGCTTATCCTATCGGGATTTGCATTTCTAGTCGTGAGTAGCTTCGCTCAGGATAAAAAGACTCCGGAATCAAGTGAGATTTGGGAGCCTCAACCTAAAATAATTACACCAGCAGAAAAACCAACCGATGCACCTTCAGATGCTATTGTACTTTTTGATGGCAAAAGTTTAGATAACTGGACGAGCCTTGACGGAACACCTTCAAAGTGGACGTTAAAAAATGGAGAAGTAACTGTACTTCCTGGTGGCGGTGATATGAAGACCAAAAAAGAGTTTGGCGATTTTCAATTGCATGTTGAATGGCACTCCCCTGTTCAGGTTGATCAAACAAAAACAGGTCAGGGTCGTGGCAATAGCGGAATTTTCTTACAAGGTCTTTATGAAGTTCAAGTATTAGACAATTTTAACAACAAGACCTATGGAAATGGTCAAACCGGCTCTATATATAAGCAACATATCCCATTGGTTAATGCTTGCAAGAAACCTGGTGAGTGGCAATATTATGAGATCTTCTTTACAGCGGCTCGCTTCAATGGAGAAGGTAGGGTTATTATTCCGGCTTATGTAACGATCGTTCACAATGGTGTATTGGTTCAAAACCACATTGCCATTTGGGGTCCAACAGAATACATTGGCTTACCAGTTTATAAACCAACTGAAAAAGGTCCGATCCGTTTACAAGACCATGGTAACCTTGTTGGTTTCAGAAACATCTGGATCCGCGAATTATAACACTAAAAAAAACTTCATACTCATTTAAGATATCTTAAATGAGTATGAAAAACCTTATCGATCAATATTATGAATAAGATTGCCGTACTCTTCATTATCCTAACTTTGTTTCAATGCAAGTCAACCCAAAATGATGTGAGCACTGCCACACTTGAAAATACCTATTGGAAGTTGTCGGAGATGAATGGCAAGCCTCTTGTTACGCCTGCGGATGCCAAAGAAGTACACATGATTCTAACTTCCATTGATAATGAAAAAAGAGTGAAGGGATTTGCAGGATGCAATAACATGGGAGGAAATTTTACCCTCGAAGGGAATAAAATTTATTTTACCATCTTCTCTACCAAAATGTTTTGTCAGGATCGAATGGATGTTGAAGATTTTTTTACAAAGGCTTTATCGAAAGCGGATACCTACGTAATCAAAGGTGAAGAACTATCCCTATATCAGGGCGAAACGAAACTGATAACGTTTCAGTCAGTTTACTTTAAATAGGTTTTTTGTGAAGGTCTATTCGATTGCGCATTGACCATCTTTTATACAGAATACCTACAGCAACAGCAATCAACAACGCTATCAATTGAGAATGAGAAATGTAATTCTCAATAATAAATCCACGGCCCAGATCGCCCCTAAAATATTCCAGTACGAATCTTCCAATCGCGTACAAGATCAAATAGAGAAGGAACAATTGTCCATAGAAGGTTCTTCTTCCCCGAATGTAAAGAAGTACCAGCATCACCAATAAAATATAGGAGGCTTCAAATAATTGTGTTGGATAGAGCGGTTCATTCAATGGCTTAGCACTACAAGCTTCGTCTGTAAACGTCACACCAAAAATGGAACTTGTTTGTTTGCCGTAGCAGCATCCTGCAAGGAAACAACCTATTCTGCCAAACATATGAACTAAGCATGTAGTGATGGCCATAACATCAAGCATGGCATAGGTAGGCAACTTGTGCTTTCTGAAAAACCAAAGCATGGTGGGCACAGCAAAAAGAAACGAACCATAGAATACAAAGCCCCTACCCGTTAAAAGATTTTTTGGATTGCTGATGTAATAGGATGCATCTTCAAAAAATAAAAACACTTTACCACCAACAAAAGCAGCGATGAAAATAAAAAGGAAGAGCGAGTTGGCCTGATCGAACGTTAATCCAAATTCCTTTTTACCACGAGTCGCCATGTAGGTTACACCGGCAATCGCTCCCAATGCAATCATAAATCCATAACTATAAACGTGAATACCGAAAACTTCAAATAGAACAGGATGCATGATTTAAGAAGATAGAATTTAGGAGTTCGAATTTAGAATTTCAGAGTAAAGTTAATTGTTAATAGTTAATGGTGCATGTGCGAGCAGCGTGATTCGTTCTCTGAATTCAAAACTTAGAACTTTGAACATTGAACTTAAAACTATTTAATACCCAACTTCAACTTCAATGCACTATCGAATGCCGCTTTCGGAATAACCAAACTTACTGTGTTGATAGCAAAATAAGTTTCAGACACATTGATCAATCCTTTAAACGGACCAACCTCTCCCCATGAATTCTTGACTAGGAAAAACTTCTTCCCTCCTTTTGATTTCTCTAATCCTACCAAATGCATAAGATGATCATCCTGCGATGTCAGATTCTCATACAACGCTTGGCGCATGGCCTGATCATACTTTACCTCGTCCTCATCTGGATCAATTACCTTAAGTCTTTCCACGGCTTTGCGCTGTATGGCATATCCATTCCTTTGATCAAAGTACGAATTACTTACATCCGCATCCCACATAACGGAATAGCCAAGCTCAACAGCACGTTCTGTTAACTTGATCATCTCATCTAATGGAAGATTGTAGAACGAACCATTCAGAAAATTATCCGGTGCTTCTAAAATGAAGGGAGCGTAAAATGGATGATGTGTGTAAGACGTTACGTTCACATAGTCTTCGGCATTGAAGTGGAGTACCTCCTTTGCAAATGACTTGGGTGTATATTGTTTCTCCTTATAGGTAAATACTTCAGGTGCTTTGCCAAGATGATCATCCAGAATGGATTGAAATCCCTTCATCCAATCGGCAGGAATGGGGCGCTTTTTTAGAAGACTATCTAAGTAGAACTTGAGTTCTGAATCAAGTTTGGAATGATCATGATTTCTTTCTCCTAATGCTAATCCGGAATAGACGCTCTCCGGAACAGCACCATAATTCGCTATTCCACGAATTACATCATGGCCCAAGCCACCCGGGCCGAATTGCGCTGTTCCCTGACGAAGGATATAATTTCTCGCCTTTTCGGTATAAATGTTTCGCACAGTAAACATTTCAGAAAGATCGATTTCCCCAGAACCGTTTTTTAACGTTTGAGATTCAACCAATGATGTGGCAGAGAAACTCCAACACGTACCCGTATTGGCCTGATTCTTTATAGGCGTGTAATCTACTTTTTTTACGACAACCAAATCAGTAGCACTTGCTTGTGCCCAACTCATTTGATTCATCATCAAACTGCCAACGAGAATACATAAAATCCTGATGTACCGAACCATAATGACAAGATTAGCCCTTATATGAAATTCTATAAATCACATTTGCCTGATCATCTGAAACTAACATGGATCCATCCGGCAAAACCAATACATCCACCGGGCGACCCCATACTTTTTGTGTTGCTTCATCTAACCAACCAGATGCGAATGCTTCATGTCCTGAAACAACACCATTATTTAATTTTACCAGTGTTACATTATAACCATTCTTTGGTTTACGATCCCATGAACCATGCTCAGCAACAAACAGCTGATTCTTGTATGATGCGGGAAACATAGAACCTGTATAAAACTTTAAACCTAATGGTGCCACGTGCCCGCCTAATTTATCTGCTGGTTTTTCAAAATCAGAACATGCACGCTTGCTGCCGAACTCCGGATCTTTAACATCTCCAGCATGGCAATATGGATATCCGAAATGCATTCCGGCCTTTGGTGCTGTATTCAATTCGCATGATGGTAAGTCCTCACCTTCCATTGAATCGCGACCATTGTCTGTAAACCAAATGGCTTTGGTATCAGGATGCCAGGTGAAGCCTACAGAATTACGAATACCTTTCGCAAATACTTCGCGGCCGCTTCCGTCTGCATTGATGCGAGTAATGGTAGCATAAATTTCATCTTTCGATTCACAAATGTTACACGGTGCGCCAACCGGCACATATAACTTTCCATCCGGACCAAAGGCAATATATTTCCAACCATGATGTGTTTCAGTTGGATAATCTTTGGTGATTACAACAGGTGCTGGAGGTGCACTCAATTTCGATTCGATGCCGGCAAACTTTATGATGCGGCTTACTTCCGCTACATATAAATCGCCATCCTTAAAGGCCACACCATTTGGCATGTTCAATCCAGAGGCGATCACCCATTTTTTGTCGGCTTTATAGTCACCATCCAAATCCTTTACTGCATATACTTTATCCTTGTCCCTATTACCAACATAAATAATACCCGATGGGCTTATCGCCATGGAGCGAGCATTTTCTACTTCAGCAAAAACATCGATGGTAAAACCCGCTGGTAACTTGATCTTATCCAAAGGAAGTGTTTTGTAATAATCAGTCAGAGCAGGTTCACCTCCCTCTGTTCCAGGTGATGGATTTGTATTCGTATTATCAGTTGTACCAGAATTGCTGCACCCTAATGCAAGGGCAAGTAGAGCAATTGGAAGAATTCTCATTTTTTTCATGTGGGCGTTGATTTACACTTTACTCTAAAATTAAATCCTTTTGGTTTTACATTACATATCAATTCTATAGGCGGCTCAACTATTTCCTCAAAATCTGCTTTTCCTTCGTAATTTTGCCGCATGATTTCGATTACCAATCTCTCTTATTTCATTGGAGGCCGTGCTCTGTACGAAAATGCCAACATGTTTATCAAACCAAAGGACAAAATAGGCCTTATTGGACTGAATGGGCGTGGTAAATCGACTTTATTGAAAATTATCAATGGAGAATACAAGATCGATGGCGGGTCTATAAGCATGAGTAACGAGTGCTCGATTGGCTTCCTGAACCAGGATTTGCTCTCCTTTCAAACCGAGGACTCTATATTAGAGGTGGCAATGACCGCTTTCAAGGAGGTAGTTGACATTGAACGCCAGATGGAGGCCGTAATTCATAAGCTGGAAACGGAGTATTCTGAAGATCTGGTTGATAAACTTTCAAAGCTCCAGGAAAAGTACGAGCACATGGATGGATATACTGTCCAGTCAAAGGCTGAAGAAATATTAGAAGGTATTGGGTTTAAGACAGAAGACTTACATCGACCACTCAAAACGTTTTCAGGAGGTTGGCG
>JANODK010000165.1:0-6941 GCA_031412655.1 Chryseolinea sp.
AAAAGCGAATTGATTTCGAAAAAGAAATTGCTGTAATCGTAGCACGAAATTCAAATGGCGAGGTGAAAACTTTTCCTTCAGTTGAAATGGTTTTTCATCCCATTCAAAATCTGGTTGAATACCTATTCGCTCCCGCAGAACTTCCTCAAAATATTTTAGACGAGGCCGATCATCTTGCCCGCAAGATCATCCACGATTTAGACATGGTCGGAATTTTGGCCGTTGAAATGTTTGTGACCAAAGATGGTAAAGTACTGGTGAATGAAATTGCTCCTCGCCCTCATAACAGCGGACATCAAACCATCGAAGCAAACATTACCTCTCAATATGAACAGCATTTACGCTCCATTTTAAACCTTCCTCTAGGCGATACTAGTCCCTTATTTCCCAGCGCAATGGTGAACTTATTAGGCGAGCCGGGTTATGAGGGAGAAGCAAAGTACGCTGGCTTTGAAGAAGTGATGAAGTTAAGTGGAGTTCATGTACATCTCTATGGAAAACGGATTACTAAACCCTTTCGAAAAATGGGTCATGTCACAATTGTTGATGCTGATATAGAGAGTTTGAAAAGGAAAGCCAACTTTGTAAAGCAAACCTTAAACATAATCGCCTGATATGAGCAAACCTGAAGTTGGTATTATCATGGGAAGTGATTCTGATCTTAAGATCATGAAAGAAGCAGCGCTGATTCTGGAGGAGCTACAAGTACAATATGAGCTTACCGTTGTATCGGCTCACCGCACGCCCCTTCGGATGGTGGAATATGCTCAATCAGCCAGAGGTAGGGGTATTAAGGTAATTATTGCCGGAGCTGGAGGTGCGGCACATTTGCCGGGCATGGTGGCTTCACTTACTTCGTTACCTGTTATTGGTGTCCCTGTAAAATCATCCAACTCAATTGATGGTTGGGATTCTATCCTTTCTATTTTACAAATGCCTGGGGGAGTGCCTGTGGCAACAGTTGCGCTGGATGGAGCTCGTAATGCCGGGATATTGGCTGCCCAGATTTTAGGCACGACCGATAGCGCTCTGGCCCAACGTCTTGACGCTTTCAAAGATTCTCTCAAAAAGAAGGTGGAATCTGTCGCCAAAAACATCGAATCGAAAGGCTGGAAAGACATTTGAAATAATAGACTTCATCGATATTCTAAAAATCACTAATTTCATCGGATATTATACCCCATGAATACAAACGAAAAAGGTTGGCTAAAAGAGTATCTTGAGTTCCGTAAGGATCTTCTGAAAGATGTTGTTGCTGGTCAAACTAAAAAATCCTCGCATCCTGAACATGCTCTGTACCGTATTATTCAGCCCACAGGTCTCATGTATGGACAATCAGTAGGGGAACTTGATGTTCCTGGTCAGGAATTATGGACAGAAAAGGACAGAATGAAGGTTTTGTTGGCTGAAAGTCTTATCAGCAGTTCTCTGCTGTTCTATGATAAGCCGGTAAACTCACCAGAAGAATTTTCGAAAGTAGTGATGCAGACTCTGGATAGTATAGGTAATTTCTATAACAATATCTTTCCTGAGCTTGCCACCCCCACTAAAACGTTATTCGGAGGCAGAAAATCGCCCATCGAATTAGCTGAGAAAATACTCGATAAGCGAATCGATTTTACGGATACGTATGCCGGAAATTTCTGGACTTACTTTTTTCACAACAGTTTATTATTCCTTGATATTTTCATATACGGTCAATGGATACACACCAATGCCGATCGCATTGTAGCGGATTTCTTCCGCTATGAGCGCGATGAATTACGGTTCTCTGTGGTAAAAGTAATTTCAGCAGCTTCACATGCGAATAGAGAAATCGCTCACGAAGAAAGAAAGTTGTTTGAATTCTTTATTCAAAGTACTGATCTATCGCATGATCGTAAAAGAGAAGCACTTAGAATTTTTGAAGAAGGTATTTCTGTAGAAGATATTAATCTACCTTCTGAGAATTCCTGGATCTTGAAAAAGTTTTTCCTTGAAATGGCCATTCTTACCATTTGGTCGGATAAGATTATTGATCAGACTGAACTTGATTTCTTAAGACGCTTCTGTCATTACTTGAATTTCTCGGATGAGGATCTTGATCATAGCTTGGTGGCGATAGAAGGTTTTGTTTTAGAGCATTGGTCACAACTGGAATATTTGCAAAACAAAAAAAATTACAACGAAGTAAGCGACATGTTTATTAAACGTGTTTCTCGCATTGCCGAGAAACACAAAACGCGTTTAATGAAAGGTATTCAGGAAAATGAAACTGTGCTTAACCTGTTAAGAAAGGCCAGGTTTAATGAACTTACATTAGACGAAAAGGAATACGTTCGCATAGAACTTATCCAATTGCTGAAGTCAATACCAACGCTGGTAATCGTGTCAATGCCTCAGCACTTTTTAACACTTCCGATTTTATTGAAGATTCTTCCTAAAAATTTATTTGCTGACGGAGTAGACGCAAATTAAAAATATGATTGTTCTCAATTGAAAGGCTCGCCTTAGTCGAGTCTTTTTTTGTGCCTTCTATTCTCTTTATTATTCTTCCTTCGCCTCCGCTTTGCGTGGCACAATAACAGAGAAGATAATGGATAAGGTTAGCGTTGCAATGATGACAGAGAACGATACATAAGCATTGAGTGCGATGTCCCAAATCTCAAGAAGCATCTTGGCTCCAATGAAAAACAAGATGATGGAAAGGCCCTTCTGCAATAAGTAAAACTTATCAATAACTCCGGCCAGCAAAAAGAACATTGCCCGCAAACCCATTACTGCAAAAATGTTCGATGTGTAAATCAAAAATTCGTTTTGTGTAATGGCAAAAGCTGCAGGTATTGAATCGACAGCAAAAATCAAATCGGTTGTTTCAATTAAAATAATGACGAGGAACAGTGGTGTAAATAACCACTTGCCATTTTCCTTCACTAAAAAACTAGCACCATGATCTTTGTCTGTCATGGGCAAATATTTTTTACACAGTTTTAATACAGGATTTTTCTCCGGCTCAATCTGCTCATCACCATCTTCAAAATAAATCCGGATACCTGAATAAATAAGAAAAACTCCGAAGATGTAAAGCAGCCAACTGAAATGGTGAATTAGAATGGCTCCTACGAAAATGAAAATTCCGCGGAAAACCATCGCCCCTAATATTCCCCAGAAAAGTGTCTTATGATAATACTCCTCCTTAACCTGAAAATATTTTAACAGCAACAGAATGACAAAAATGTTATCAACCGACAATGCATACTCTGTTAGGTATGCTGAAAAATATTCCACCATGGCCTGCTCGCCACCGTCATCATACTTATAGATAAATAATCCAAAAAGTGCAGAAATAAAAACCCAAAACATGGATTGGTATAATGCTGACTTAGTCGTGATTTTATGAGCTTTTTTATGAAAAAGCCCGAGATCGAGAATAAGAAAAACAAGAATTATGACACCGAAAACTCCAAATAGGATCGTTTCCGTTTCGCTTCCGTTACTGAAAATTTTGAAAAGAAGTATGTTTGAGGAGGATAACAATGAGGGTCTTATTTCCGGTTAAAAAAGTGCTTAAATATCAAAATCATCAATGAATTCAATAGGCGCGATCTCAAAACTACGAATATATTTCAATCTCAAAAACCTGTGCGCTGACTTTATGATTCTTAACCCATAAAAGGAACCCAAAACTTTAAAATTAAGAACACCGTTCACAAATACCCTGGATCAAAAGGTTAACTTCATTTGCCTTGTATCCTTTTGGGAGCTTTACCTGAGGCACATCAATGTTCAGACAATTCGTTTGACCACACGTGATACACTTAAAGTGGACATGGTCATGGTGATGCCCTGTTAGCGTGCACGCTTCATTGCAAAGGGCATATTTGAGGCTTCCTTCATCGTCAAGGACTTTGTGGATTAACCCTTTATCAAGAAAAGTTTTAAGTGTTCTGTAAACAGTTACCCTATCGAGTTCATCCGTAATTTCTTTTTCAATATCCCCATGGGAGAGGGCATAATTCTTCTTTAAAAAAAGATGAATGATTTGCTGGCGGGTAGGGGTAGATCGAAGACTAAAATTCTTTAGTAAAATTTCGGATGAAGCATTCATAACCTATTGCAATTGCAGCTTAAGCAAGTTACTATAAATACCATTATCCAACTGAGTAAGTTCCGCATGCGAACCTGTCTCGGCCAGTTGCCCTTCTTTGATAACAAAAATCCGGTCGACCTTTTTGATTGTACTTAGTCTGTGCGCAATGATAATTGTAGTTCGATTTTCCATTAGGGTTTCCAATGCTTCTTGTACCAATACCTCAGACTGAACATCCAATGAACTGGTGGCTTCATCCAGAATAAGAATAGCAGGATCCTTTAGAATGGCTCGCGCAATAGCAATACGTTGGCGCTGGCCACCCGAGAGTTTTACTCCCCGATCGCCTACTATTGTTTCAAATTTTTCAGGGAAGCGCTCAATAAATTCCAAGGCATTTGCCTTATGAGCTGCTTTGTGTATTTCCTCTTGAGTAGCACCTGGTTTTCCATACGCAATATTTTCTTTAATCGTTCCACCAAATAGCATTACTTCCTGTGGTACGATGCCTATATTCTTGCGGTAGCCCTTCAGATTATATTGTGCGATCGATTGTCCATCAACTTGAATCGTGCCTTGGTTGATGGAATAGAAGCGCATCAGTAAATTAATAATGGTCGATTTGCCTGAACCACTTTGACCAATCAGCGCAACTTTTTCGCCAGCCTCTACTTTAAAATTCAAGTTGTCAAGAACTTTAAACTCTGGTCGTGTCGGATAGGAAAAGGAAACATTTTGAAAATGTATGTCACCTTTTAAGTGGGTGTTCTCTGTTGTAGCTGGTTCAGATTCATCTGTTTCCCGAAGAATCTCAAGCAATCGCTCCGATGCACCGATTGATCTTTGAAGTTGTGTGTAGATGTCACCAAGGCCTGCGATCGAGGCGCCAATAAAAGAGGTGTAAAGCACGAACGAAAATAATTCTCCTGTTGTAATGGTGCCATTCTGAACAAGCAATGCACCATACCATCCTACGGAAACTATTCCCCCAAAGACTGCAAAAATGATAAATGAAATAAACAATCCGCGAAAGCGCGCTGTGCGAATCGCCACTTTCACCACCTCACTTAATGTATTCGTGTATCGCTTTGTTTCAAAAACTTCATTCGTAAAAGCTTTTACTACAGCGATTGATTGAAGTGATTCTTCTGCTACAACATTTGCTTCTGCTAATTTATCTTGTGTTTTTCTGGATAGCTTCCGAATGTATTTTCCAAAGACTAAAGCCAAGACGATCAACACGGGAAATGTAAGCAACATAAACGTTGAAAGATTGGGTACGAGGTAAAAGATTACAGCGGTACCCAATACAAATGTGATGAGCTGTCTCAAAAATTCTGCAAGCGTAAAGGCAAACATATCCGACAACGTACCAACGTCTGACGTTATTCGACTCATTAATTCTCCCACCCTGCGATTATCAAAATAACTCAATGGAAGCCATACTATTTTTTGATAGAGTGCTTTGCGAACATCTGCCAGCGATCGCTCACTCACGATTGAAAAAGTATAAACGCGTATGAAGGAGAAAATTCCCTGCACAAATAAAATTCCCAACAACGCCAGGGCCACTCCGGTGATGGATGTAAAAAAAGGAACCGGTTTCCCAGAGGCTACATCCAAAAGCTTACCTGCCAGGTATGGAAAAGCCAGCAGCATGACACTCGACAACACCAGGCAAATCAATCCTGCAATAAACCACCCTTTGTAGGGCATGGCAAACCTGAAAATACCCAATAGTTCTTTGAGACTATTTTTATTGATCGGCCTTTTGTCTTCTTCGCGCAATGCATCCCCTCCACTTCTCTTCGCCATGTGTTGTTTACTTTGTTAAGGTGACGGATGAAACGATTTTATATTGAACAGAATCACCGATAAACATTTTCTGTCCGCCTGTTATAGAATATGAGGTAAGGATCATACTGTCCTTTACGGGTTGAAACTCCATGATTAAAACCTTACCGGTTTTGTTCATCATGCTTAATTCTTTGTATTGTCCCTCTATTCTTCGAATTTTATTGATTGAATTCTGGTAATAGATTTTCAAATATTCGATCGGCAAATTCTTTTTCTCATCCTCTGGCAAACTGCTTTTGATAGCAAAGGTTTTAACCGATAAATTACTTTTTGTGTCGGGCTGGTTTTCGATGGAGTATGAATTTCGGTTGATCGGTTTATTGATCAGATCCAATACATTAAAAATCTCCAGTTCGTTTTTCCACGCTAAAGTATCTTTTGGTGTAAATGAGGCAGTGCTACTCGAATCTCCTAATGAAGAAGTCTTATTAAGCTCAGCATGATGAGCGGTCAGATATTTTACCTGGGCGTTTGTCAAACTATCCAAATCAAATAAACTGACTGCTGTCTTCTGTTTATTTGAACACGAAAATAAAACGATGGCAAGTAAAAAGATTACACCAAATGTATTTCTCATTTATTTACTTCTAAAAAAGATGGTTTTGACTCACGCTTGCCTTTCTAGTTTTCAAGCAAAACAGTTCCTGTCATTTGTGTAGGTATAGCAACACCCATTAAAGTAAGGATAGTGGGAGCAAGATCACCCAACTTTCCATTCTTCAGTTTCCCTTTGTACTCGTCATCCACAAGAATACACGGAACCAGGCTTGTTGTGTGCGCTGTGTTTGGTGATCCATCATCGTTGATCATCATGTCAGCATTACCATGATCAGCAATGATGATAGTAGCATATCCGTTTTTCAATGCAGCCTCTGTTACTTTTTGTGCGCATGCATCAACGGTTTCGCATGCTTTCACTACCGCTTCAAACACTCCGGTATGTCCCACCATATCCGGATTTGCAAAATTCAAACAAATGAAGTCCGCTTCTTTCTTATCTAATTCAGGAATGATC
>JANODK010000166.1:0-30605 GCA_031412655.1 Chryseolinea sp.
TCGGATGGCCATCAAAATTACGGAGGTCTCGATTTGTATATGGCGAAACGATTTACGAATGGTGTGATTGCTTTGTATAATCTGGATTATCCGTTTAACTCTACTTACGATGACTGCTTCATCAGTTTTGCCGAGCAAAAAATTTATTTAAGTTCAAACCGAAAAGGCGGCTTGGGTGGATTCGATATTTATTCCATTAAAGTGCCCTCGTTAATTTCATACGTCTCCAAACTCAGTTTAAAAAATAAAGATGCGCGCGGAGATGTAAAGCTAAATGCACGAACCGAGAAAGTGAATAACCTGGATTTGCTAACGGCCCGAAATGAAGACCGAATTGAATATGAAAGTTTAACGTATGAGAAGAAAAAAATAGTTGACAAAATAGTGGCAAATCAACTTAAGAGTATTACGAAAACAAGATCCGAATTTAAAAATGTATCCGATGAAGAATATGAAATTCTGGTAGGTATCTCTAAAAAGCAATACGAAACCCATGATGTGAAAAGACGGTTTGCTCAAACGATGCTGGCGGAAATAGATTTGCCTTCGGATACATCAAAGGAAGTTTCCGTTCGTGGTATACTGCGCGATTCACTATCGGGCAGACCACTGTCGGCAACTAAAATTCTTCTGATCAATGGAGCGGGCGATATCATTAAAACGTCCAGCACAAATGATCTGGGCCAGTTTCGATTTGCTAACATTTCTTCCAATCACGGACTATACCTTCGATTGGAAAAGTCAGCTGACTCCGGGAAAGAAAAACCAATGATTGATAATCTTAATATTGTTACGGCAGAAAATCAAAACGTCTATAATTTTGAAAATATCTATTTTGACTTTGATCAGTACATTCTGCGACCTGAAGCCAAATTGGTTCTT
Source organism: Chryseolinea sp. (assembly GCA_031412655.1). Lineage (GTDB taxonomy): Bacteria > Bacteroidota > Bacteroidia > Cytophagales > Cyclobacteriaceae > Chryseolinea. The sequence goes on from JANODK010000166.1 coordinate 883, forward strand.
ACTGAACTTGTCAACTACCTTCATCATAATCCCGCCAGGCAAGTTGAGATTTATGCATATGCCGATGATCGGGGTGAGGATAAGTACAACTTAATACTGACTCAAAAAAGGGGAGAAGCTGTACTCCATTATTTAACTAGTAACGGAGTTGATCAAACTTCCATTGTTGTAACAGCAAGAGGCCGGCAGAAAGATGCAGTAAAGCATATCGAACTGCAGCGCCAGTTTAATAGGAGGGTGGAGTTTTATTTAAATGGTGAGAAGGTAGGCGCAGAACAAATAGCGAACACCTATATTCTCAAACAGAAAAGTGACTGGATCTCGCTTTCATCTTCTACAGGAGTAAATGTTAATGATCTGAAGAAATTGAATGGCGCTTCAGGAAATGAACTTCAGATTTATCAACCGGTTCGCATTCCAACGAATGCAAAGAAAATTCCGGAAACGTTGTTCTTCGCTATCCGCTAATCTCCACTGATCATAACAAATCCGCCCCACAACCTGGGATTATGTTCAATGTGAAGCATATCAAGTTGCGCAAGTTTGAATGCCTCTTGCTTACTATACTGCATACCTAAGTACGAGTAAAATTTAATCATGAGATCCTTTGTGGCATTGTCGTCTACTTTCCATAAACTGATAACGATATCACTTGCTCCGGCCTGTAGAAACGATCTCTGCAGGCCATAGACCCCTTCGCCATTTTCTATTTTGCCCAATCCAGTCTCGCAGGCGGAAAGTACAACCAGGCCTGTATTTGTTAAATCCAGATTCATTACATCATATGCCGTAACGACTCCATCGGTATCGAATGTGGCGTTTCCATTGGTAGTATTCATATTGGTGCCGGATAATATAATCCCGGAATGAAATAAGAAATCATTCTTCACTTTTTCATTTAGATAAACCCGGCTATCAGAAAAGAAACCGTGCGTGGCGATGTGAAGAACGGAAGGCGATTTAACACCTTTAAGGTTTACCTCCGAAGCCATTCGGTTAACAAATACTCGCGAGTCAATTCCTTTTCGTTGTAACACGGAAGTAATGCCATTAATTTCTGCTCGTGTTCCAGGTAATGATTCATATTGTACTGGTTTCTTGGATGTGATATCAATCACTTCGACCTTCAATGAATTAAAATCCGGATCACCCATTAACACAACGTTTGAGAAATCAATTATACTTTTTGTTTTTCTGTGAATCAGCTGGCCAGAATTGAGTACAGAATATAAATCGTATTTCTCTAGTATAAATTTTCCATTTGTATCATGAATGGCATTTAGGTTTATTTGATTGTATACGCCATCTGCCGTAATGTAAATCTTTCGTTTTCCAGCTACATACTCTTCCAAGGGTTTCCAATACTGTGAATAGGAAACATTATCGTCCACATCGAATCGCAATGTATTTCGGTAATAGTTTAAATTCCTTTTCTCAAGCGAAGCTCCATTTTTTAGTAAGACGAGTTTTGGATGATCAAGCGTTTCGGCCGATGTAATAAGAACAGCATAATAGATGCTATCCGTGAAGCCGATGCTGATTCGTTTTGAAGCCGTTAGCGATGTATTGGCGAGAACATCATATTTCCGAAACCGAATGATATCCACTAACGCTTCGTTTGGCTTCAGCGATTCACGAACATCTTTCCACTCAATATCTGTTTCTGTGTGCTCTTCATTTTTCATGGAGTGACGTATCACTTTTTCAAGACTATCAATTTGCGTCTCCATTGCCGAGAGTGATATTCCAAACGACTCTAGTTCAATTAATGGCATTTGATAGAAATGACCAAGCTGAACTCCTTTAGTCTCGACAAGATTGACTAATGTCTTTAATTGTTCATGCCCTTTACTGTGAATTAACGCATTGCGTTTTTTATTGGTGAAGAATACGAGTGACTTAAGCAACAACTGGTTATTGAACATATACACTAGAAATTCTGGATGAGCATTAACGGATTGAACAGCCAGTGTATTGAAACGTTCGAAGTTTTCTTTTTGCTGTTGATAGAACTGCACTTGTTCAGTCTCTGTAAGTGTTGGGAAAACATATTTAACCTCCTTCAGTGCTAACACCATCGATTTTTGGAAAAGAGGCAAGGCGTCATTGTAGCGATGTAACACCCAATAAGCAATGGCAAGATTTCCGACCACGTCAAGACTTGCTTGTGAGTTTATACCAAAGACACGTTCTTTAATCAATAGAACTTTTTCAAAATATACAGCGGCTCGCTCATACTCACCTTTTAGCGCGCACGTCACAGCAAGATTGTTCATCACCGTTGCCGCGAGGTCATCGGACAAAAGTGATTTCTTTTCGAGTGTAGAATATGCTTCATTGAAATATTGAATAGCCAGTTCATACTGATCGTTTTGCCTGTAGGCTGTTGCCAGATTATTTAATGCAATCAGATACACGGTATTATCCACTTTTGAAAACTGCTTGATTACTCTGATGAATCGCTCATACTCTACGATAGATTCTTTAATTTGTCCTTGCTTTAAGTATATACCTGCAATGTTGCTTTGTATGGTAACACAACCGAATGAATTACGTCCATAGGTTTGCGCACAGCGACTCAAGGATTCGTTATAATAACTAAGCGCTTTATCATACACTCCCAACTTTTCATATATGTAGGCGAGGCTATTGGTTAATTCAGTCAACAGAGTTCCATCATTATCCAAGGGGATTGTTTTCCCCGAACGATAAAGTTGCAATAGATCTTTCTCCGCTTTTCCATACAATCCCATTTCAATATCAATCAAACTTAACTCTATTGAAATTGCATTCGTAATTGCCGGATAGGTAGGAGAGATGCTACTTATACTTTTGTGCAGGGTATTTAATACTAGAATTGCCTCTTCATAATTTTTTTTCTTTCTTAAAATTCCGCCTTCCATTAGTTTAAGCTCATAAATATTTTGAATGGTTAGACTACTGAACTGAGAAGACAATGCATTTTGTACTGTCATCAGGGCAGAGTCATACTGCTCAAGTGCCTGATAACCTTTCGCTAAGTTCTCAGATGCTCTAAGATAGGTTTCTATGTTTTCAGCGCTATTGGATTTGGAAATAATGTCCTTATACATTTCTCTGGCCCGAATGTCATCACCTGATTTTAAAATAATGGTGGCCAGGTTGTAGCTCGATTGCAGCACGCGTGAATCGGTTACAGGATAAATCTCAAATTCAATAGTCAGGTTTTGTTTGAGATAGTGTTCTGCTTTCTTAAAATCCTGTGCTTGCGCGTATGCCAGGCCAAGGTCATTGATAATTGTTAGATAGTTTTCATCGTAAATTCCCAGGTCATTTAAAGCTATTTTCTCTGCACTATGTAAAAGCTGAAGTGACTTTTGGGTGTTGACATTCCAAAGAATTTGTGCGCTATCATAATTCAGTTTCCATTGAGGAACAGACTGCGCCATAACACTTGAAGTGAACAAAATGAGCAGTGGTATCGAATGCAGAAGCTTAAGCAAAGTCAGTAATTAGATTTCGTAGCGAAAAGTAAAAAGTCAGACATAAACTTTTTACAAACGCTAACATTGTAAATTCCATCAAATTACTGCGAGATGTGTTACACAATGAATTGGAAAAGTTACACAAATCACATATTTACAGCAGGCACTAATGCAAGCTTTTCTTGCCATGCATTAAGTGTAATCTGTTTATACCATTTTTAAGGTATTTCTGCTCACTCAATTTTGAGGTCACTACTATTCTTTTCTTCTTTTACCACTTCAAGCTTTACTTCTGCGATGTCCGCAACCATCTTCTCTTTCTTTAATCCCACACGCACAAAACCAAACAGGCTCATGTACAAATTGGCTATCCATACCAACGCAAAGCCCCCGATTAAGTAGCCACGCCAATCGCTGAATAATAAATGATATTGGGTTATAATCAGAAAGAAGAGCGTCACGTAGTGACTAAAACAATACTCACAAGTGAAAACATAAAAGAATTTGCGCGTAAAGATTGCTCGTGATGTTTTCGATTTGTGAATACAGAAATTTCTGGGTTCGCTGAATATTTCTTCATGCGTAACCGTCCAGGCAATGCAGGCAATAGGCAAAGCCAATAAGAAAAGATTGGATACTTGTTCTGATAGTAACATTGAAGGTAAACTTACGCTTTTACATCACAGTTCCATAGTAAGAAATGTTTTCAGAACGCGATGCTGCCTTGCAAAACAAAGCCACTGAACTTACCTCCTTGGAGGATATCTCCAGTTGGATAATCCTTGTACTTTTGTGTTACATATTCACCTTTTACGAGAATATTACGGGTTATAAACCATCCGGCAGCAAATGCAACGCGATCTATCGAAATATCTTGTCGTATTCCCTGACTGATGCCCGCTGCTACAGTGGCTGCAGTACTTTGTCCGAAGGTTTGTGTACCGTTTACATTGTTATACTTTGCTCCGGCAAAAAACTGTTCGCGTGTACCAAAACGATACACAGCATCAAGTACAAACTGATTAAATTTTCTTGCTTCCATCTTACTAAATACAGTTGCATCATTGGCAGCAGGAACATATTGTATTTCTCCATTTTCTACTGCGTTCTGTCCTTTTGAAATCTCATAGGTTCCAAACAATTCAAGTCCGCCAAATTTTACAAACGGATTGATCATGATGGCAATTACATTGTCCTTAAAATTAGGATTCATTCGCCCCGAAAAAGCATTGGCAGTAAGTGTTGCGTTTGATGGCTCCATTACATATTGATAATTAGAGCCCGTACGATCGCCACCATAAAGTGTGCCGCTTACAGAAGATGACTTGCTAAGAACGGATCCGGTCAGGCGCACGCGATTTTTAGCTCCGAACATTTTATCGAATCCTATTTTTCCATAAGCAGAAGGGCTACGAGAAGAAGCTTTGGTAACACTTCCTTGTATTTCGCCATTCGTCATACCAAACATGGCAATGATGCCTTTTCTTTGCCAGTACAGTTCTCCTCCAATTTCAGTTGTAAAGGCATCCATGATGTTGCTTTCCATAAAGGGATTCCAAAACGTATTACCACCATCGCTTCTCCGAAAGTGAGCATCGCCATAATTAATTTCCATGTGTCCCACTTTTAAGGTAAGGTCCTGCCATATTTTATCCAGCAATTCACTTTTCATAAAACTTACTTTGTCAATTTGCAAATATCCGCCCTTCACCCAGAATTCGTTGTGATGATGAGAAGACATATACGACACCAGGTTCAATCGTACACCATCTGTTAATTGAACATCAATATTCAGATTCGCTTGTGCCAACGGAAAGCCAGCACCAAGGTCATAGAGTGCCACTCCACTTGAATTGCTATGTTTTATATTCTGAAATCCTTGTGTAAAATTGGCACCCAATCGTAGTTTCAATCCATCATATACGATCGTATCATTCTTTGAAGTTTCAAATACATTAATACCGCGCTGATCGTATGGACGGAAGTATTGAATATCGCCTCGCTGAGCGTATGCAGTTTGCGATACTACTATGAATAAAGCGATAACAATGCTATAGGATGTTGTATAATATTTCATTTTGAGGAGAGTGCGATGAGGTGTGTTATGCTTAGAATTATTTTCAATGCGTAAGAATGAGATCAAAGTTTACGGTTATTTTATCGCCTACTTTGATTGTGCCCATAAACATGGTAGGGGGTACCATTTTAAAATCAGTCATCTTTAATTTTTTAGAAACGGATAGGTGTAAATCTCCATTCTCCAGAACCGTACCTGTTGCATTAAGCGATACAGTCTGAGTAACTCCGGCCATTGTAAGATTGCCTGATGTTTCAATGGTTACAATGTGATTGGCATCTTCTTTAACTTGTGCACTATTGAAGGTGTAAATTATAAAGGGATTCTTTTCCGATTTAAACGCTTCATACGTTTTGTTGTCCATTTTCTTCCCTTCAGTGCTCTTAATACTAACCACTGGGATTTTCACCTCAACATCTTCTATTGTCTTCAAGGCATTTCCTTCTTCATGCAAGGAACCTTTAAATTCAATTTTAGTAATATCTGATTTCCATTCGTGAAGAGTGGATGTACCTTGTACAGATGCTTTGACTGACTTCAAGGAGAAATTTCTTCCTGCAGGGGTAAAGGAAGTTCCAGTAAGTAATAGGGCTGTGAATAGTAGAAGGCGCATGAGCGATTGGGTTATAACTTTTAAAGCACAATCGCTAAAAAGTATTACCGTGCCAAGGTGCACATCTTAAAACAAGAGGTTGTTACACGCGTATTGAAATAAATTACATCATTCACACATTTAAGTAAGAATGACTTGGGTACATATGAATGAATTTAACTAGCACAGACCAGTGCCATGAGGTACATATTGTTCTGTACGAATTTTCTCTACTGATAAAATTCACTAGTTACCTATTTTTTTTTTTAATAAGCCTAAATACTGAGTACTGCTGCTGAAAGTGGGGGTATCGAATAAATCTGCGTACGCATCATTTAGTAAGACTCGCTGAAGACATTAATTCTCTTTCCTGATAGACTAATTCTTTTTGTCGCGTATTTTCTTCAGCCTGACAGTAATACAGATTGCAAGCGTACCGCTTTACAATTAATTTTTGAGTGGGACGTATTCTCTCATAGACTACTTCACCTTCCTTGTACGTGTTTTCCATAACTCTATTTCGTTTGTTTATAATAAATGAATGATCCCTAGGTTACATCTTCGTAGCCGCTTTTGATTATGGTGGATATCATTTTAAACCTAACGTTTGCTTTTATTGTGTTGCGCGAGTGAGCCGGGATGATGATCGATTGGCCGGTTTCGAGCAGGTTTGAATCGCCATTGATAACAATTTCAGCTTTGCCATCAATAACCTGAATGAAGGTATCAAAGGGTGAAATCTTCTCGCTCAACGCTTCCCCCGAATCAAATGAAACTACACTTACATTGCCTGTTGATTTTTTAATAATCGTTTTGATGACTACTGAATTGGGAATGTATTCAATGATTTCAACTACGATTAAGACTTTCGATTTTTCAGCTTCTACATTTTCCATTATTCGGTTGAGTTAAATACAAGAGCAAAGAAAAAAGGGACAGGCTTAGAAGACGCCTGCCCGTTTCCGTGCCAACTACAGCAACTATTAACGTTACAAGTGTTTAGTGAAATATTCTCTAACAAATGCTTGCTCCTGATTATCCGTCATTTTTTCTGTGTTTTTAATTTCAACCGTAATTTTTGAAAAATTATGATCTGCCTTAAGCGTATTTAATAACTCTGACTTTGCTTCAGTAGGACCAAACAGAATAACCGAGTCGTAATTTCGGATAACAACTCCCAATTCTTTATAATATTCGGCTTGCTGATGTCTCTCTTTGTTGTGCATCAGGTTTTCACTTTTGCCCTGACTACTCTCTTTTGCATCGTGAGTAAACTTTGAGGCGATTACTCTTTTTTCTTCGTATCCATCATCGGTCGAGAATTCAATGATGTGGGCATTTGAATGATCCATCCAAATTCCTAATTTTTTTGTCGTTACCATTATTTCGTTTTGAGTTCTTTTAATAATTATAAGCTCTCCAGATTGTCTTTGCGCTTCCGTTTTAACTGTTTGTAGAAGGAGGGAGACAACCCTGTAATTTTTCTAAACTGATTGGACAAGTGGGCTACGCTACTATAATGCAGCTTGTAGGAAATTTCTGTCAGGTTTAGTTCATCGTACAGCAAAAGCTCTTTTACTTTTTCAATCTTATGAATGATGATGAATTGCTGAATCGTTATTCCTTTTACCTCAGAAAATATATTGGATAAGTATGTGTAGTCATATCCCAGTTTTTTGCTGATGTATTCTGAATAATTTTCCTTTGGTGTTTCATCCGAGTAATGAATCATTTCAATGATCAGATTTTTTATCCGTTCAATTAATATGCTCTTCTTATCGTCTAGTAATTCTAAACCTGATGTGGCAAGATTGGTCTTTAGTTGCCATTGCTGATCGACCGTTATCTCTCCCAACAACTCAACCACCCCAAGATCAACTGCTATGGCTTGCAGACCAAGTTTTTTAAGTTCCTCTTTCACCACCATCTTGCACCGAAGACTTACCATGTATTTAATGTGGAGCTTCATATTTTTGACCTTTGTGTCTTCGTATAAATAGGTCAGCTCGACTTTGTCTTTTCTGAATTGCGATTGCGTTGTTGAAACCTGTAAATTTTTAAACGGTATTTCTCGCGTGGCCGAGTTCGAATTCACAGTCATGTCGAGTATTGAAGCACCTTCTGTCATAGCAATTCAGTTAATTTAAATACCTTCTCAAGGTCCATGCGATCGTCTCATGCTCTTCCATTAGACCGGTCAGAAAATCTGCTGTGCCGGCATCATTGAGCTTTTCGGAACATTGGTCAACTGATTTGCGCAGATAAATAATAACCGTTTCGTGATCACCCAAAAGTTCTTTTATCATTTCTTTTGAGGAAGGATATTTTCCTGGATGTTCCTTTATAGAGGTTAGTTTTCCAAACTCTGCCATTGTGCCAATGGTTTTACCACCCAGCTTGCTGATACGTTCCGCCACTTCGTCAATCGACTCTTCCAATTGTTTGTAGTGATTTTCAAATAGCTTATGAAGTTCCATGAAACTCTCACCGCCTACATTCCAATGAAATTTTCGGGTCTTGGTATAGAGCGTGACTTGATCGGCCAATACTATTGATAATACTTCCGTAACGGCACTCAATTTTTTTTCAGATAATCCTATGTGTGGTTTCATGCTTAATGGTTTGATTTTTTGTGGAAGCAGAACAACAAACTCTATATAATATTTGTACGAATCTACTTTTCAGCAATTTTCAATGCAGATAATAGCCTTCTTTATTGTTGTCTTCTTTTCTTGTTCCTTTCCGTCATAGCTGAAAGGGATTTACCCAGTTCATCCATCTCCTGGTTGAAATTTAATTTGAAGGCTTCCCATTTATCTTTGGCATTCTTTCTATTTTCTTCCACTCTTGATTTTAATTGTGCATTTTTTTCGGTGAGGTCATTCAACTCCTTTTCATATTTTTCTCTCACTTCTTTCTTTTCCAATTGAGCCTTCTCTTTCAGCAGAGCAATTTGTCTTTCATTTTCAGCAAAGCGTGCATCCGCTTCTTCTTTAAACTTATAATAGTCGTTGATGGAATCCAGACGAGCTTGTTCAAGGTCTTCCTTCGCTTCCTTTAAATCCTCTTTTGCTTCCTCTACTTTTTCAGCCTCCTTTCTAGGCGAGGGATTGCAACCAGACATAACTCCGGCTGCTATGCACGCCAGAAAAGCTATTTTTAAAATACTTGTTTTCATGTGTTTGTTGTTAGTAGTTGATTTATCTAACTCAAAAAAACTATAAGCGTTAGTAGTATTTGACAGGTACTTAGATGTGAAATACATGCCAGCCTTTTAAAGCCTCAGCAGACATCTAATTCCGATGGTTATGTACGAAGTTGTGGAATTCACTCTACATCTTTCATTCTTAAACTCTACAAACAAAAAACCGCCTTATCAAGACCACCGAAAAGATACATTGTTAGCAGAGAGTTTGATTTCCTTTTTGTCGTGGAATAAATACCATCGATGGGGATTTTGATACTCGAAGTGAAGGTGTTTAAACGCAATTGAAGCCCGAATAAGCAATATGTACGTTGGCATTAATTTTTGTAATGGGGTTGTAGAAGCTATGTGTAATTGCACGTAGATAAATCTTAAAACTAAAAACAAGAAATATGGAAACTAAAAAATTAATTGGCGGATTGTTGGCGGGTGCCGCAATTGGTGTTGCTATTGGAATGCTATTGGCTCCAAGAAGTGGGGCAGAAACTCAGAAGAAAATTGTGGGTGGATCAAAACGATTGGCAAATGACCTTAAGAATGCCGTTGGAGATTCCATCGATTCTGTAAAGAATCGCTACAATGGTTTAGTAGATGATACAGCCAAAAGAGGAAAGGAATTAATATCACAAGGAAGTGACCATGCTAAAGTTTAATTCGATTCTCAAGGCCGTCAATGCATTGCATGAAAGAGGATCGGAAATGACTTACCGGGGAAACTGCCGCTAATATGCGCAGCTGACAGATAATGATTTAATGTTTACAAAAGATTAGGAGGATAAGATCCTCGGTAAATCGGAAAACGAATCGGGAAATCGAAGGAATAAATTAAATGAGAGATTAAAAGTCTCGAATTTATTTCCTGAGATCCCGTGAGTGCTTTGCGCTCCAATTAAAACAACTAAAAATTCAAACGATTATGAAAAAAGGAATAATAGCATTTGCTCTAATGAGCTGCAGCATGATAATGATCAACTGTTCACCATCATCTGAAAAAAAGGTGTCCCAGGCAGAGAATGAAATTGTACGGGATATAAAGAAAGAGAAGCAGGAAACCACCCAGGATCTACAAGCGCTTCGGGATGATATCAATACAAAGCTTGATAAAATCTCCAAGAAATTGGAAGATGCTAAGGGGACAGCTCAAACTGAATTAGAAGCGGTGAAAGCAACTCTATTAGATCATAGAACAAAAGTAGAATCAGCCCTGGATCTAATTGATCAATCTGCAGACGATACTTGGGATAATGCTCAGCAGTCTGCAAAGAATACACACAACGAAATAAAGCTGGCATGTGAACAAATAGCAGAGCGATTTGATAATGCTGTGAAGAACGCTGATAAATAAATTCAAAATGAAAAATAAAGTATTTAAACTACTTAGCGCCTCTCTATTGGTTATTGCAGTGTTGCTTACTCAAACGAGTTGCAAGACCATGAATAACACAACCAAGGGTGGTGCCATAGGAGCTGGAGCGGGCGCTGCTATTGGTGGGCTGATTGGTCATAATTCAGGTAACACTGCAGTAGGTGCTATCATTGGTGCTGCAGCAGGAGGAACTGCCGGTGCTCTTATTGGAAGACACATGGATAAGCAGGCAGAAGAGTTAAAGAACGATTTGAAAGGTGCTACTGTGCAACGGGTTGGGGAAGGTATTTTAATCACATTCAATTCCGGATTGCAATTCGACACAAACTCTGCTTCCTTATTACCAGAAACAAAATCAAATCTAAACACACTGTCAACAACATTAAAAAAGTATGATGATACCAATATTGTAATTGAAGGTCATACCGATAATGTTGGCGAGGTCGCCTATAATCAAAAGCTGTCAGAAAAAAGAGCCTTTAGTGTTGAGCAATACTTATCTGCTCAGGGTGTTAGCGCAGGTAGGATTTCACCAAAGGGATATGGTGAACAACAACCGTTGAATGGAAATTCAACTAGCGAGGAGAAACAAATCAATCGTAGAGTTGAAGTAGCCATTTATGCAAATAAGAAAATGAAAAAGTTAGCCGAGAAGGGTGAGCTATAATACCTTTTCGAAAATAACAAACTGCATTTTATTTGAAACGTAAATCTTATAATTAAAACCCACACAAAATGAAAACCACTGGCAAAATTAATGTAACGAAGAAAGTCACTGTAAAGAAGGGCACTGAAAAATCGTCCAAAGAAACATTGGAAGATATTTTTGAAGACCTGTTGAAGGATATTTATTGGGCTGAAAAACATTTGACAAAGGCTCTTCCAAAGATGGCCAAAGCTTCATTTAATGAAGACCTCAAAGAAGCTTTCGAAGCACATCTGGAAGAAACAAAACTCCAGCTGAGTCGCGTTGAAGAATGCTTTTCGTTAATCAAGGTGAAACCTGTCGCAAAGAAATGCGAAGCAATGGAAGGTCTTGTGAAGGAAGGTGAAGAAGCCATCGCGGATCATAATAAGAGTCATGCAAGAGATGCTGCTTTAATTGCAGCCGCTCAAAAGGTAGAGCATTATGAAATTTCAGCGTACGGTACATTGAGAACGATGGCTACTGTATTGGGTAAAGTTCAATGTGCTCAATTGTTGGAAGAAACGAAAGATGAAGAAGCAGAAGCCGATGTGAAGCTCACTGCCCTTGCTGCGAAAATCAATCAGCTTGCTGCTGAAGTGGTGGAAGAGGAAGTTGAGCAGGATTAACATACCATTATGCAAAGAGTCGATTAAATAGCCCATTGTCTGAACAGGCAATGGGCTGTTTAATTCTATAGGTATTCTCACAAGGGTTAGCGTCATTCCATACCACCCATATCTACACAACGAGTAAGTTCTCTACGATTCCCATCTTATTATAGGCCAATCAGAGCTCATTTGCTTGTTGCTTATGTGGTATGCTAATTTCTATAGTGAGTGTATTGGTGCATCCTACAAACAATATAATAACACCAGCAATCCTTATGAAAACAAAATATCTACTCGCCCTCATAATGACCATTATAACATTAGGTCAGGTACAACAATCATTTGCTCAACACGCTACTTCTGCAACGGATGAGTGGACCTACCTGGGCAATAGAAGAGCAGACTATACATTGGATCATGATGTAATGTTAATAGTTGAAGGTAGTAGCCCTATTAAGGCATTGAAATTCATTATTACACAAGGAACGTTAACGATGCACCGTTGCACAATTCATTTTACCGATGGCGACACAAAAGATGTTGAATTTCTGGATGAAGTAGATTATGCAACCAACGGAATCACGATGAATATTCCGGATAGTGAGAAAACAATTGATGGCGTTAGCTTTTGGTACGACACCCAAGATAATTCAGATAAAAAATCTATTGTTGAAGTTTGGGCTATGAATCAGTTGCCTGGTGTCAATTAAACAATTCAAAAAAATCAGCATGAACACTACAGCAGAAACAATGCAAAAGAAAATGACTACGCTTTCTGAGCAATCTAATATCGCAGTACAGCAAGGCTACTCGGAGAATTTTACTGTTGAATCAGGACGATTAATAATTGCAGGAGTGCCTATTCAATATTTACCTGAACAAATCAAGATTGCAAACTTCTATCGATTCGAAGGTAATACTGATCCTCAGGATAGTTCTATTCTATATTTGATTGAGACGGAGGATGGTAAAAAAGGAACGTTGGTTGATGCCTATGGTGCATATGCTGATGCCAAAATATCTGAATTTATTCATTTGGTAGAAGATATTCACAAGAAAGGGAACGGCAAATAATCATAGCACTCATAATGAAAACGAACATCAAGAACATAGCCCTTTCCATGAACCGTTTGGCATACGATTATCTGCAAAATGATTGGAGTAGTGTCTTGATATCTTTTAAAGCCTTAGCATTATCCTTCAAAAGGAAGTAACTCCAGAAAATCGAAAAGAGATCGTACTATTAATTCTCTTTCTACTAATCCAGAATCCGAATAGCTCTTTTAAACAATTGAACAAAAGCGATTGGAGCCAAGCTTGTAATTCCGATGATTAACCAGGCTTTGCTGTTGAGTGATTCAAGTCCAATTATTTTACTCAGGGGATCCACCCAATAGAAAATCATAATAATGATGCTACAAAATACTATTGCACCCCATACGTAGATGTTTCGGGTAACTTCATTTTGCAGAAAGGATATTTTTTTTGGTGACAGGTTGAACACATGCCAAAGTTGTGCAAATGCAAGTGCGAGGAAAGTGATGTTATTGCACGTTTCTGCATCGTATCCTAAATAATAATGGCAATATCCTGTAACCAATATAATAGGTAGCGCTATCAGTGAGGCGTAAACGATAATCGTAGTCCAATCTTTTTTTGTTATGATGGGCTCCTTTGGATTGCGGGGTGGATTTTTCATTATCAACACATTACCCTTTCCCACACCCAAGGCCAATGAAGGAAAGATGTCGGTAACAATATTTAGGAAAAGAATCTGTAAGGGTAAAATTGAAAATGGAAAATTGAATAATCCATAGAGAAACACAATGAATATTTCACTTAAGTTACATGACAGCAAGTAAACCAGAAACCTTTTAATGTTTTGAAAAATGATTCGGCCCTGTTTTATGGCCGCTACAATCGAAATAAAAGAGTCGTCTTTCAATACCATCTCGGCCGTTTCCTTTGCTACTTGGGTGCCCCGTAGCCCCATAGCAATGCCGATGTCAGCTTTCTTTAAAGCTGGAGCATCGTTAATACCATCACCTGTCATGGCTACAATGTCGCCTCGTGTTTGATAGAGACTTACCATGTCCAGTTTCTGCTTGGGACTTACCCGGGCAAAAATCGTAGCCGCAAATAGTTTTTCTTCTGGTGGATGTTCGTCTAATTCTTTTCCATTGACGACAATATTTTCAGATTCTGAGAGCTTAATTTTCTGGGCGATGTTGAGTGCAGTGGCTGGATGATCTCCTGTTATCATAATCACTTTTATACCGGCAGTTCTGCACGATTGCAATGATTCGATGGCGTCCAGTCGCGGTGGATCCAAAAAGCCTATGAAACCTACTAATGTTAATTCCTTTAAAAAATCTTCTTTCGATATAGCATCGCCTTCTTTAAATGCAAATGCCAATACACGCGATCCATCGGATTGGATTTCTTCTGCTTTTCTTAGAAATGTCTTTTTATCTTCTTCTGTTAGTGGCGCTACAGAATCATGGTTACAAAATGAATTGCATTTCAGTATCAATTCTTCTGCAGCTCCTTTAGCCGCCACAAAATAAGTAGCTTCTCTTTTATGTAAGGTGCCCATCAATTTGGTTTCTGAGCTAAATGCATGCTCCGCATCACGTGGGTAGTCTTTACCAAATTTTTCAATATCTATCTTATTAGCCGCAGCAAATTGAAGTAATGCGATCTCAATCGGATCACCCAAGTGCTTTTTATCATCCGCTGCTGCTTTTAAAGAAGCATTATTACATAAGGTTGAAATGAGCAACAGTTTGTCGAAACCTGATTTATTTTTTACTTCGGTTGAACCCGGTGTGAGATCCTTTTCGATTGGTATTACTTCATCAAAGAATGAAAGGCTGTTGGCTTCAATTTTGTTTTCCGTAAGGGTGCCGGTTTTATCGGTAAAGATGGTGTTGATTCCTCCCAGGGTTTCCACAGAAGCTAGCCGCTTGATCAAAACATTTTTTTTTGCTAAACGGAGAACACCATAGGTAAGTGCAATTGTGGCCACAATAGGAAGCCCTTCCGGAATTGCTGCCACTGCCAGAGCAATAGCGGTTTCAACAATCAAATAAATTTCTTTTCCCTGAATAATGCCTGTACTAATAAAAATGACAGCAAAAATCCCTGTGAGCCACATCAACTTCGTAGTAAGTCCTTGTAGTTTTTTCTCAAGAGGGGTAACCACTTGTTTGGCACTTTCCACCATCGAAGAAATTTTACCTAACTCAGTCATCAGCCCTGTGCCTGTGATAATCACCTTCGCGTTTCCTTTTACAACACCTGTGCCTTTGAAGACTGTGTTAATCTGATCCGCCAGACCAGCACCCTTTTCAAGTGCCTGTAATTTCTTTACAACCTGCAACGATTCACCTGTCAGGGCAGATTCATCCACTTCAAATTGGTTTAGTTCAAATAGCCGACCATCAGCCGGAATAATATCCCCGGCTTCGAGAAGTAAAATATCTCCAGGGACAAGACGTTCTGATGGAATTTCCTTCTGCGCGTTATCTCTCCACACTTTTGAGACACTGACATCCATTTCCTTCAGAGCCTTCATTGATTTTCGAGCCTGAAGCTCCATGAAAAAACCCAAGGCTGCAGTGATGCCAATAACACCGATGATAGAGAAACCTTCAAGCCAATGCTGAAAGAAAAAGGAGAATGCTGAAGCTACTACCAGTAACAATACAATCGGACTTTTGAATTGCTCAACGATAATCAGGAAAATGCTTTTTTGTTTTTGTTCAGTATAACGATTTAAACCATAAGCCTCAATTCGTTTATTCACATCATCTTCACTTAAACCATTTTGTTGATTGGCCTGAAGAAGGCGCGCAATTTCTTCTGTAGAAACTGAATAGGTGTTTTCAATCGGATAGGTAGTACCCTCTATGGTTTTCATGTTAATGGATTATCCTGTGATTCTAAATAAAGAGAGCGCGCGAACCAAGTTAATTCATTTTAGCTTTAGCCTTACCAGATTCTCTTCTTGAATTTTGTTTAGAAGCATGCTTTTCTTTTGCTTCATCTATTGAATGTGATTGCTGAAGGCTACCATCTTTTTTAGCCAAATCGCTTAATGACACATAATATTTTTTAATCACCTGCAACTCCTCTTCGGTCATGCCCTCAACATTAACAAGGCGATTGCTCGCAAATTCATGAGCGGCCACAAGTTCATTCAATTTTAATTGCACTGCAAGTGAATCTTTGTTTTGGGATTTTTGAATAAGAAACACCATAAGAAAAGTAATAATGGTTGTTCCTGTATTAATCACCATTTGCCACTCTTCTGAAAAATTAAACACAGGCCCTGTTGCTGCCCAAACCAACACAAGACTAAATGCAATAATAAAAGCAGGTGTGGTGCCTGCTAATGCGGTTACCCGGGAAGAGAATTTCTCCATGACACCCATCTTTGAATGAGAATTGTTTTGTTTCTTCATTTCGGGTAATGTTTAGGAATAGGTGAGTAAATCAGTTTGATAATTCAATACGGTATTGACCTATCTGAATTTTACTATTCTTGAAAAATGATCGCATCAATTCTGAGCTGTGTTCTTATCGGCTTTTATTCGCACTAATGTAAGGTACACTCTCGAACCTTTTCCTTTAATACTTTTTAAGCGAAGAACATCGTTCTTTACGGAGGCGGTCCATTCTGTAATTCCGTTTTGCGCTTCTATAATGACGATTGAGCGTGTTTCATCTGTACGAAATAATCCGGTCTGGACGCCAAAATAAATACCTTCACTTCGAAACATTCCGTCTGTTAAGAATTCAAGTGTTCCGGATTTTCCTGCCGTCTTTTGTTTTGATTGGTATTTGGTAATGGACCATTTTCCGGCAATATCGCTAATAAGATTTTGCGCATTAAGCGAAGTTGTGAAACTGAACAAGAATAAAAACGCGGCAATGGCAAATGACTTTTTCATAAACTGGATATTAAGTGTTTGTAAATAATTTTGTTCTAACTCGATAGAGCATTCCGAAAATCATACCAATGCATTGCAGGGTATAGGCAGCATGGTAAGGGGAAATTTTTCTACACATTGTCAACACTAGTGGTCGCTTCCTGCTCTGCATCCACTCCTGATTCCATATTGATTTTAAGCACGACACGATGATCTATTTTATCATCTTTCAATTGAAGAACAACTTCTTGTTGGAGAACATCATCCACTACAAGTTCTGCTGCTCTTTCATTCTCTTCCTGGTGTATCTCTATATGGTAGACTGTTTCTTTAAATGTGTATTTGATTTTAAATGATTTCCAGTCTTTCGGAACGCACGGTTCAAATCGCAATGTTTCGCCTTCGCGTTTTATTCCGAGATACGACTCGAGTATCAACTGATACATCCATCCGGCTGAGCCTGTATACCACGTCCAGCCACCTCTTCCAATGTGTGGTGCTTCTCCGTACACATCAGCTGCAATTACGTACGGTTCCGCCTTGTATACTGAAACTTCTTCTGACGTTCGTCCATGGTGGATGGGATTGATCATCGATAAAAGTTCGTTTGTCTTTTCCCGGTCTTTCAATTTCGCGAACGCCATTACCATCCAGATAGCAGCGTGAGTGTACTGTCCTCCATTTTCTCTAACACCCGGTACGTATCCTTTTATATATCCTGGATCCAAATCTGTTTTATCAAAAGGAGGTTCCAGAAGTTGAATGATTCCTTTTTCCCTATTGATCAGAAATTTATTCGCTGACTGCATGGCATTGAATGAGCGTTGAGTCTCGCCACCTTCAGAAAGTACAGACCAACTTTGTGCAATAGCATCAATCATACATTCTGTATTTTTTGACGATCCGATAGGTGTACCATCATCAAAGAAAGCGCGCAGATACCATTCTCCATCCCAGGCATGTGTCTGGATGTTCTTTTTTAGTTTGGTTGCATTCTTGGTGCACTTCAGGACAAAAGCAGCATCTCCATGAAGCGTTGCTATCTTTGCAAAGCGATTCAGCACATCATACAAAAAGAATGCAAGCCACACACTTTCTCCTTTTCCATGAATGCCGACCATATTCATTCCATCATTCCAATCACCAGATCCCATCAGTGGTAAGCCGTGTTCGCCAAAACGTAAACCATGTTCAATGGATTGCTTACAATGTTCGTAAACAGTTCCCTGCTTGTCGGATATAATGGGCAAATCATAATAGGATTCTTCATCTGCATTCAATTTTCTGCCTTGTAAGAAAGGAATGAATTCATCCAACACGGTTACATCACCCGTGAGCGCTACATAACGGCTTGTAACAAAAGGTAGCCAGAGAAAATCATCAGAACACAACGTACGTACTCCACGACCCAGAGGTGGATGCCACCAATGCTGAACATCACCTTCAACAAATTGCCGCGAAGCAGCGGTTAATATTTGTTTACGTGTTATGCTTGGCAATGTATGCGTGAGTGACATAACATCCTGAAGCTGATCACGGAAACCAAACGCTCCGCCCGATTGATAAAATCCACTGCGACCCCACACTCTGCACGACAATACCTGATAGAGCAGCCAGCCATTTGATAATATATTAATAGATGGATCAGGAGTTTCTACCTGCACATTTCCCAGGGTTTTTTCCCAGAACGCATTTACGTTCTGCAATGCTTTGGCCGCTGCCTGACTTCCCTGGAAGCGTTTAACAACGTCAACCGCTTCGCGCAAGTTTTTTCCCGCACCAATTTTGAAAATCAGTTTTCGTTCTTGTCCATTCTCTAATTCGAATGGTATTTGAATTGCAGCACACGCATTCATGCCGGCACCAGTCTTATTGGAAAGTCTTGCGTTACCCATAGCTTCCGGATGCTGGAGTGTTCCATTCCGTCCAATGAATTCTGCGCGATCGCTGGTATAGAAAAAGTTAGGATCATCCACATCGAAGAAAGCTACGCAATTCTGAAACTCGGGATTGAAAACATTTTTCGCAATCAGAGCGCCACTTACGGAATCAAGTTCGGTAACCACATGCATAACGGATTTTGAAGGAATGCTACCCAATACCCATTCCGCATAACCTGTTGCCGAAAGTTTTCTTGAGCGATCCGATTGATTGCGCACGGTGATAACGACAAATTTGATGGGCGCTTCTATATCGGTATACATACACACTTCCGTGCGAATGCCATCTTCGTTGTGTTCAAAAATACTATAACCAAACCCATGACGTGTTACGTAAGGCGATTGGCCTGTAGAAGGTAGGGCCATAGGCGACCAATAATATCCGCTCTCATCATCGCGGATGTAGTAGGCTTCACCACAACCATCGCTTACCGGATCATTCTCCCAAGGTGTAAGCCTGAACTCGTGCGCATTTTCAAACCACGTATACGATGAGCCACTTTCTGTTACAATGGTTCCGAAGTTCGGATTGGCAATTACATTAGACCACGGTAGGGGAGTTCGTTTATTTTTTTTCGTGGCAATGATATACTCTTTTCCATCAGGAGAAAACCCGCCAAGACCATTGTAATATTGAAGCTCGCGTTGAGCAATTGCTTTTTGAATATTGGCAGAGGGTAGTCTGGAAGGAATTAATTTCGGAGCAATTGGTTTTTCGATTGTGCGTTTATTAACCTGATCAGAAAGCGTTCCTTTTGCATCTGAAATAATAATGCGCGCTACAGTTTGAAGTAAGATGAGATCTTCAGTAGGTACCTGATCAGCAGGCCTCACTGCAATTCTTCCATGCTTATCTGATGTGTTAACACCTGTACTGGCAATCAGATTTTGAATTTGCTCTTGTAATACCTGACGATATCCACTTGGATCCTCATTCAGAATAACGAGGTCGACAGCGAGACCCTTACTTTGCCAATACGCTTGTGCTTTAATAAGCTGTTTAACAAGCGTGATGTTATCGCTATCCGAGACATGCGCCAATACAATAGGTAAGTCACCCGAAATTGAATAACTCCATAAGGCAGATTGTCCGCGTTGATTTTTTGTTAGAATATTCGCTGGCGCTCTGAAAGTTGCGTTGAGGTATAGAATGGAGCTGGCCAGCTTTCCAAATAATTGCACATCCGATTCGGTTGCACCGAGCTGGCGCAATGAAACCTGACTGTGCGTTAGCGATAGTTCAAAGGCACGATCGCGTAAATGCCGATCCTGATATTTATCGATCAGACTTTGATTGCCTTCGCGGGTCTCGGATATTCCGGTGACCATATCAATGGTTACAGATTCACCTGGCTCTAGTTTTATTTTGTATTGTATTGAAACAATCGGATCTAACACAGAACCCTGAGAACCGGTGAGCGATTCGCTTTCAAAGATTACCTGTGGTTCATGAATGGTGTTTCCACGACCAATGAATTTATTGCGATCGGTTTCATACGCAACTTCTGTTTTTTCTATTCCATCTACCTTCATCAAATGAAACATCCACGGTGGTCTTTCGTCTTTTGATCGCGGCCTTCTGGTGCAGATTATGGCATGCTGATTTGAATTGATTTCGGTTTGCACGAACAGATTGCTAAAAGCAGGATGTGAATCGTCTGCGGCCGGTGAGGCCAATACTATTTCACCATAACTGGTAATTTCTAAATTCCTTTTTGTTTTTGAATAATTCGTTAGGTGTAAGCGCCTTACCTCAACATCATCTTCGGGTGAAACAATGATCGTACTGTACGATTCAATTTCATCATCACGTCTTCTGAATTCAGCGCGGTCTTGCGAGAAGATGGCTTCGTACCGCGTTGCCTCCTTCAATGTTGGTTGATGAGTTGTTGACCAACTTTCATTTTTATTAATATCCCGGATGAAACAGAATGTTCCCCAATCATCGCAGGTACTATCTTCTCTCCAGCGATTAATGGCGATATCTTTCCATCGGCTATAACCACCACCTGCATTCGTAATCATCACGTGGTATCGACCGTTCGACAACAATTGAATTTCTGGGATAGGTGTATTCGGAGTTTGAATTACTCTGATCTCTGCTGTCGGTAAAACACGTGGCACGTTCTCAACGTCAGAACCAGAATAGAAACCTGTTGATTTCGGAACCTGCTCTTGCAACAAAAGCAGTGCAGTTTGAAATTGAGTATCCGATTCAAAACGCTTTTGCATCGGTTTATCCAGTAGTAAATACGCCAATGAAAGAAGACTCATTCCTTGATGGTGAGCCATAAAAGTTTGAATTACTGCAAAGGGCTGACCTCGCGATAATCGGACTGGTGTATAGTCAACCGCTTCATAAAATCCATATCTGCCTTCAAATCCTTTTGCTTTCATTCGCTGAAGATTGGTGTAGGCAGCAAGCGGATCCACCATTAGTGCCATCACCGTTGCGTACGGTGCAATCACCAAATCCTGCCCGAGCCCTCTTTTAAAACCGAGTCCGGGAATTCCAAACGCTCGATATTGATAGGTAAGATGAGCATCCACTACGTTGTAACATGATTCCGAAATTCCCCACGGAACATTTTGCTCTTCTCCGTATTCGATTTGTTTCTTGACTGTGCCAATACACATTTCATCCAACAATGTATTTTCATAGGTAGGCATCACCAATAGTGGCATCAAGTACTCAAACATAGAACCACTCCATGAAAGCAGCACAGGTGTATTGCCGGCTGTCGTTAATCGTCTTCCTAATGCAAACCAAGTTTCCTGAGGTAGCTTTCCTTGTGCGATAGCAACAAACGAACTGAGTCGCGCTTCAGAAGCTAACAGATCATAGAAACTGCCATCGCGATGATGCTCATCAGCATTGTACCCGATCGCAAGTAAGCGTTGCGACTTATC
This sequence comes from Chryseolinea sp., assembly GCA_031412655.1. Taxonomy (GTDB): domain Bacteria; phylum Bacteroidota; class Bacteroidia; order Cytophagales; family Cyclobacteriaceae; genus Chryseolinea. Next base: position 22,667 of record JANODK010000166.1, read on the forward strand.
GTAAAGGAATTCATATTCCATATCGGCAAATTGCAAACACTTGAATGCAAGATTTTGTAAAACGGCAATACGTTCCCGTGCCCGTTTACTCGCTTCGCGAATGCTTTCTCCGATTTGAGTGAGCCAATTGCTTTCGTTGATGGAATTTTCAAGGTTTGAATAGTAATCGAACTCTTTTATCATCTCACGATCCATTCGTGAAAGTTCATCAAGGGAAGGAATTTCAGAAAGCAGTTTCCAGTTGCTGAATTTTTCAGGAATAGGAGAATCGTTTAGCCATGGAGCCGAGGTAACTATTTCCTGTTTCAACAACTCTACATGCTTTTCGAATGCGAGAATCCAATCACTTTTCTCATAATTCGTTGAAACAAAAAAGTGGTTGTCATTACTCTCGCGATATTGAGTAAGTAGAGTGGATAAGTAATTTTTGAGTTTAGGAAGTGAGTCGTGGCCTGTGAGATCGGATTCAAGCAATTTTTGCAGATACGGGCGAATACGCGAATCTTCCCGGGGTATACTATCCAACGCCAATCGTAAAGTATCTTTTAATCCATCCAGAAAAGATGAACCGGTAATTTTTTGAAAGGTTAATGCTAGTAATCCCTGTCGGAGGGTAAGTAAATGCCCCGCCATGTTTCCGCTATCGACTGTTGAAATGTATCGTGGCCGAAGTATTTCAAGAGTTTGTGTATCATACCAATTGTAAAAATGTCCTTCATGCCGCTCCATTCTTTCGAGCGTAGCAAAGGTGTTCTCAGTTCGTTCAATAAGTTGAGTGGTCGTAATGTATCCAAAATCCCGTGCGGTCAGGTTTGCTAAAAGTGAAAGACCAATATTGGTTGGCGAGGTACGATGCGCCAGAACAGGAATTGGATACTGTTGAAAGTTATCTGGTGGCAACCAATTGTCTTCCGCAGTTATAAAACTCTCGAAGAACGACCATGTCTTTCTCGATAAGGTTCTTAAATATTCCTTTTGATCTTCATTTAATTTTGTCTTCGTTGCATGAACAGGCTTACTCAACAGTCTTACGATAGCGGGTGAAAGCAACCACACTACAAGGAAAGGTGCCGCAATAAAAATAGCAAGTGATTGTTGCCAGTATAGAAAGATCAATATGGCAATTGACAGCAGAGGAGCAAACCACATTGTTTGATAAACAGCAAACATATTTTCGTTTTGTTTCTGCACAAAGCCAGAGGGATTCCACTCCAATAATTTCTTGCGACTAATGTATACACGCCATAGCGTGCGGATAATCGCATCGATACTAACGAAGGCTTCGTATGGCAAGCATATTAAGGTAAACAATGCTTGTAAAATACTTTTCGAAGTATTGCCAATTGCATTGTTGATGTGTTGTGTAAGGGCAATTTCCTTTGGCTTAAACAGGGCACTCCATGCAGACGTAATAAAGGAGGGAAGCATAACGATAAGCGTTACTGCAATTGTCCAGAACCAGGGTGATGATAGGATGGTCCATCCAGCAACCAGCAAAAATGTAAGTGCAATGGGAATGATGCTGCGTCTGAGGTTGTCGAAAATCTTCCAGCGTGATAGAGCAGAGATGGAATTCTTTTTTAGTTTTTTGTCAGCCCCGGGAACAAAGGGTAAAAACCAACTGGCAATTTGCCAATCGCCTCTTATCCAGCGATGACGCCTGCTCATGTCTATGCTGTATCGAGAGGGGTACTCCTCATAAAGTTGGACATCACTTGCAAAGCCACATCGTACATACGAGCCTTCCAGTAAGTCATGACTCAATATTCTGTTTTCAGGAAAGCGATTGTTTAGGGCTTTTTCAAAAGCGTCAATATCATAAATACCTTTTCCGATAAAAGATCCTTCACCCAAAACATCCTGATACACATCAGAAGTTACCCGCGTGTATGGATCGATGCCTGAATCATTTTCGTGGAGCCGAGTATATCCAGAACGTGTGGCACCGTGCAAACTAATGGCAATGCGAGGTTGTATAATACCATATCCGTCTACAACCCTTTTCTTTTTTTCATTGTATAACGGATGATTGAGCGGATGTGCCATTAAGCCCACTAATTTCCAGGCTGCGTCTCTCGGAAGTTGAGTATCTGTGTCGAGTGTGATTATATATTTAACCGTTGTATATACTTGTTCATCTCCCAGAATGAGTGAGAACCGATCGCGCGATTTACCGCGAAGAAGTTGATTCAATTCAGAAAGTTTTCCACGCTTGCGTTCATAACCCATCCAGACTTTATTCACTGCATTCCATCTTCGTGGTCGGTGGAAAAGAAGAAAGGTAGAGGTGTGTTCTCTAACGTATCGTTTATTTAACTCTTCAATTCTCATTTGGGTAAAGGCCACAAGGGCATCATCTTCCGGCATCGTTTCGGAGGGAGCATCTTTAAAATCAGAGAGCAATGCAAACAAAAGATTCGGATCTGGATTGGCCAGGAACCGAACTTCAAGATCTTCGATTAATTTTTCAATTTGTCCAGTGTTGGCGATTAATGTTGGTACGACCACCATTGTTTGGAACTGATTCGGAATGCCTTCTGAAAAATCAAGCTTGGGTAAGGGTATTGGTTTTATCCAAATTGTTATCCACCAGTTGCTGAGAGATAATGCCAGTTGACTGGCGGATAAAAGCGAAAAGAATCCAATGGCGATCAGCCATCCTACCGATACAGTATTGGAAAGGGCTTCGATTATCAGACCACTACCAATGATGAAGGTGAGAAATAGAGCTATTGTTATATATAGAGAATCAGCAACATCGGTTAATCTTTCTTTGATCGATCGAACATAGGATAGTCGCAAGCCCGCTTTTCTTTCGGTGATTTTTATTCCCCTCCCGCACAAGTAATATCCAACATGTGATTTGCGCTCATCGAATTTATCCTTTTGAAAATTTTCATAAGCCAGATCGATGGCAATCTGTGCTACTTGATTTTCCGACAATGGACTGGCCTTGGCAATTTTTTCAACTCTATGGCGGTAATGATCACGCGTATGAAAATCCATTTTGGGATACACACCATTCAAATCTTTCCGAAGAGTCTGCTCCACCACGCTCATCGCTTCTACAAACTCCCGCCAATCCATTTTTGATTGATAGCGCAAACTATTGATGCTATTGCTTACGGATACCTGATCCGCTGCCTGCTTTTGATTTTCCTCCAGTACCATCGCACTAATCGTGCGTTCATTGCCAGAGAGATTTTGCTCAACCCAATTAAGAGGAAGTGTAAGCTCTGCACCTTTCCACTGAAGCTTACGTGAAAACTCTGCCACGAACGCGCTGCCTAGCGGTGGGTTAGAGCGAGCCATATCGGCAATGACCAATACTAAGTTCTTTGGGTTTTTATCAACGGTCTCTAATATTTTCGATGCCCATTGATGTGCCAGCTCTGTGTCCATTCGATCGACAGCAATGCGTGCCGCCATGCGACTTAAATTTTCAAGCAAGGCAAGACGAATCATGATGGGAATTGCCCATAACTCACCAATCGTGAGATGATTTATCTTCTGATAGGAAGTAATAAAATTAGTGAGACTGTAAATATCAACATGTCCATCGCTATGCGAAATAATTTCTATGGCGATGTCGTATACCCGAGGGAAACCTGCGAGGGGACCGCTGTTTAACTTAGGAAGACCTTTGCTGTATCCTTTTGGTAAATATCGTTGGCCAATGCGTATTTCTTCTTCAATCAAATAAAAATTGTCAAGCAACCATTCACCAGCCGGACTAATGGGTTTCTTTTCTTTGATGCTTCGCTGAAGCAATTCGTTGACATGAAATAAAATGGTTTCATTATCGGCTAACCGTGTTAATAGCTTTTCAGTGGAATGCTCATAACTTATTGAATGGATCGAGGCCAGGTGTTGCGCGTGCAAATCCATCTGCTCCGTACTAAAAAGTTCAGAACGCAATGGGGGCTTGTCCTGAACATCCTGGTGGGTAATATTATCATTTTGGAAATACGACTTAATAGGAGAGAGTAATTCGTCAATTGAAATATTATCTATTTTCATAGCATTAAGGCGTAATGGGAGATAAGTTTTTACAAACGGATTCAATCGGTGGCATTACCATCCGAACAGCTTAGGCAATTCTTCTGTTAGCGTAGGCTTGTAAAGAATGCGGAAAGACGTAGCGGAAGTTTTTGGGACATCCAACACACTGATGAGATGAAGCTGAGTAAGTGGATAATTATTGAGAATAAATTCAGTCTTTCCCCAGCCCAATCCATCGGGTAGATTGTTATCCAGAAAGAGGTGATCAGGTCTTTCCATTTCCAGCATAGCCAATCCCTCGGCAATCGAGTTGGCGATAAATACTTTACACTTTTTCTTGGAGAAGAACGTCTTCATCAGCATTCCAAAATCCCGCTCATCGTCTACGATCAAAATCTTTTTTTCTTCCATGCTTCATTGAATTCAAGGATAATAGTTAAAAACCTTACCAATAAAATTGAATAGAAGTATGGCTATTCAGTAGATGTTACAACAGAGTTGGGGCATTTTGCATACGGAAAGTGTAGAGTATTCTCCCCGTGTTGTTTTCTCTTGCGAGTGAATTTAAATTATCATTATTGCTATTCCTGCTTACCAACGCACTTGTAAGGTGGTGCTTATTGTTGGTACAAGCTAGCGCAAGGCGGTAAATACATTCTGAGCTGTCGATTGATCGGAGCAAGTCATGATCTATCTTCGTTCGCAGCAGATGCGCAATGGACAAACTGTATTTCATCGCTAAAGAGCAGGCGCGCATTCTTTTTTGCGCGGACTAGATGTTAATTAGATCATACACACAACATTCCGCGCAACAGCATTCATTGACTTCACTGCGATCGCTCTCATTCGAGTGTAGTATCTATCTTGCTACTCTGTTCACCACAGGAATGATATACATTTTGCTTACTGAAAGATTATTGAAATGCAGTTACCGTTGGTTTGAACACTTGATCATTTCCAAACAATCGCTTGAGTTGCGTACTGAATTTAATTTGAAAATCAGGTGAGTACAATTTATTGCCAACAAAATAAGTAAAGTCTAATGTAAAGGTTGGAAATACTAAATTCTCATTCAGCATCCGAACCCCTGCGCCAATGGATGTAAAGAAATTCTTCCCCTCGAAAAGATGCTGGTTGGTGGTTAAAACATTGACATTAACATTGTGATAAAAGGCAAATCTAAATCCATACGTATACCACGGCATGAAGTAAACGTTCTCAGCTCCAAAGACAAAGCGTTCATCACCATAAGGAGGAAGCAGGTTTACATCGAGCCACTTGCCATCAATTCCTATCGTCTTATCCAAAACTCTGTTTATTCCCCGCGTGTAACTCAGGTTAATAAATTGTCGTGAACGAACGCGTTTGATTTTAAACAATTTACTAAAGTAAGAGGCGTTGAGTGATAAGATTCCATCTTCCAGGTTACCCCTTCTGGTAAATGAACCCACAGTAACTCCACCACTAAAATATCCATACTTAGTAAGGTATATTCCTCCGTTAGTTCGTAGCTCAAAATAGTTTCGATCAAAAAATTCATTTGCCTCTTTGCCGAGTAATACACTAATGTAACCGCCTACAGGAACGTCTTCCGTTCTTCCAAATCCCCGAATCAGTGAGCTCTTCATGTAATTTCTTTTTATCAATGTTATGCTCCCCAACAGTAGTGTGCGGTCGTAGAAAAACGAATTGGAGTCGGATGATACAAATGGTTTTTGAAAAAAATCTCTTGTATTTACTCGTAGAGAAGTAATAAGATTCGCTCGCTTTTGAAACTGGAAAGATCGGCCCAGCCACGCATCAGCATTGTTTTCGTGATACGGCATTTCCAGGGTGTCCGTATCTTCGAAATAAAACTTCTCATCGGTTGTGAATAGATCTATACCACCGGCATATTTAATTTCTGGAGTAAAGAAGTCGCGCGCGAGTGAGATGCGTGTTTGTGTTCGTTCATAATTATGCGTGTATTGAATTTCACTCTGAATAAAACTGCTTCGGATATTCGGATCTCTGAAGGTAACGGCATATCCATTCGGAGTGCTTTCGCTACCATTTCTGAAGTACGAAAGCTGAAGCTGTTTAGCAAGACCTAGAATATTAATATCATACACATCAATGCGAAACTTGTCGGTTGAGCTATAATCTCCGCTAAATCCGATTGACGCCACATCTTGTGTGACGACTACAACATCAACAATATTCGTTTTCGTATCGATTATGTGCAATACAATTCGTGCGTCACGTAAGGTTCTGAACTGTCGCAGGATGCGTTCGTTATCGGCAAGTTGATAAGGATCGACCTTGTCTCCGGATTTGAATAACAGGTTCTGTTCAATAATGTAACCCCGCGTGTCTTTGTGTACTTTGTTAATGAACTTACCAAACTTTGTAGTAGACTTTTGCAGTGTATCCGTTACAGATCCTTCTAAGAGGTCAACCGCTTTAAAGGAAATGTTTCCAATGGAATAACCCGTGTATTGTTTAAAGATATCTTCACTTTTCTCTATACTATTATTCACAACTGTTTTTCGGCTCTTCTTTTTGATGAGAAAATTTGCTATCTCCTTTGTGATTTTGGTTTGCGATGCCCGGCTCTGGACACTGTCGTAAAATCGCTTTGATTTAGCATTCGGGTTTTCTTTTACCCGAAAACTTTTAGCCTCTTGCGCTGATAGATAAAGAACAGTATCCCTTCGGGTAACAAAGGAAGTGTCCCTTAAAATGACAAATTTGTTTTTATGTATAGTGTACTTCTTTTTAACAGGTTGTTGCGCCAATGAATCGATGGAAATCAAAATCGTAAGAATAAAAAGTAAGAGTATACGCATAGGCAACGCTCCAATTCAAATTTTGTGCTAATCATTTAAATGTCCTATTGTTTGTATGCGCGGTTTATTGACGGTGTGTGTGGATATATCTCCACACATTATTCGAAAGAATGCAATAATACACTTCATTCTGGCTCCAAACACTATCCGGCAAACATTTCTGTAGTGGCACGGAATTTCTATACCGATGAAGAAATAAGATACAATGAAGGTTGGAAAATTACTTCTTAAGGTTGCCTCAATCATCCGTTTTATTGGACAATTTTTTAAAGAGGCGTTAAGACCTCCATTGGAAGGAAAGGAAATTCTGAATCAATTCTATAACATTGGCTATCGATCTTTTTTATTGATAACGTTCACCTCCTTTTTAGCGGGAATTGTTTTCACTAAACAATCTCAACCATCGCTTGCATCTTTTGGTGCTGAATCGTGGCTTCCATCATTAGTAGCACAGGCAATTGTGCGTTCACTTGGGCCGCTTATTACCGGACTTATTTGTGCTGGTAAACTGGCCTCTAATATTGGAGCGGAATTAGGAAGCATGAAAGTAACAGAACAGATTGATGCAATGGAGGTTTCAGGAACGAGGCCTTTTTCTTATTTGGTTGTAACCCGAATAATTGCAACCACAGCCATGCTGCCCATACTGGTATTATATTCAGATACCGTTGCTTTGCTCGGATCGCTGGTGATGGTTCACTCCTTTAATAATACCGGTTTTATATTATTCATCAATGAAGTTTCGGCAGTTATAACCTACCTCGATATATTTTCTTCTCTCACTAAATCTGCGCTGTTTGGGTTTGCCATAGGCACCATTGGATGTTATGCTGGCTATCATACAGAACAGGGTACAACCGGTGTTGGCAAGGCAGCAAATACAGCAGTAGTCGTTTCGATGGTTTTTATTTTTGTCATCGATCTTATCATGTTACAATTTTTAAATCTGATCCGATAATGGAAACCGAAACAAAAATCAGCAATACAACAAGGCAAAAGGTAGCCGAGCTTCGAAATGTTGAAAAACATTTTGGAGACCAGGTGGTATTGAAGGATGTTAACCTTGATTTGTTTGAAAGGGAAAACCTGGTCATCCTAGGTAAATCAGG
>JANODK010000167.1:0-10535 GCA_031412655.1 Chryseolinea sp.
CACCGGACATCCTGCAGGTCTGCGTTGGACAGGCGAACCAAACTCACCTGTAAAACTTACAAGCCAACAATTTCTTGCAAAAGTGGATGAAAGAAAGTTTAGACGCGAAGGACAATATGTAAAGCCAGAAAATGTGATCGATGAAAAAAACCCAAACTTCCTCTTTGCCGTAAAGAATGATTTTCCAGAAGTGCGGTTACCTGCAGTTTGGTTGCCGCACGGTGTGTTAGGTATTTCAAATTCAGAAATCATAAGCGATGAAACCGCTGGAAAGTTTGGTCCGTTTGCCGGACAAGTTTTTGTTGGCGATCAGGGACAAAGTAAAATCATGCGTGTGGTGATGGAGAAAGTGAAAGGAGAATTTCAAGGAGTAGCATTTGATTTTAAATCCGGATTTCAATCGGGTGTGTTAAGAATGAATTGGGGACACGATGGTTCTATGTTCGTTGGTCTTACTAACCGCGGATGGGGTTCAGCTGGAACAGCAACTGCTGGCTTCCAACATTTAGTATGGACAGGTAAAGTACCTATGGAAATGAAAACCGTTAGTGCCATGCCCGATGGATTTGAAATTGAATTCACACATCCTGTTGATAAGAACACTGCAGAAGACTTAGCATCTTACAATGGCAGAAGTTACATCTATAAATATCATCCGGTGTATGGAAGTCCTACGGTGAATGAAGAAAAGCTGGCTGTAAAAGGAGTAAAAGTTTCTGCTGATGGTTTGAAGGTTCGTGTTGTGATTGACAATCTTCGTCAATATTATTTACATGAATTAAATGTAGCTGGCATTCGCTCGAAAGATGGATTGCCCGTACTTCATTCTACTGCGTATTATACTTTGAATAATATTCCGGATGGAGCAAAGTTGCCAGTAAGTGAGTTGACTATTAAACGTTCTTCTACTGTTAAACCTGTTGCACCAAAAAGTACAACACCCAAAGTAGCTTCTTCAAGCAAGGCGCTTACTTATGCCGAGATTGAACCATTGCTTGTAAAGAATACCTGTACTGCTTGTCATCAAACCAGCAAGCGCCAGGTTGGACCAGCATTCACTGATATAGCAAAACGCAAATACAGCAACGAGCGCATTGTTCAATTAATTTATAACCCAGAACCAAAGAACTGGCCAGAACACGAAACACCAATGGCGCCAATGCCTCAAGTGCCGAAAGATGAGGCACTAAAAATTGCTAGATGGATTAATTCTTTGAATGCTGTAGTGAAGAAGGATATACCTTAATCTTTAGACTAATAGCGAATATAAAATACAGAAGGCTGATCACGTGATCAGCCTTCTGTATTTTATTCTATACTTTTCAATGATCTCACTTTAAACTGAGTGAAACTTCTCGCCAAAATAGCAACCACAAACGGCACCAAAGCAATGTTCATTTTCTGAGGAAGAAGAAACCAAAATCCTAACAACAATGCAGTGATTATTGAAACCACTAAAAAATATTTTGTTAACCACTTAGGGTTTTTAATAAAAGCAAATACAACAATAAGATGTGTCGGCAACGCCCAAAGTAAATTCATGTTCCGAGCTGCTGCTTTATGATCGGTAAGAAGCCATAAACAGAAAAGTAATAGGCCAGCTAATCCAACAATGCCAAACAAGATCACATCAAACCAGTTTGAGGCTTTCTTTCGCTTTACATCCCACACACTTAATGCAATGGCAATTACTGCAAATGCAGAAAATACATATAGTGGACGTGGGGGTCCATTTACGTTCTCATCGCGTGATTCGTAAATCGAAATTTTTTCTTTTACTAATGGAATAGTGCCCGCTTCATTTTTAATGGAAGCATGATCAAATCCAGATTCTACATAATCCGGAAGAAACATGTATTCATAGGGACTTGCTTTCTTATCCATCGGCAACCCCAAACAAACATCAATACCCAAATCGCCCCAGGGTTGTTGCTTTAAATAAATATCGGTAAGGTCGCGAATGCTGTAATCTGTCTTAATGTATGAGCCATCAAACTGAACTTCATCACCTAAAGCTGCTTGAATAACAGCAGGAATTTTCGTGGCGCAGTTGTCATAAAAATAATCGTAACGGTAATTCATGTTTTCAGGCAATGCATTCCACAATAAATAATCAAATACCTTTTGCGTTTGTGTTGGTGTGAGATTCAACACTTGTTCATGAACATAGCGATTATAATAAATGTAATAATCTCTGAATCGTGGATAATCAGAAATGCCGAGCTTATAAAGCGAATTGCCTCGTGCAAAGTTTAAATAGAAATTAGGCTGTTCAAAATCAAACACACCATAATTATAGAGATCGTCAATTCCGTTTGCCGGATCATATACCCGGAAAGCACTATGTCCAAATGCGGAATACAATTCCCCCTGGTAAGGTCCGAACGTAACGACTGATATCGTGGCTTGTTCAGATAGCATTTGTGCCAGAGCCGAATTAAAAGTTAAAACAAACAATATTGGAATGTACTTTTTCATAAAGAACTTTTTAAAGGCTTCAAGCTTCATGCTTCAGGCCACAAGCTTGTAGCCTGAAGCACGGAGCTTGCAGCCAAAATTGCGGAGGCAGAAAGATAGAAACAAACTATAACGGATCAGAAAATTTTAGACGTTATCTTGCACGTAGAATGGGCAACATTAAAGACGGACTGAACTTCGCTTCCAAGCTTACGGCAAAACGAGCTGCCAATGCTGCATCGATTTTATACAGTTATCACCGTTCGCGCCTTACAGGAAATGCAAGTATCAAAGGTATGCCCATCAGCATTTCGTTCGAGCCGACTACATCATGCAATTTACGTTGCCCCGAATGCCCCAGTGGATTGCGCTCGTTTACGCGACCCACCGGCATGCTCGATCAATCTTTGTTTCGAAATGCCATCGATCAATTAGCACCGACCTTAAGTTATCTAACATTTTATTTTCAAGGCGAGCCTTATCTTCATCCACAGTTTTTAGAAATGGCTGCGTATGCTTCAAAAAAAGGAATCTATACTGCGACCTCAACGAATGCTCACTATTTAAAAGATGAATCAGCTAAAGCTACCATTGAATCGAATCTTGATCGGTTGATCATTTCGATTGATGGTACCACACAAGATACATATCAATCGTATCGCGTAGGAGGTTCATTGGAAAAGGTAATGGAAGGCGCAGAGAATATCATTCAATGGAAGAAGAAATTAAAATCAAAAACACCTCACACTATTTTTCAATTTCTGGTGGTGAAGCCAAACGAGCATCAAATACCCGAAGTTTATCAGTGGGCCAAACGGCTTGGTGTAGATGAAGTGAAATTAAAAACCGCACAGATTTACGATTATAAAAATGGATCCGATTTAATTCCGACCATCGATAAATATTCGCGTTACAAAAAGCAGTATGATGGCACGTTTGAAATCAAAAACGCATTAGACAATCATTGCTGGAAAATGTGGCACAGCTGTGTAATCACCTGGGATGGGAAAGTAGTGCCGTGTTGTTTTGACAAAGATGCACATTTTGTTTTGGGCGATTTAAAAAATCAAACCTTCGAACAAATCTGGCAAGGAGAAAAGTATAATGAATTCAGAGCATCGTTGCTTCGATCTCGAAGTGAGATTGAGATTTGCAAAAATTGCACGGAGGGAACTAAGGTATGGGCGTAGGATCTTTGATTGGAAATTGGAGAGAATGCGCAATGGTTGTTTTTCTTTCTAATTGAATACTCAACGTGGCGCAAAAAATATAATTAAACAATTTACCCCACGAAATGCGAGGCTACAAACAGGTAGTCCCTCTGGGACTTATATAATTAAATGCTAAGTTCCGTAGAACGATCTTATGGTAAATCCGGGTTAATCGATTCAATCAAAGTCCCAGAGGGACGACCTTACGGTGAACCTTAAGTTTCGGAGGATGATCTCGCGACAGAAATGAATTAAACAATTCAATCAAAATTCTTCGGTGAATGCATACGGCCATCCCTGCGGGATTTAGGTTCAATTTATTTTTTTGCTACCATAAGTTCGTCCCGCTGGGACTAAATACCCTCGGAAGATCGAAGCTTTATTATTATTTCAAATTCTTTGATGTCATTCTTGAATTACCTTCTTTAAATAATAAAGATTTGGATCAATCACTGGCCAGGTAGAATTGGTAACGGTGATTCCTTTTTTATCAATCATTGTGCGCTGTAATCCTGCATCGGTTTTTATTTCGATAGGTAGTGTTCCATCGTAATTCAAAAATTGAATTTGATATTTGGTGTCACCAACTTGTTTTACGTCTACTTCCAGTTTATTAATAGTTCGCAAGTAAAAATCGAACAAGGGTTTTAAGTTTTGATTCGAAGCAGCGCTGAATAATTTCTCAACATCATCAGTATTCACCAGATTGTCATACGTGTATTTTGGATCGGTTGCCAATCTTTTAAGCGTTGGGAAAAATATTTCATCTCCAATTACATAACGAAGCGTGTGCATAAAGAAAGCTCCCTTGCCATAAATATCACCTATGTAAACAACATCGGTGTCTAAATCTTTCCCCTGAACAACCGGCACTTTATTTTGTGTTGCTCGTGCGGTTTGTTGCATGCGCTTCAAATATGATTCTTCTCCTTCTGCTTCGCGAGTATATAGCGCATCACCAAAACTGCAAATACCTTCCTGAATCCACATGTCGGCCCAATCAATATCAGTCACTTTGTTTGCCCACCATTCATGACCAAACTCATGATGAAGCAACCAATCGAAATCTTTTCCACCAACCTTTGTGTATCTGAACTGATTGCCATAGGCATTCAATGTTTGATGCTCCATACCCAGATGTGGTGTTTCGCAAATCGCCATCTTCTCTTTTACAAATGGATACTCACCAAAATATTTTTCCATCACGCGTGCTGATTGTTCAAATAAATCCAGATGATGCTCTGCTTTGCTTTGATGTTCTTCCAATACATAAAACTGCATAGGCACTTTATTTCCATCTACAGTAGTGTAGGTTCGTGATACCACCTTGTATTTTCCGATGTTGAAAAGAATACTGTAGTTGTTAATCGTGTAATTGGTCTTCCAATGAAATGTGCTCTTGTTTCGTTTAGTCGTTGTCTTTTGAAGTAGGCCAGGACCTGCAACGTATAATCCTTTTGGAACGGTAATGATCAAATCAGCACCTTTATTTGGTTCATCACTCGGATGATCTTTACAGGGATAATAAATTTTTGCTCCTTCTCCCTGACACGTAATGGCAACCCATGGGTTTCCTGTCGAATCTTTAGCCCAGGTAAATCCACCGGTCCATGGTGGACGAGTTGCAATGCCTGGCTTTCCACCATATTGAATTTTAACGATTACTTTTCCCGCTGGCAACGGTGATGGCATTGTAATACGAATGAGGTCATTTTCATGAGTAAAGGGTTGTTCCTTTTTATTCACCCAAACTTTACTCACCGGAAGAAGATTAACCAAATCAAATAATAAAACATTCGTGGACTGAGATGTGATCAAATCAATTTCGGTGTACCCGTCTATGGATTGTTGCGCAGGATCTACATTCAACGCAATGGTATAATGACGAATATCCATGATGGCCTGTTCGAGTTTAAGAACGCCACCGGATTTTAGATTCTGTGCAGATGCATTTATCAGAACTGCAAAAAAGAGAAGTGAATATAGAATGCGCATGTAAAGGATAATTTGATCTCAAGGTATCCTTTTGCCTTTATTTATAACAACGAGAATGATGCGAGGATAAAATTTTAGAATAGACGGCTCAATTTCTCTTCAAACCCTTGATTTGGATCTGCTTTTCGATCTTGTCGAAATCAACCGCGCCACATTTTCCACAACCGGCTGAGCAGGCAGCCTTATCTTGAAAGCTTCTGTAGATCAATCGCCCTACATAGGCCAAGGCTCCAAGAAATAATATGCCAATAAGGATTTGCTGTAGCATGATGCAAAAGTATGGATTCAGTTTCATTAACGCATTTCGATCCGAAATAATTTCGCATCCTTAGGCGTATTCCTGTCCGGCAGCGAACAAGTTCGGGCAGTTCCGAACATGGTCGATTCAAAAAGCGCCCCAATACCTATCCATTTCAACTTTCCGCAACTGGCACTCATCTTGGAGCATAGGTCAGCTTCAACGCTATTTTTATGCTCAAAAATTATATCAAAACCGCTTTCCGAAACCTAGCTCGTCAACGCAGCAGCGCATTCTTCAATATTGGAGGATTAACGCTCGCGATCAGCAGCAGCATTGTTTTGTTTTTGCTTGTTACTCATGTATTAAGCTACGATTCCTTTCAATCCAAGTACGATCGTATCTATCGTGTGGTGACACAATCAGAAGGTAACGAAGAAACTTTTTATACTCCCGGAACTCCAACGCCACTTTCGGTTGCTTTTCGAAATGATTTTCCAGATGCAGAGCAAGTTGTTTTTACCCGCTACGAATATGGTGGGCTTGTATCCATACCTCAACGCGATGGGAATCCTAAAAAATATCAAGAAGAAAATGGTATTGTGTTCACGGAGACTTCCTTCTTCAACACGTTTGATCGGGCCTTTATTTCAGGCGATGCAAAAAAAGGATTGGATGAACCGAATGAAGCCATCATCACACAAACACTAGCAACGAAATATTTCGGAAAAGAAAGCGCACTCGGCCAAGTACTTACCTACGACAATGTTGATTACAAAGTATCTGCTGTAGTAGAAGATGTTCCAAACAATACCGATTTTCCATTCACTCTTTTTCTTTCTTATGAAACCGTGCGCAAGAAATCAGAGGAACGTGGTTGGGGTGGAATTTCGAGCAGTGATCAATGCTATTTTCTTTTAAAAGAAGGTACTGACATTCATTCGATCGAAAAACAAATGGCGGCCTTTACCGACAAATACATCGGCAAGGATAATTATGATAAAGAACTCTTTAACATTCAGCCGTTAAGCGATTTGCATTTCGATGATCGTTATGGTTCGTACTCCGAAAGCAGTATGAGCAAAACCAGCATTATGGCTATCGTATTTATTGGCTTTTTTCTGATCATCACTGGCTGTATCAATTTTATAAATCTTGCAACGGCTGAGGCAATCAAAAGATCAAAAGAAGTTGGTATTCGCAAATCATTAGGTAGTACACGTAGCCAATTGATGGGTCAGTTTTTAGGAGAAACAGCTCTTGTAACTCTCATATCCATAATACTGTCAATTGGCATTGCGCAATTGGCGGTAGGTTATTTGAATTCTTTCATGGACCTAAAACTTTCTGTTAATCTGATGGAGAATACTTCGCTTATTCTTTTTCTATCAGCTCTGTTTGTCATTGTATCTGTATTGGCCGGAATCTATCCAGCTTTTATCATATCAGGATATACACCTGCATTGGTGATGAAGAATGAAACGTCAAGCCGATCTTCATTCGGGCATTTTATGCGCAAAGGACTCGTGGTGTTTCAATTTTCAATTTCGCAATTGTTAATTATTGGAACCATCATCATTATCACGCAGACAAATTTCTTCCGTTCTCAAGAACTTGGCTTCCGTAAAGATGCTATTATTACAATACCGGTTCCTGACCAGGAATTACCCACCCCAGATTCTGCCGGACATTCCAGTAAGATGCGCACCTTAAAAAATGAAATTTCGAGATTGGGTGGTGTTGAGTTGGTAAGTCTCTGTAATGCCGCGCCTTCTGCTGGGCATGTTAGCAGTACGGGTTTTATCCTGGAAGGTCAGCGTGACGACCAACGAAAAGACACCCACGTAAAAACGGTTGATGGTAATTACATTGATCTCTTTGAGTTAAAATTACTTTCTGGTGAACGGTTAGTTGATCTTGATACAGCAACCGGATATGTAGTTAACAGACAGTTTACCAGAATAGCAGGCTTTGCGGATCCATCCGAAATTGTTGGAAAACGAATTCGTGTTTGGCGTAAGTTATATCCCGTTGTTGGTGTAGTGGAAGATTTTCACACCACTTCTCTGCATGACAAAATTGAGCCCACTGTTTTAGTCAATCGTATTGCGAATTTTTATACGATGGCTGTGCGTATCAATCCTAAAAACTTTCAGTCCAGCATTAGCGATATTCAAAAGCAATGGGAGCTTGCATACCCAAAACACATTTTTAGTTATGAGTTCCTGGATGAAAACATCAAACAGTTTTATGAAGGAGAAGAAAAGATGTCAGTTTTACTCACGGTCTTTACTTTCATCTCTATTCTGATCGGCTGCATTGGACTATTTGGACTTGCTACGTTTGTAGCCAATCAAAAAACAAAAGAGATTGGTGTGCGCAAAGTATTAGGCGCTTCTGTATCCAGCATTGTGATGATGTTCTCTAAAGAATTTGTATTACTGATCTCTATTGGATTTGTAATTGCAGCGCCAATAGCATGGATTATAATGAGCAATTACCTTAGTGATTTCGAATATAAAATTGAATTAGGCCCAGGCATTTTTCTTTTTGGCTTTGCCCTTACCTTATTCATTGCTGTCCTTACTGTTGGTTATCGATCCTTTAAAGCCGCTGTCATCAATCCGGTGAAAGTGCTACGATACGAATAAATCAAATTTTTTCAACCAAACGCCTTGAGTTCAAAAGCAGTTTTGAGCTCAAGGGGTTTAGATACTTAATTCTGTTTTGATTTTGCTTTTATCAATTTCCGTTGCAACGACCAAAACCAGCGTCCGTACCCAACTAAAATTTCTTCTCCTGCTTCAATGTCCCTCTTCGCTTCAATGAAACATTTTTTTCCTTCGCTAACGTTCTCGCTGTTGTTACGCAACCCTTCAATTTTTGTGAGACCACTCGCATCATTCGCATAACGCGCAAAAGCCTTCATGGCCGATTTTGCATTGATAACGGTATTGCGATTGATATACATTAGATACGCATTGTGCCCATCTTCATGCTTCACTTCCCGCCAGGGTTGGATCTTACCTTTGTACTCTACTATGCGAGTGCCCTTTTCAATTTTCTTTTTGGTAAAGAGACCTTTACCAGCTCCGGGTAATTTTGATTTTTTAATGATGAGTTGTTTTTCGAGTAAAGGCATAGAAAAAATAACCAAGTTTTGTTTTTACACTTCTGCAAGTATGATCATTTTTATACTAAAAAGTATGAGGCTAGATTTTCGTTCACGAAAATTATTGATACAATGACTAATGGAGGTGTCTGCTAAGACTAACTTTATACAAGTTATCTTACTACGACAAAAACAACCCTTCGCAAGGTTGTATTTGTGCAAAAAAAATCAAGTAGCGTTAACGGTCAAGGACACATTAGCTATTCAGGCCGTTAATTTCTGTAATGGTAATTGT
Organism: Chryseolinea sp.; assembly: GCA_031412655.1. Taxonomy (GTDB): domain Bacteria; phylum Bacteroidota; class Bacteroidia; order Cytophagales; family Cyclobacteriaceae; genus Chryseolinea. The sequence continues at coordinate 9,309 of JANODK010000167.1, forward strand.
CCTTCCTTCTATGCTAGCATCAATAACCAATGTTATATTATACAATCCAGCGATAAGAACGTGGAAGTTATGGTGCGGTGCGTTTACCGGTGCAGCTGTTGCATCTATTTCTTCGTGTTTGTAATCGCATTACCACTGACAGCCGCGACTAAATAATCAATTTGAACCGCCTCAGGTAGCATCTTCTAAGAAGATAAATTCCTTACCAAGCATAAAATTTACATCATCCCAAGCCCATGTATACACATTTCCTGCCTTGTTAGTGTCCTTTGGTTTGTAGCCACCAGTTCCGTCTCCATTAAAACTACCACTGGCTGTTGCATCACCAATAATCGCCCTGTTATAATCCGAATAATCAGCAAGAACATATCCGGTTTTGGTAAGCGTTTCTGTCCATATTCCAATTCCTCCTGAAGTACTTTCTGTATACCTAAGGTCTACCTTATAATATCCGGCATGAGAGCTTGGAATATTTTCATTAAAAAATCCACCCTCGGCCTTCAAGCTGTGAATCTGTTGACTTAAAATTTGAAAGTGGGTATTAAAATCAGATCGCGCATCATCTATTTTTTCCAATCTTAAGTTTTTCATCGCATGCAGTGAAAAATACTCAACGAAATTACTTTTTGCACAGAGCTAAGGCGGAGTCTACGTAAAGATTTCCCTGACGAGTGTAGCGCATTGTAAAATAGTGATCACGATTAAAATCAACCAAGTCAAAGTATGTTCTTGCCACAACATGATAAAATTCCTTCTTACTACTATCTCGCTAATTATTTCTGTCGATTGACGTGAAGAAGTCTCATTCAAAAAAGATTGAAATGAAATTAGCGCATTTTAAAAGATGGCTGCATTAGATTCGAACCTTTCACTCTTAACGTTTGCGGGCAATGTAAATAGTAGAACACATCGCATTTGAAAGATGTAATCTTAAACTCCAGTGAATAAAAAAAAGCCCTGATGATTTGAGGTCATCAGGACTTTGAAGTAAAAAAAAGGCAACGACTTACTCTCCCGGGTTTTACCCTAGTACCATCAGCGCTGGTGGGCTTAACTGCTCTGTTCGGAATGGGAAGAGGTGATCCCCACCGCTATAGTCACCTTAAATTCTTGCAGGTTCTAGTTTCTTGAGATGATTCGGTATTATCCCGTTCATCCTAAAATCCTATAATCCTGATAATATCGTTGACATGTGATGATGAAAGAATAGTGAGTAATGTGAGCAAG
>JANODK010000168.1:0-3732 GCA_031412655.1 Chryseolinea sp.
TGATTCGGAAGCATTCTTAAAAGAACTTAAGATGCGTTGCAATCAGTATAAGATCGATTTTATAGAAGTAGACGTCAAAGCAGACTTTCATGTCATTCTTCAGACGTATTTGATTAAGCGTGGGAAGATGAGATAGAGAAAGGCAATGTACTGATAAATGGTTGGTGACTTTGTAGGAATAAATCATTAGACTTAGCACATCATCCTGAAGGGGAAGCAAGCTCTGCTGGAGAGCAACTTGTCAGCAATAGGGTTGATGCTTGTACGAAAAAAGAGGGCTGATCATTTCGATGGTCAGCCCTACTTTTTTTGGTAAGCCTTATGGCTTTAAAACTCATTTTTCATTTGACAAGAAGACATACCATTTAATGAAATTGACTCTGTGTTCGCTGGTCAATCCCCGATGAAGGTCAAGGTGATTTTTGAGATGGCTAAAGAACCCTTCTATACCATTGGTCGTATGTGGTATTTTCGGATTGCTCAAGTAGTGGAACATATTGGGTAAAGCTCTTTTGATAGTCAGATAAGAACGCCTCAACAGTTTATGAGTGTACCAATACCTTCCGGTTTGTTGTTGATATGTTTTCTCTTGCAGATAATCTTTATGACGCTCATGCCATAGTATTAATTGTCTGGTCCAATGGAGACGATCGTTATCGTTTTTAATGTTCAACAATTGAAGTACAAGCCTTCTTAATTCCATACCGGCCAGATGCTTAGGAGAGCGCGTTAGCCATAGCAAACACATTCTTTGGATATGTACCAGGCATCGCTGGGCTAGCGCATCGGGCAATGATTTCTTAATGGCTTTGAGAATACCTTTATGACCATCGGTTGTGATACTTTCAATGTGCACTCCCAGTTTAATGAGATTGTTCAAATCCTCTTTAATCTCCTCAAAATGTTCTCCGTTTGAAAACCGGATCAGTTGTGTGTAGCCATCTTCATGATCTTGATAACACAGCAAACAGAAGCGTTTAAAATAGGTTGCATCCATACGCAAATGGACGTGATCTCTCTTAATAATTTTTACTGTAGGAGATTTTCTCAGGTAGGTATAAAATATCCGTTGAAGAGTATCAATCGAAAGATTACTATCGCGGCTTAGAGTCTTGAATGTCTGTCGCTCGAGTATCCATTTCTTAAACCAAACGAAGCGATTTGCTAACCTTTGATCAGGATCGTTGCGCGTAAATAATATCCCACAATTTTTACATTTAAAACGCTGCTTGCCAAGTCGCATACCCCAGCCAATCACAGCCAAACTACCACAAGCCCAACAACGCTTTTTTTAGAGCCTTCATAAAATGAAAAAAGTTTAGTGAAACCAGTTTCACTAAACTCTTAATAACTTACTGAATATCAATTTACAAGAACAACTATCACCAACCATTTTTCAGTAATATGCCCAAAAAAATATCTTCCCATCAAGGAAGATATTTTAGTATCTGGAAACTTTATCAATTAGATTCTTATCGAATCAGATTAAAGAATCGACTCCATCTTATTTTGTGAACGAAGTCTGCGTTCTTATCGATTGATAGCCAGATAAAGAAAGCTTTTCCGACAATGTGATCTTCCGGAACAAAACCCCAGAAACGAGAGTCGAGTGAGTTGTGGCGGTTATCACCCATCATGAAATAATAATCTTGCTTAAAAGTATATTCCGTTACTTCTATTCCATCGATCAGCAATTTTCCATTTTCGATTTTTACATCGTCATTGTGTTCGTAAAGTCTGATGGTTGCTCCGTAAAGAGTTAACGTGGATGAATTGATCTGAATAGTAGCACCTTCCTTCGGAATCCATAGCGAACCAAAATCATCGATTGACCAATTTACAAAACTGGTATCTGTCGCGAATTGATTTCTATAGTAAGGAAGAACGTTGCCCTTACTATTATTCCTAACATCTAATTCGATCGAAATAATGTAGGCCAGCTTTTCAGCTTTAATCTTATCGACTTTGCCTTGCGACAAGCTGATGTTGTAAACAACCCGATCATTCAAAGATTCAACTTGATTTATATCTTCCGGACCAATTTCGAAGTGATCAAAGTTTCGTTCGCTGATCAGTGTTTTAGATTGAACGATGTAATTGTATTGCATCTCTGGAGGATTGCCAAGAGGAACATTATTGTTCATCACTTGCTTATCTACAATTCGTAATGTATCACCCGCAATTGCAACACATCTTTTAATGTAATTCGTTTTTAAATCAACCGGATATAATACACCTTCATTCAAATCCTGAGGAGGCACATTGAATACTACAACATCACCCCGTTTCACCGAACTAATTCCTGGTAATCTATATTGTGGAAGTTTAATCCACTCCAGGTAAGATGGAATATTAGTAAACCAAATTTTTTGATGTGTCAAGGGTATCTGAAGCGGAGTGGAGGTTGTGCGGGTTCCGTAATGGAATTTGCTTACAAACAGAAAGTCACCTACTAGTAAAGAGTTCTCCATGGAAGGAGTAGGGATGGTGTATGCCTCCATGATCAGCCAACGTATTAGGGTTGCCGCCACAACTGCAAATAAGATAGCATCCCACCATTCGCGCACTTTCGTCTTCGGTTTCACTTCTTTCTGCTCTGTATTTTTCTTCCAAAACTGCCAATTCATATAAATCTATTCGGTTTAAAAGTCCGCAAATAAAGGTAAAATTATTGATCTGATGGTTAGTCGCTAAAATGCTCCTAGAATTTCAAATAGTCATCCATGCTTAAAACGCCTTTTTTATCCTTTAGCCATTCGGCTACCATAACGGCTCCTAATGCAAAACCTTCGCGGGAGTGGGCAATATGCTTAATTTCTATATCATCAATGGCCGATTCATATTTAACCACATGCGTTCCGGGTACCTGATCAATCCGGAAAGATTCAATGAAAATATCCTCTGGTTTGCCAGTGTTATCGTTCGCCCAGACTTTCTTCCGTTTCACGTGCTTCAAAACACCTTCCGCTAATGTAATGGCCGTTCCGCTAGGTGCATCTCTCTTTTCAGTATGGTGAACTTCATCCATTCTGATTTCATAAGCCGGGAAGTTGTTCATCATCTTTGCCAAATACTCATTCAGCTTAAAGAAAATGTTTACACCCAAGCTGTAGTTGGAAGCATAGAAAAATGCTCCGTTGAGTTCCTGACAAAGTGATTCAATTTCTCCCTTCCTGGATAACCATCCTGTTGTTCCGCATACTACGGGTATATTTTTTTCGATTGCTTTCTTCACATTCTCAAACGCAGCGTCTGGATGTGAAAATTCGATGGCTACATCGCCTTTAGCCAATTGAAAATCGGCTGCATTGTCAATATCAATTCGAGCTGTGATCTGATGCCCGCGTTCCATTGCTACACGCTCAATGATTTTACCCATTTTGCCATAGCCCAGAAGAATAATGTTCATTGTGTTCCTTTTTGAAAGGGACAAAAATGCACTATTTAACGGAATTGTGAAATATTCCAGGTTCCAGGTTCCAAGTTGTGCGTATAATTTAAAGTACCAATAAATCTTTAATCGCAGCAGCAACTACCCATGAGCCAGCTCGAAACTTTGAACCTGGAACTTAGAACTTAAGAATAAGCGATACTCCCGTCTGGCGACCAGTCAAATCATTTTGGCTAATGCTGGGTTGTATACTTACCTGGAGATTAGGATTGAGATCGAACTCTTTTAAATGGGCATCCACATGCGCATCGATGATTTGGAGCAGGTACATTCCCCCCATT
>JANODK010000169.1:0-24434 GCA_031412655.1 Chryseolinea sp.
TCTCGAATGGTCCTGGCGATCCATCGGTGATGGGCTACGCTATTGAGACGGTAAAGAAAGCATTAGATTCGAATAAGCCTTTGTTTGGGATTTGTCTTGGCCATCAACTGCTTGCTCTTGCCAGTGGAATCTCAACGTATAAGATGCACCACGGTCATCGCGGATTAAATCACCCCGTTAAAAATCTGATTAGCGGAAAAGGTGAGATGACATCACAGAACCATGGCTTTGCTGTGAGTGAAAAAGACATTGATAAGAATCCGAATGTAGAAGTAACGCATATCCATTTGAATGATAACACCATCATGGGTATTCGGTTGAAAAATAAAAAGGCATTCTCAGTTCAGTATCACCCGGAAGCATCACCGGGCCCTCACGATTCCCGCTACCTCTTTGATCAGTTTGTTGAAATGATTAAGGCAGATGTAGCTGAGCCTGCGCTCGCTTCTTAGTACGTTTAAATCACAATCCTAAAATAAAATAACACCATGAGTTTAATCGAAAGCATTCACGCCCGCCAAATCCTTGACAGTCGTGGCAATCCAACAGTTGAAGTTGATGTCGTTACGGAGTCCGGTGCGTTTGGTCGTGCTGCAGTTCCATCTGGCGCATCAACTGGTTCACACGAAGCCGTTGAACTTCGCGATAACGATAAGAAGGTATATGTAGGGAAGGGCGTATTGAAAGCAGTGGATAACGTAAACACAAAGATTGCCTCTGAAATTGTAGGCTTCGATGTGTTCGATCAGAACCTGCTCGATAAAATCATGATTGAACTTGATGGTACTCCAAACAAGGGCAACCTTGGCGCGAATGCTATACTGGGTACTTCACTGGCGATTGCGAAAGCAGCAGCGATGGAGTCAGGCATGTCGTTGTATCGTTATATTGGTGGTGTAAGTGCAAATACATTACCTGTGCCGATGATGAATATTTTGAATGGTGGAAGCCATGCAGATAACTCAATCGACTTCCAGGAGTTTATGGTTATGCCAGTAGGTGCAAGTACATTCTCTGAATCACTTCGCATGGGAACTGAAGTGTTCCATACTTTGAAGAAGGTACTTCACGATAAAGGATATTCTACCAACGTAGGTGATGAAGGTGGATTTGCACCGAACATCAAATCAAATGAAGAAGCAATTGAAATCGTATTAATGGCGATTGAGAAGGCAGGCTTTAAAGCAGGTGAAGATATTTTCATCGCGATGGATGCTGCGAGCTCTGAATTTTACGATGCTAAAACTGGCTTGTATACCTTCAAAAAATCGGACGGAAAAAAAATGACTTCTGATCAGTTGGTTGAATATTGGGCATCATGGGCTGCTAAATATCCGATCATCTCTATTGAAGATGGTATGGCGGAAGATGACTGGGCAGGATGGAAAGGTTTGACCGACAAGATCGGCAAGAAGGTACAAATCGTAGGTGACGATTTATTCGTAACAAACGTAACGCGTTTACAAGAAGGTATTGACAAAGGTATTGCGAACTCAATCCTTGTAAAGGTTAACCAAATCGGTTCATTATCTGAAACTATCGCAGCAGTGAATTTGGCGAAACGTAATTCATATAAGGCCGTAATGTCACACCGTTCGGGTGAGACAGAAGATAGCACGATTGCTGATCTTGCTGTAGCCTTGAACACAGGACAAATCAAAACTGGTTCTGCTTCTCGTTCAGATAGAATGGCGAAGTACAATCAATTGATCAGAATTGAAGAGGAGTTGGGCGAAACGGCCTATTTCCCAGGAAAGAAATTCTAATCACCAAAATACATCACAAGCAAAAGCCAGGCATTGTCTGGCTTTTGCTTTTTACTCCATCTATTGCTACGGGTCTAGAAGAAGTGTTAACCCAATTTGGATGATGACTGGTTGGCCCATTAACCGTTAACTATTAACAATTAACTTTTTTCTCTACCTTAGTATCACTTTTTAAACGCAATATGCTGAAGAAACTTCCCAAGCCGCTCCGTAACGGATACGTTTTAGCGAGCCTCGCCTTTTTAGTTTGGATGCTCTTTTTAGACTCCAATAATTTGATCGCCCGTTTTCAACTGAGTGGCAAACTGAGTGATCTTGAAAATGAGAAAGTGTACTACGAAGAGAAAATAAAAGAAGTAGAGAAAGATCGGGATGAATTATTTGGCGATCGCGAATCGTTAGAAAAGTTTGCCCGCGAAAAATATTTGATGAAGAAAGACAACGAAGACATTTTTATCGTTGAAGAGAAGTAAACATAAAACAGCCTGAGTATGAAAAAGCTCATCCTTACCTTATTCATTGCATCAATTTCTTCTGTAGTCTTTGCTCAATGGGGTGAAGAAGAGATGAGTGAAAAACCGAGCTGGAAAGAGCGTGTTTTTGTGGGTGGTGGACTGGCAGGTCTAAGCTTCTCAAGCTACTCCGATTATTTTGCTGTTGCTGTTTTGGGTGGGTATAAAATAACACCGAAATTGGCGGGGGGTGTACAAATTCAATATCGTTTTACAAACTATAAAACGGTACCTAAAATCAAGACAAATGATTATGCTGTTAGCCCATTCTTGCGCTACAATTTTTACGGACCGCTTTTTCTCCATGCAGAGTATGAGTATCTGAATTATCAGTATATCGACTATTCGGGAGAGGTCTCTAGACGAGGATTTGATAGTTTTATGCTTGGCGGTGGTTTTTTTCAACCAGCGGGACGCAAAGCTGGATTTTACTTGTTGGCACTTTATAATTTTAATTACCAATCAGCAAGTCAAAATCCTTATAGCCCCTACACTAGTCCGTTCGTTATTCGTGCCGGTATAACGGTTGGATTTTAAAATCCAACACCAAGCTTAACCCCCAATTGCTTTAAGTCTTCTACCACTTTCGGGTTAAGCGGTATACCATCGTTTAATCTTTTTGCACTGATCTCACGCTCCGGATCTCCAGGAATTAATACGCGCTCTTGTCCTTCTACTGGTGTAGCCGATCGAAAGCGGTTAATCCAATTGTCCATGTGGAATTTAAATTCTTCTGCAGGTCTGAACGCATCAATGCGCATTGCGCCAAAAAAATGTCCAATTCCTTCGCCCACCGGATCAGTAGGGGGTGATAAGAAAGAAACAAATGGCGGAACCCACGGACCATAATTTGCACCTGATAAAACTGCGGAGAAAATATCTACCCACGCACCTAAGCAATATCCTTTATGACTTCCGTGTTCGCGATCGCTACCTAATGGAATAAGTGCGCCACCACTTTTTGTTTCATCGGGATTAGTAGAGGGCTTTCCATCTTTTGTTTGAATCCATCCGAATGGTGCTTGTTGATTTTTGCGCTGAAGAATTTCTAATTTTCCATTCGCAGCAGTGGTTGTAGCAAAGTCAGCAACGAAAGGTGGTTGCTTATCAGCAGGTATGGCAACTGCAATTGGATTCGTTCCAAGTAATCGTTCAATTGAAAATGTTGGTGCTACCAACGGACTAGCATTCGTCATCGCGATGCCAATCATATCGTGTTCGAGTGCCATCATGGCGTGATGTCCTGCAATACCAAAGTGATTTGAATTTTTTACTGCGACCCAACCCGTTCCGGCAATACGTGCTTTTTCAATTGCAATGCTCATCGCCTTTGGTGCTACTACTAAACCAAGGCCACTATCACCATCGACAACCGCAGTACTTGGCGACTCGTGAACGATGCGCACATTCGGTGTTGCGTTAACTCGCTTGGCTTCCCACAACCGTACATAACCAGACAGCCGCGCAATACCATGCGAATCAATTCCACGCAAATCCGCATTCAGCAAAACATCCGTTGCTGTTATGGCCTCTGAATCAGGACAACCAATTTTTTTAAATATGCTTAAGGCAAACTCTTTTAATTGGAGATAGGTGTAAATGGGATCTGTCATGATGCAAAGATAAGGTTGTGTTGGTTTCAACCGAATTACATTGCATGGAAACTCCAAAGTCTTTTCTATATAAATCGTTCATCAATAATCACACATCGCAAATCAAAAATGAAACCCGATAAAGTAAAATGGTAATGCCAGCTCTCCTGCCTGGAATAAAATGTGTCTAAAAGGGCAATGCTTACCTTTATTAAATAAAAAAGTCAGTTTTAGGTATGGAAATTGAATTGAGGTGGCATCTATTAGAAAAACAAAAAAATGAAATCATTAACCGTTTCAAATATGGATGGATATGCAACATCTATTAACCGCTCCAACTTAAACACGCAAACACTTCAACACCTCAACACTTTTAAAAACATGAAGACTACAAAAAGATTGAATCTAATAATGCTCGCTCTGGCCATCTCCTTTGCGGGATTTGCTCAACAGGAAAAACCAGTTAACTCTAAGATTACCGATGTTACCGTGTTCCTAAGCAAAGCACAAATAACACGAGAAGTGAAAACCCGCATCGAACCCGGAAAGACTACTTTAATTCTTACCGGGCTTACCTCTCAACTCGATCAGCAAAGTATTCAGGTAGCGGGAAAAGGAAATTTTATTATTCTCGGAATTTCCAATCGTCAGAATTATTTAAGCGAATTGAATGCACCGAAATCACTAAGGGTATTAAGAGACTCGCTGGAATTAAGTCAGAAGCAAGTTCTCTTGGAACAAGGACAAAAAGAAATTTTGAACAAAGAAGAACAGATGTTGCTGAGCAATCAGAAGATTGGTGGTACCAATCAAAATCTTACGGTTGCAGAATTAAAAGCAATGGCTGATTTTTATCGCGCTCGCTTGAGTGATATTGTCACCTCACGCATGAAACAAGACGACAAGGTTAAAAAGCTAAACGAACGCATTGCGAAAATTCAACGTCAGATCAATGAGCAGAATGAATTGTATTCACGCAACACCAGTGAAATTGTAGTGAGCCTTTCGGCTGATGCTGCTACTGCTGTTGATCTTGATGTACAATACATTGTTGCCAATGCAGGTTGGTATCCTGTATATGATTTGCGCGCCATCAATACAAAGAGTCCGGTGCAGTTAAGCTATAAAGCAAATGTAACACAAGGTACAGGTGAAGAATGGAAGAATGTAAAACTGAAGCTCTCAACCGCTAATCCAAACGAGGGTGGATTAAAACCTGAACTGTATCCATGGTATTTGAATATTGATCAACCGATGTACAAAGGGTTGCAAGGAAAAGCCGCTGGAATTGCAGTGAGATCAAATGCACCAGTAATGGAAAGTGAAGTTGATAGACTCGAAGACGTTGAAGTGACGCGAGATGCAACATCAACTGCTGATTATGTAAGCACCATTCAAACTTCATTGAACACCGAGTTTGATATTAGTTTACCCTACACCGTAAGCTCATCGAACAAACCTACATTAGTGGATATCCGAAATCATGAATTGAAGGCCGACTACCAATATGCCGTTGCACCTAAATTAGATGGCGATGCTTTTCTCTTGGCACGTGTTACCGGTTGGGAAGAATTCAATTTGTTGCCGGGAGAAGCGAATGTATTTTTTGAAGGTACGTTCGTAGCGAAATCGTTTATCGATCCGAATAATATCCGCGATACGCTTTCAGTTTCCCTTGGTCGCGACAAACGCATTGTGGTGAAGCGCGAGAAGTTGAAAGATTTAACGACACGTAAATACATTGGCACAAATCAGCGCGAGACCTATGCTTACGAAATCTCTATACGCAATACAAAGACCGAAGCCATTGAGATTATAGTAGAAGATCAGATTCCGGTTTCGCAAAATAGTCAGATTGAAATTACTGCGACTGATGTTGCGGGTGCGAAGTACAACAAAGCCACAGGTAAGTTAGTATGGGAGATGAGCCTTCAGCCAAACGAAACCAAGAAGGTAGTGTATAAGTTTGAAGTGAAATATCCAAAGGATAAAATCATCTCAGGATTGTAAGTTTTAACCGCAGAGGGCGCGGAGGAACGCAGAGTTAATTATGGAGGACAACTGTTTTGGATCCTTCAACCAAATTCTCTGCGTATCTTTGCGCCCTCTGCGGTTAAATAATTTTTGATACGTTCACCACAAATCCAAAACCTCATAATTACCTTCCTCCGATTTTTCATATCTTGTTAGCTTTATTTAGTAAAGCTGTATATGACAAGAGACATGCCTCGCGAACTCCTGGAAAAAGGATTCATCATTCAAGAGCAATTCACTAAAATAGAGGTCATCACTTCCGGAAAAGTGGTGTCTGTATTTTATGAGCTTCGTTCCCTTCTTTACCTTGGCGTACTGCTCTTCACGGCTGGTGTTGGTATATTGATTTATAAAAACATTGGCGAGCTCGGTCATATCCTCAGTATCATCGCGCTGATACTTCTTACCATTGGCTGCTTCTTCTATGTATTTAAGAATGTGCCTCCTTATTCTAATACATCAGTAAAACCACCAACACCTTACTTTGATTACATCGTGTTGCTGGGTGCATTGCTTTTCATCTCTGTGCTGGGATACTTACAATTTCAATTCGCCATCCTTGATGAGAATCTTGGATTGATCACACTCGTTACTTCCCCATTCTTTTTTTATATCGCTTACAGGTTTGATCACCTAGCTATTTTGTCGCTGGCCATTACGGCTCTGGCTTCTTTTTGGAGTATCAGCATCTCGCCACAGAAATGGTACAGTGGCGATTTTTTTGAAACAGCTAATCTTCATAATACCGCTATTGTCTTCAGTGTGGTGGTGGCCTGCATCGCTTTACAGCTAGATAAGAAGGCGATCAAAAATCATTTCACCTTTACCTATTTAAATTTTTGTGCACTGATTTTCTTTGTTGGTGCCATCACCGGAATGTTCATGGGTGAATGGTGGTTTGTTTACCTCTTGCTGATTTATGGTGGATGCGTCTTCGCGTTTTATATGGCGAAGTGGAAGAAGTCATTTTTGTTTTTGTTATACGCATTTGTCTCCGCCTACATTGGCACTACTTATTTTCTTGCTGAAACAATCTTACAGGATGCAATTGAAATTTGGTTTCTGTATTCCATCGCTTCTTGTGGCGGATTTATTTATTTCATCATCAAGTTTAAAAACTATTTCAGCCAGAAATCATGAAGAGCGCTTACAACGAAACAGGCTTGTATAATCTGGCCGTAATAAAAGAAGTAAAGAGATGGTGTAAGCAAGACCTGATTGAGGAAGCTCAATTGACGACCATTAGAGAAAATTACATATCTCCATTCTATCACCCTAACTTCATTATCCGCATTCTTCTTTTTGTGGCAACGCTCCTGGCGCTGTCTGGAGTTTCCGGATTTCTGGGGTTGATGGTGAGTGACACTGGAGAAAGTGTTATTGCATTTTGTTGTTTGCTCTATGGATTTGTGTCTTTTATTTTTCTTGAAAAAATCTTTATTGAAAAAAATCATCATTTTAAATCAGGTGTAACGGAAGGTATGTTATATCATGCCTGTGGATTTACAATCACTGGAATGATTTGGATGGCGGACTTCAATACGTATTTCATATTGATTACCTGTTTCGTTGTGTTTTCTTTTGCGGCATTTCGTTACCTCGATTTGCTCACGACCATTACTGCCGTTCTTTCCTTTGCTGGAATTTTATTTTATACGTGTTATGAAGCCGGTGGAATCTTTCAACAGATTATTCCTTTTGTTTTCATCATTGCTTTTGGAATAGTGTATGCAATTGTAAAAAAGATGAAGACACGCAAAGCACTTCAATTCTGGTCGCTCAACTTGTTGATTGTGGAAGGCCTTAGTTTATTGTTCATCTACGCTGCCGGAAATTATTTAGTGGTACGCGAGCTGAGCGTAAACCTCATGGACTTATACCTTGAAGAAGGTCAAGACATTCCATTCGCCTACATCTTCTACGGACTCACCGTGATCATACCGGCAGCCTACTTATACTTCGGAATAAAAAATAAAGACATCGTATTGTTACGCGTGAGTTTGATTGTGATTGCTTTCTCCGTCTTTACCTTTAAATATTATTTCAGCCTCGGTCATCCTGAAATCACATTGACATTAGCAGGAGCCATCTTACTTGGAATTACATTATTATTGTTTAATTATTTAAAAACCATTCGCCACGGCTTCACCCGCGAAAATCATTTAGCAGAGAAGTGGGGTAATCTTAATCTTCAGGCGTTTATTGTTTCTCAAACACTTGGAGGAAATCAAGCAGTGGCAAGTGAGCAAGTTGAGACTGGTGGAGGAGGGACGTTTGGTGGTGGTGGGTCTACGGATAGTTTTTGAGGGAATATCTCGTTGGATAATTTAGCTTATACTCCTACCTTAGGTGCTACAATAAGGAAATATAGGTCATATGTTCTATATACAATTGTTGGCTGCAACTATGCTAATGAGATTCGTTTTCATATTAACAATCGGACTGACAATTAATTCTTGGGGACAGACTCAAGAAAGGGAATGCGCTTGCCCTTCAAATCAATATGCTGACTCTAAACCTGAGACAATTTTTCATTTCACAAATGGAAAGGATATAGCACTATGTGGATACTCTGAGACGAAGGACAACGAAAAGATTTATTCAGAATTTGTCTTAGCAGTATGTGATCAAGATAAAATTCTCGACTTCTGGGACGCCTTAACTTCTTGTAAAATTCGCGCGACTGGAGACACTTTAATTATTGAGGAAATAAAATATCTTCCGACAGGTGACGATCTAAACTTTAAATCAACTCTCTGGACTTCTGAGAAAGTATACTTTAAAAATAAAGAGGTTCAGAGGAGAATTAAAATCAATAAAGGGATTCGAAAGTACAGTAGAATCGAAATTGATCGCGTGATTAAGGAATTCGAACACGCAGAGAAGTACGTTGAGGGTTTAGCTGACAAATTATTTATAGCAACATTATCGGGTGACCAGAAAGCAAGACAATACTTTATTGACTATAAAACTAAATTCGACCCGCTTGACGGATACGTAGCTGAAGATTACAACGAGTTGACTGAAATGCTAAAAGTTTGGGACAATGCATAGCAGCAGCCAACAAAAGCTATAAAACATATGCTGTATTGTAGGTTCTTAAAGTGTGTGCTGTTAAATTTCGTCAGCAATGTGGGACAAAGACGTAGGTATTTAAACGCATACGTTTTATAGCTAAACGTTGTCCTAATATTAATCCCTTCAATATTTGCCATTAGACAGAGAGTGAATAGCAAGTAATATATGCTTCGAGAAATTGATAATTATTATTTGAGTAAAACAGAACCAAACAAGAGTTGCCTACTTGCTTTACGCGCCATAATTCTTAAACAAGATGTAAATACTACCGAAACACAGAAATACGGAATGCCGTGTTTCTGTTACAAGAAAAAAATGTTCTGTTATTTATGGACTGACAAAAAAACAGATGAACCTTATATTCTTATGGTGGAGGGAAAATACCTGGATCACCCTAAATTAGAAGAAGGTAATCGCTCGCGAATGAAAATTTTTAGAATTAATCCGAACAAAGATTTACCCGTAAAGACAATAGAAAATATTTTACAAAAAGCACTGGACTTATACAGGACAGGGATTGTAAAAGTCAAATGATGACTAGCGGAAAAACGCACCCACCTATCAACATTACATACAAATAAAGCAGGGGCAAAAAGTAAAACAAGGAGAGTTCCTTGACCTGTGTGGTAACTCCGGAAATTCTTCTGAACCACATCTGCACTTTCATATTCAAAATGTTGAAGACATGAATGTTGCCACCGGTGTTAAATGTTATTTTGAAAAGCTTGTGGTGAATGGTCAAATCAAAATAGATTATTCACCCATTCAAAAAGATAAAATCAAGAGCGAATAGGACATCTATCAAAAACCGATTCGATGTTTAAAGAGTGTTGATGAGCGGGTATAGATTTAAGCAGTATTTTCTTAAATTTAGATCGCTTGATCCATTCATCTTTATTTACAAAAATCCAAACCCTATGAAACGTTTTGTTTATTCAAAGATTCTTATAGTTCTATTGCTTAGTATATCTACCTGCATTCAAGCGCAGAAAAAATTTGAGATTGCCGACTTGGGCAAACTGGTCAACCTTTCTGATCCACAGATTTCACCCAATGGTAAGAGCATCGTGATGGTAGTATCCCGTCCTGATTATGAATTGAATCGGTTCAATACCGAGTTGGTACTGGTAGATATTGTATCAGGACAAAATCGTCCATTAACATTTGATCGTTTGAATGTATCGCAACCACGATGGTCGCCTCAAGGTGATCAGTTAGCTTTTTTAGGCAAGACAGGTCCGGGAAAAGAAGCTTTACTTCAACTTTTCGTGTTGAATATGGGAGGAGGCGAAGCTCAGCAAATCACGAAAGCACCGAAAGGAGTTCAGCACTATTCATGGAATCCCGATGGCGCTTCAATAGCATTTGTTGCTGCTGATGAACCACCTAATAAAGACCTGGCAGAGAAAGGGTACGATGCATTCGAAGTGGGCAATAACGATATGTTTGTTTCATCTGTTAGAACACCTTCTCATATTTGGCTGATCAGCACACGAGGTGGTGTTGCGAAACGCTTAACTTCTGGCACATGGACATTGCCTGTTACGATTCCGCCAGGAGCTCCATCATCACCGTTGTCTTGGTCGCCAGACGGAAAAACGATTGCTTTTGTTAAAGTCATCACTTCTTATTCAGGCGACAATCCTTATCGAAGCATTCAGTTATTAAATGTTTTGGATGAAACCATAAAGCCGCTTACAAAAAGAGAGCAGTTTGAAGGCTACCCTTCGTTCTCACCGGATGGAAAACTTTCATATTGGTATACCAGAGAAGCTATAAGCGGAAATACAAATGACATCTGGGTTACAACACCTACAACCGGAGAAGGAAAAAGTTTGACGACTACATTAGATCGTGATATCTATCAGGCAATATGGATGCCGGATGGCAAGAGCCTTTTAGTTGGTGGGCATGATGATAACCGAACATCTCTGTGGATTCAGCCTTTGGATGGTGCTGCCCGAAAAATTAACCTTGGCAGCATTAGCCCCAACTGGTCGTTTTGGGTTGACGCGACAGTAGGAAAAAATGGCAGTATCGCTTTTATCGGCACTGACCCCTTGCAGCCAGCCGAACTTTTTTATATGGCCAATGCTACTTCGGTTCCAAAGAAGCTTACGGATTTCAATGGTGAAATAAAGTCGATGTCGCTGGGCAAAACTGAAACTTTGCGTTGGCAATTAGAGGGATTTCAACACAGCGGCACGTTAACGTATCCAACAAATTTCGCGGCTGGAAAAAAATACCCCTTGGTATTAATTATCCACGGTGGTCCTAATGCTGCGTCAATAGAGAATTTTGCGCCACGCTCGCAACTCTTTGCTAACGAAGGCTATTTTGTTTTTGAACCAAACTATCGCGGAAGCGATAACTTAGGAAGCAAATACAAAACGGCCATAATAAAAGATGCAGGAGCAGGCCCTGGTCGTGATGTTATGGAAGGTGTGAAGAAGCTAACGGGAAGAGGCGTAATTGATTCCACACGCATGGCCGTAACGGGTTGGTCGTATGGTGGCTATATGACGGCATGGCTTGCTGGAAATTATCCAGTTTGGAAAGCGGCCGTTGCAGGTGCGGCTGTAACGGATATGGTAGATCAATACAATCTGAGTGATGGAAATATTGCCAGAGGGAAGACGCTTGGTGGATCTCCTTACACAGGAAGCATGCAAGGCTACATTGATCAATCGCCTATTACATACGCGCACAAGATTACTGCACCAACATTGATACTAGCGAATACTCAAGACCCGAGAGTTACCGTTACGCAATCGTATAAACTTTACCATGCTTTAAAAGACAATGGCGTAACGACAAAGTTTATTGCGTGGCCAATTCCCATGCACAATGCCTCCGACCCGGTGAGGGCCAGAGAAGTGACGAAGTATTGGATGGGATGGATTGATCAGTATCTGATGGATGGAAAAATGGCAGCAACCGTTGTGAAGCAGAAGTAACAACTTAATTGTTTGTGAATCCGGAGAAGAACTTTCAATAAGATCAGTTTTTAATAGACTTCATTCTTGTTTTAACGTTGAGAGATAAACATTGCTCTGCTTTAAAAAGTAGATGGAATGTGAACGAATAAATTCAGCAACAAACTACCCCAACTATGAAACGCCTGCTTTCTATAACCCTTCTAGCGTTTTCTTTTTGCGCTTCAGCACAATCTCAATTACCTTTTCATTACGATAGTCTCTACAAAACCATCTATGCCAAAGAGTTTTGTAAACTTTTTTTAAATAATCCGAATTTGTTGTTGGTGGATGTTCGATCGGCTGGAGAATACAGTGATACTTCCCGGTACGCCAGTTTAAATCAAGGCCATTTGAAAGGCGCAATCAATTTAGAGATTGAAGCCATTCGAAATAACATGGATACCATTGAACATTATAAAGACAAAACAATTGTGTTTTATTGTTCTCATAGTCAGAGAAGCCGCAGAGTGAGCAGACTGTTGTCAGAAAAAGGATTTACGAATTTTTATAATCTGAACGGTGGAATGTCTGTTTTAAATCAACTCAGTGAAAAAGATTTTCCGTGCAAGGAAGACTGGATCGTTTCGAGTCTTTCATTTAAAAATCTTTCGTTCAACGAAGCAGTAACTATAATAAAGAGTAAGAAAGCGATTGTTGTAGACATAAGACCAGCCGGTCAGTTTAATTCAACGGACAGCATTGCTGAAAATAATGTAGGCAGAGTAAAGGGTGCAATCAATATTCCATACTCTGAATTCAAAAATAGAATAAATGAGTTGTCAAAGTTTAAGCAACAATCCATTCTCATCTATTCATCAAGCGGTGATGGCGATGGAGCAAGGGCTGCGAAGGAACTACACGATAATGGCTTTACTACTGTGTATCATTTGTTGGGAGGTATCCATAGTTTAATTGCCAGTCAAAAAGATATTTCTTTCATTGAAAAAACAACTCCTTTTATGTTGCTTGACGCGCCACGCACATTGGCTTTGTTGAGAGAAACAAAAGGTCTTCTTATTTATGACACACGCGTAGCAGCGCAATACAACAATGCTGTTACTGGAATGGAATCGTATCGAAATCTTGGACGCATGAAGAACGCAATACATGTAGAAGAGGCTGCATTCAAAACACAATCCTTACCATTGAATATGAATGCTTCCATATTAATTTACGGAAATGAAGAGTCGATTAAATTCACATTGTTACTTTCTTCCAAAGGATACAAGAAAGTATATCTGCTGCCTGGCTTATATGATTTTGTGTGGTCGAGTTTTAATGTTGAAAGTTGTAAGGGAGGGAGGGAATTTTTGGAGAATCACAAAGGTCTTTATTGAATCCAATCGTGTAGCTTTTCAAATGCAATGGATAAACTGCTAGTGAGCTTTTGATTTTTTTCTTTTCTTAACAGGGCTTTTCTTTTTCTTAAGCAGATCGTCTTGTGTAAGAAATAAATCACGCTTCGCGTCCATATCATTGAAGGTATGTTCAATCTGATAATTTTTTTGCTTCAGAACATATTCACTGATAAACCACAAAACGCTTTTTAAATTATCTTCCATCGGACTCGCTGCTACTTCATGCCCCATCCCCTCGACTCGATAAAAGTAATAGGGGTAATTATGTTTTTTAAATACTTCGGCTATTGCATTTGATCCGTTTACACTACGGTTGAAAAAATACATTCGGTTGTAAAATACCATCTTGTCACTACTGCCATGAAACATCATGGTAGGTGCGGGTTTAATTTTATATTTTAATCTTCCATTGTCGGTTACAACTGCTCCGGCAAAAGCAATTACCCCGGCATACTGAAACTTTTCAGGCAACATCTTACCTAACTCCGTTTTGTTACGCTTTTCAAAATCACCCTGCAGAACGGTCATCGCACCAGCGCTTGATCCGGAGAGAATAATTTTGGTAGTATCAATGCCCATCTTATTTGCATTTTTCAATACCCACTTGGTAGCATCAAACAAATCTTCCACCGCAAGGTCAACGGCAGACTTCAGTGGTGTTGAGCTAAAATTTGTAAAACGTTTTATTCCTTCTAATCCCAATCGATACGAGATGGAGACCACTACATATTTATTTTCAACTAACGTGTTGAAGTAAGTATTGTAAAATTCTTCATCCCGTTTGCCGGTAATGAAGCCACCACCAAAAACAAAAATGATGCACGGACTATTCTTTGGTATATTAGGATGAGTGTACACATCCAGTTTTAAGGAAGTAGTATCTCGCTTAACAAACTCGAACGTTTCTTCCTTTATCCCTTTGGCAATTGCTACTTGAGCATATATGTATTGCTGAGAAAAAACTATCAGGAGAACAAATAGTACTAAAAATCTAAGTTTAATATTCTTCAATGAAAATGAATTTAATAAATTTTGAAATTACATCAACCCCGAACATCCAACAACAATCAACCAACAATAATTTCAAGCTGTGATTTTTATTTCCTGAATAATGGAAGCAAGCACACCTTCTTTAAGTGCATAGGTAGAAACACGAACACGATTGAAGGTATGTTGTTCTAATAGATAACGGATGAGGCAGCAGGCTACAACAATCATATCCACACGCATTTCAATCATGCCGGGAATTAACATTCGCTCTGCGCGGTTCTTTGTTAAGAGTTCTGCATAGATATCATAAAAGCCTGCAAGACTTAAAGGTGTTTCAATTTCTTCCGGAGATTTATGAATGTCATGTTGAATGCAGAAGATGTCGCTTAACGTATCGAAGGTTCCGGAAGAGCCAATCAGAATATCGGTTGGGTATTGTTGTAAGGCTTCAAAGAGTGGAGTGAGAACTTTTGAAAAATGTTCGTCCAGTTTTTTTATTTCGTCAGTTGTGATCGGATCATTTTTTTGAAATTGTTCCAGCAAACGTTGCGCACCCATTTCAAAACTTTGTTTCCAATACACATTATTGTTGTCGCCTAAAATAAATTCAACACTTCCGCCACCAATATCAATAATCAGCGATCTTTCACGCCCCATATCGAGTGCGGACTTTACGCCCATGTAAATAAACTCTGCTTCTTTTTCTCCGGAGATAATGGAGACGTCAATATTGGTAAGAGCTTTTATACGCTCGGCCACATCCTTTCCATTGCGCGCATTGCGAAGCGCGCTGGTGCCAAAGGCGTATACCTTTTTTACACCTTGTTCTTCAATTACATTTTTAAAACTCTGCATGGCGAGAAGCGCCCGATGAATACCTTCTTCCGTAATGTAGCCGTGGTTTATTCCGCCCTCGCCAATCTTTACCACTAGCCGATCGCGATGGGTAACATGATAACCGCGCTCATCCGCTGCTGCAATTAGCAGATGAAAGGTATTGGTACCCATATCAATAATGGCAAACTTGTTCTCCATGGTGCTCCGAAAGGCGCGTAAAATTACAAATATATTGCCCACGATCAACAGGAGGAATAAGGGCTAAAGCCCTATTGAGAAGAGCAAACCGCAGAGGGCGCAGAGGTACGCAGAGGATTTTTATAAAACGTGACATTTCACTGGCGATATTAGCCGATTTTCTCTGCGAAACTCTGCGTCCTCCGCGGTTTAAAATGTATTTCGTTCAAAACTTGAGTTGTAATAAGATGAGACATCCTTGCCACCCATTATATTTACCCAAATTCTTCAACGCTATGTCGAAACGAAAAATCAAAGATCCCATCCTTCAGGAAAAATTTGATGCCTTGGAACTTAAAAATCAGGAGTCACTTTTGGGTGGAGGAGAGAAGCGCATTGAGCAACAACACGCCAAAGGAAAGTTAACGGCTCGCGAACGTGTTTTGCTTTTGATGGATGAAGGATCATTTGAAGAACTCGGCAAGTTTGTGTTGCACCGCAGCAAAGACTTTGGTCTGGATAAAGAATATTATTTAGGCGATGGTGTAGTAACAGGTTACGGAACAGTTCACGGCAGACTCGTCTATATTTACTCACAGGATTTTACTGTGTTTGGTGGATCACTATCTGAAACTCATGCCGAGAAGATTGTAAAGATTATGGACCTCGCCATGAAGAATGGTGCACCCGTTATTGGTTTGAATGATTCGGGTGGCGCGCGTATTCAGGAAGGTGTTGTTTCACTTGGTGGATATGCCGATATATTTTATCGCAATACATTAGCCTCAGGAGTTATTCCACAAATATCCGCCATCATGGGCCCGTGCGCTGGTGGTGCAGTTTATTCTCCGGCTATTACCGATTTTATTTTGATGGTGGAGAATACCTCTTTCATGTTTGTTACCGGACCAAACGTTGTGAAGACGGTGACGCATGAAAATGTAACAGCCGAAGAATTGGGTGGAGCAACAACACACAGTACAAAAAGTGGTGTTACTCATTTTGCTTGTGCCAACGAAGTGGAGTGTATCAATTACATTAAAAAGTTGCTGAGCTACGTTCCGCAGAATTGCGAAGACGATGTGCCGATGATTACCTATACCATAGGTAATGAAATACGTGCATCTTTAAATGATATCATTCCGGCCAATCCCAATCAGCCGTATGATATGCGCGAAGTCATTCAGGGAATTGTTGATGATGCAAGTTTCTTCGAAGTACATAAAAACTTCGCAGAGAATATTGTTATCGGCTTTGCACGATTAGCAGGAAGAAGTATTGGTATTGTAGGTAATCAACCTGCATCGCTTGCGGGTGTATTGGATATTGACTCAAGTGTAAAGGCAGCTCGCTTCGTTCGCTTCTGCGATTGTTTTAATATTCCGTTGTTGGTATTGGAAGATGTTCCTGGATTTTTGCCGGGCACAGATCAGGAATGGAATGCCATTATAACCAACGGAGCGAAATTGCTTTATGCGTTTTCTGAAGCGACTGTTCCGCGTGTTACGGTTATCACCCGCAAAGCATACGGTGGTGCGTATGATGTTATGAATTCCAAACACATCGGTGCCGATTTAAACTACGCGTGGCCTTCCGCTGAAATTGCTGTGATGGGAGCGAAAGGCGCAGCGGAAATTATTTTCAAGAAAGAAATTTCAGAAGCCGCAGATCCGAAAGCAAAATTGGATGAAAAGGTAGAAGAGTACACTGCTAAATTTGCAAATCCTTATCGTGCCGCAAACCGCGGATACATTGATGAGGTAATTTATCCCGATCAAACCCGTGAGAAATTGATTCGCGCATTTGATATGCTTAAAAATAAAGTAGCAACTTTACCGAAGAAGAAGCATGGCAACATTCCATTGTAGTGATAGGTTAAAAGTTAATGGTTAATTGTTAATCGTGGGTGTGGGGATTGGGTGTTTTAGTGTAGAGAATATAGAATTTAGGAGTTAGAATTTAGAATAATGAATTTCCAGCTTCCAGAAACTCAAATGATTAAGACCATTAACAATTAACTTTTAACAATTAACTTTTAACGATTAACTTAAACTTTGAACCTGGAACTTTGAACTTGAAACTTGGAACTAAAACAATGGATAAAAAAAGCAAACAATTTCTCTACACTTATTTAAATAATGCATCGCCCACCGGCTTTGAATCTTCCGGACAAAAAATCTGGTTGGATTACATTAAGCCCTACGTCAATGAGCACATTGTTGATACGTATGGAACCGTTGTCGGAATAGTTAATCCGAAGGCACCCTTTAAAGTAGTGATCGAAGCCCATGCCGATGAAATCTCCTGGTTTGTAAACTACATTACCGATGATGGATACATCTATGTAAGGAGAAACGGTGGATCAGATCATCAGATCGCTCCTTCTATGCGTGTCAATATCCATACTGATAAAGGAATTGTTGAAGGCGTATTTGGCTGGCCGGCCATTCACGTTCGTGATGCAGGAAAAGAAGAAACTCCTAATCTCAAGAACATCTTCATTGACATTGGAGCAGAATCAAAAAAGGAAGTAGAGTCTTTAGGTGTACATGTAGGTTGTGTCATTACCTTCCAGGATGAACTGATGGAAATGAACAAAAATTGGCTGGTTGGCCGTGCCCTTGACAATCGTATGGGCGGGTTTATGATTGCCGAAGTAGCGCGCAGACTTTCTGAAAACAAGAAGAAACTTCCGTTTGGTCTATATATAGTAAATGCTGTTCAGGAGGAAATCGGTTTACGCGGAGCAGAAATGATTTCCCGTAGACTTAAGCCAGACCTTGCTATTTGCACAGATGTAACACACGATACGCAGTCTCCGATGTATAATAAAAAGGAGAGCGGCAATCTGAAAGCAGGTAGTGGACCGGTGTTGTGCTATGGGCCAGCTGTGCAAACGAATGTGCTGAAAATGGTCATTGAAACTGCGCAAAAGCGGAAAATTGCCTTCCAGCGTCAGGCAGTTTCACGCTCAACGGGTACTGATACAGACTCCTTTGCATATTCTGCTGAAGGTGTTGCTTCTGCGCTCATTTCCTTACCTTTAAAATACATGCACACCACAGTAGAAATGGTGCATAAAGACGATGTAGAGAGTGTAATTAATCTGATTTATGAGTTTTTACTGCAATTAAAATCGGGTCACGATTTTAGGTACCTAAAATAGAAGTGTAAATAATACATCAGAAAGATCGCAGTCTGAATAGGCTCTTCCGTGAAAATGGGGGAGCCTATTTTTGTATCACAAACGAACCAAAAAATAATTGATTATGAAAAAAATGAAAGCCCTCGCATTAGCTGCCCTCATCATGAGCGGAAGTGTTTTTGCACAAGAAAGACCGATGCATGAAGTGTACTCAATGATGGTGTTTAACTTCATTCGCTATGTACAATGGCCTGATCACACAGCGTCAGGAGAATTTGTTATCGGTGTAGTGGGAAACACAGAAGTGTACAATACACTTAATGCATGGTATGGCGGCAAGCCACGTGGATCAAAGACGTATGTTATTAAAAAGTTTAACTCTGCAGCCGAAGTTACGGACTGCCAGGTAGTATATATCGACAAAGCAAAGAGTGGAGAATTCGCAGCGGTGAACGAGAAGACGAAAGGTAAAGGCACTTTAGTGATTACCGATAAGAACGGTTTAGGCGAGAAAGGAAGTGCTATCAATTTCAAGACAATTGATAACAAAATGAAATTTGAATTGAATCAGAAAGTAATTGAAGCATCGAACCTCAAAGTTTCGGGCTCACTTACCTCGATGGCCATCCTTATATAGTATTAAGATTTAGGGTTGTTTGGAAAGCCTCGGGGGTAACTCTGGGGTTTTTCCATTTATAGAATAAGGGGAAGTGACATCTGAATACAGACAATATATTAGGATGTTACTGCATTGTTAGAAAACAAATAAGGCCAAAATATTCAATGATAAGTCTAACAGCAAAAAGTCTCTTTGCTTAGCTTGTTTAGATTCCACCCGTAAAGACAAATGAACTCTTGCATTTTTTGATTGAGGTGTTGCTTCCCTGCTCATTTCATTACTTTTAAAATACAGGAATGTCACTTTGGTATTGATCGCAATAATGATGTTTAGAGCATAAATGGCCTTATTTAGAGGGTTCTCTGGTGGCTCAAACCTGCACACGATTTCATCAACTTGAAATAAAGTGCAAATCTTACATTCGAAAGATCGCAGTCTGAATAGACTCTTCCATGCAGTTGGGGGAGTCTATTTTTGTATCACAAACAAACCAAGAAGTAATTGATTATGAACAAAATTAAAGCTCTCGCAATCGCTGCCCTCCTGATGAGTGGAAGTGCTTTTGCACAAGAAAGACCGATGCATGAAGTGTACTCAATGATGGTGTTTAACTTCATTCGCTATGTACAGTGGCCTGATCACGCAACCTCAGGAGAATTTGTTATTGGTGTTGTAGGTAATACTGAGGTGTACAACACACTGAATTCATGGTATGGCGGCAAGCCACGTGGATCAAAGACCTATGTTATAAAGAAGTTCAACTCAGCAGCCGATGTTACGGATTGCCAGGTAGTATATATTGATAAATCAAAGAGTGGAGAATTTGCGGGTGTGAATGAGAAGACGAAAGGCAAAGGCACTTTGGTGATTACAGATAAGAACGGTTTAGGTGAGAAGGGAAGCGCTATCAATTTTAAGACAATTGATAACAAAATGAAATTTGAATTGAACCAGAAAGTAATTGATGCATCGAACCTCAAAGTTTCGGGCTCGCTTACCTCTATGGCCATCCTGATATAGTAAGATTTAGGGTTGTTTGGAAAACCTCGGGGGTAACTCCCCGGGGTTTATTCATTTAGAAATTCATATTAAATTCATAGCTTCGTAAAAGCCCATCTAAATGTAAACTATGAAAACTATTATTTTTTTATGTTTCTCGGTCTTATTTTTTACTACTGCTTCGGCACAGGAAAGACCAAACCATGAGATTCATGCCGCCATGCTGTACAACTTTATCAAGTATGTGCAGTGGCCAAATGAATCTGAAGCAGGAGATTTTGTTGTTGGTGTAATTGGAGACGACAATGTTTTCGCCACCCTTAAACAGTGGTACGACAACAAACCAAAGGGAGTTAAGAAGTATGTTATTAGGAAGCTGGCCTCTGCAGCGGAAGCAGGCGATTGTCAGGTAGTATATGTAGGAAAGTCGAAGAATAGAGATTTCGATTCGATTAAAGGAAGCATCGCTACAAAATCAGTTCTGACTGTTACTGATGGAAATGGAATGGCACAGAAAGGTAGCTGCATCAACTTTAAAGTAATTGATGGCAAACTGAAGTTTGAGCTAAATCAGGCCGTAGTGGGTGCTGCCAGTTTAAAAGTGTCGACCCAGTTGAGTAGTATGGCTATATTGATTTAGAAAAATTCACAAACGATTGTTTTTTAGTTTTTAAAATAGAACCCGAGGGAAAGCATAGAGGATGATGAATGGTGTGGGAAAAATTGAAGGTAATGATGCCTTGTTTAAGGAGCTGGTAGAAAATGCTGTCGATGTTAGTATCGTTGTAGATAAGGCATTTCGAATTCGCTACCTGTCATCCTCTACAGCCCGGGTTTTCGGTATTGAACCTGTCTCGTTGGTGGGTAGAAATCTGGTTGACTTTGTTAATAGACAAACTTTAGATACATGGAAAGATTCAGTGGCTGCAAATGCCACACAGGTATTGACCGATGTCCCCTTCATTACCCAGAGCGGAAAACAATTTTACTTTGATATTCAGGTTTCCAATTTATTGGAAAATTACAGCGTGAAGGGTTTAGTTCTGAACCTTCATGATATAACGGCTAAAAAAGAGAGGGAGAATACTCTGCTTCTGGCGAATCAACAGCTCGATCAAGTCATTTTCAAAACCACTCACGATTTAAAGGCTCCTTTACAGTCCGTATTAGGATTGGTAAGTCTGGCGGAGCGGGCATCGGCTGATGAAAAGAATCAATATATTGCCATGATCAAAAAAAGTCTGGTAAAATTAGATTCATTCATTGATGAGATGACGCATTTTTTCCGACATGATAAATTAGCCCTTCAACGCCAGCATATTGATCTGAAGCAATTGCTTACAGAAGAGACTGAAACATTACAAAATCAGTTCCACACCCATAAGGTTGCAACCACCATTAGTCTATCCGGGGAGGTTGATTTTTATTCTGATTTAGTTCGGGTTCGGACAATCGTAACGAATATTCTTTCAAATGCAATGAAGTATTGCGATGTAAGAAAAACGAGCTCGTTCGTGAAAATGGATGCCACTGTTACCGGGGATTTTTGTGATATTTGCATCACCGATAACGGTATAGGTATTGAGCCAGAAGGGAAGGAGAAAATCTTTGATTTATTCTTCCGAAACACTGACCAATCACACGGAAGTGGTATCGGGTTGTTTATTGTTAAGGATACAATTCAGCGGGTTAACGGAACAATTGAAGTAGAGTCAATTTACGGAGAAGGAACGACATTCCGAATCCGAATTCCAAACCAGCTTCATCAGCCAATCGAGGCTGAATAAAGGTCTACGCACGGGGTCGCAAAGTTTTTATAGAGAGGGTCTTTTCTTTGCGCGCTCTGTGCGTTTTTTTTAAATCTCCTTATACCCAAGTCGGGCTTTTACATCTCATTTCAGTAAGAAGTTCTTACATTCATTCTTTATCTTCTATACATTTGGAAGATGACGCGCACATTTATCGATCAACTCGGTCATCCTGTTACTATTCCATTTCCTCCACGAAGAATTATTTCATTAGTTCCTTCCCAAACTGAATTGCTAGCCGACCTCGGTCTGGGTGAAAAAGTGGTTGGCATTACAAAATTTTGTGTGCACCCCGAAGGTTGGGTGCGAACCAAAACCATTGTTGGCGGAACCAAGAATTTTCATTTTAATGAAATAGACGAACTGAGACCCGATGTAATTTTTGGGAACAAAGAGGAGAATTTTGAAGAGGGTATCAGACGCTTAAAGGAGAAATACCCGGTTTGGATGAGCGACATCCTTTCAATTGAAGATTCACTTTCCATGATTTTGTCCATGGGAGAAATGACAAATAAGATTGCTGAGTCTAAACAGCTGGTATCGGATACTCAGACAGGCTTAAATTCAACTGGTAAGGGTTCAGGGCAATCTGTTCTTTACCTGATCTGGAGAAAGCCCTGGATGGGCGCTGCGACATATACATTTATTCATTCCCTTCTTGATCATCTTGGTTTCAGAAACGCGTTGGAATATGAAATACGTTATCCTGAATTGACTGATGAGAAGATACAAGCCTTAAAACCAGATTACATTTTCCTTTCATCGGAGCCGTATCCATTTCGCGAAAAGCACATTGAAGAACTTCAGGCCATCAGCCCGACTTCTAAAATAATATTGGTGGATGGTGAAATGTTTTCGTGGTATGGAAGCCGATTGATAAAAGCAGTTCCCTATTTCAATTCATTGATCGAGAAAGCAATATAAAATTTGAGACTTCAGATTTGAGATGTATGATTTTCCTTTACCGTACCTCGTTATTCAAACCTCGTACCTCCTTCCTCTGCCTTCTCATTTAATTTCGAATCCAAAAGATTTCATATCATTCCAATAACTTGGATACGACTTCCTCACCACATCCGGATTTTCAATTTCAACATCCATGAGTGTTGCCAAAGGAGCGAAGGCCATGGCCATGCGATGATCTTTGTAGGTTTTAAATTCTGCGCTTGAAGGTAAATTCTTTGAAGGCTTCAACGTCCAGTGCGAAGTGTCAATTTCGATGAGATCAGCATTAATTTTTCGAAGCTCGTTCTGAAGTGCTGCGATGCGATCGGTTTCTTTTATACGCAAACTTTCAAGGCCTGTAAAGTGACCTTCGATTCCTTTTGCTGCGCATACAACGGCAACCGTCTGGGCCAAGTCAGGGCAATGTGTAAAATCCCATTCTATGGATGATTGATTTTGTTGTTTTTTTAAAACAAGCAGCTCGTTTTTCATCTCAGCTTTTACACCCAACGCCTCCATAATGTTTACGATGGCGCTATCGCCCTGAAGAGATTGTAAACTCAATCGCGGTAGTTGTATTGTGGCTTGTTCGGCAAGGGCAGCAAAAGCAAACCAATAACTGGCAGCCGACCAATCGGACTCAACTGTAAAAGTATTTGGATTATATTTTTGCGATGGAACGGTTATGGTACTCCCAACGAAAGTGGAGTTCACGCCAAAATGTTTCATCAACGAAGCAGTCATTTCAATGTAGGGTCTGCTTCCAATTTTTCCCTCAAGTTCAAGTATTAAACCATTTGGAAGCGTTGGAGCGATCATCATCAAAGCAGAAATGTATTGGCTGCTTACATCTCCGCGAATGCGAATGGTATTTACCTTTTGGCCAGAGAACTTTTTTATTTCATGTGATGGATATCCTTCTTTCTCTAAATATTCAATCTCAACTCCTAACAGACGTAAGGCGTCAACTAAAATTCCGATCGGTCTTTCTTTCATCCGGTCCGTTCCCGTAAGGATTTTCTGATGATGGGTTACCGAAAAGTAGGCGGTTAAGAATCGCATGGTAGTTCCAGCGTCTTCAGCATTAATTACCTTATCAGCCGAGTTAACCAAACGCAACATCAACTGAGTATCGTTTGCGTCCGAAAGATTATGCAATGCGGATTTTCCTCCGGCTAATGCATTGATGATAAGGGCGCGGTTGCTTATGCTTTTAGATGCTGGTAAAAGAGATGCCGTTCTGTTAAGAACAGACGTTCGTTTAATATGTATTGATGTATTCAAGGAGTCGTAAAATTTTTCGATGGCAAATTACACGATGCAAAACATTTTTTTATGTGTGGTGAAACAAATACAAGAGAATTCAAGTTATTTTGTAACATGAGTAATACCAGAAAAATCATGATCGGAGTAGGCCTTGCATCAGGAGCCTTGTTGGCAACCTGGTTGCTGACCGGCAGCAGAAAGCAAAAGACAAAAGAGTTTGTTTCAAAGAAAGCACAAGACTTGAAGAAGGCATGTGATGCCGACAAGAAATCTTTCGATGACAATGAAGCCCATTACGTTTAGAGTGTTAGGTAGAATAGCAATGCATTC
>JANODK010000170.1:0-17674 GCA_031412655.1 Chryseolinea sp.
TGATTCGGAAGCATTCTTAAAAGAACTTAAGATGCGTTGCAATCAGTATAAGATCGATTTTATAGAAGTAGACGTCAAAGCAGACTTTCATGTCATTCTTCAGACGTATTTGATTAAGCGTGGGAAGATGAGATAGAGAAAAGTAATCGGTTAATGGTTATCGGTAATCGGTGTTAGATAACACGGATTACTATTTCGATCGAACTACAAACGTGATTTTCCCAGTAGAGATAGCAGGAACGTTTGTACCGGTTTGAGTAAACGATAGCTTCTGTATTTCCTTGCGGCAGATTTGTTCTGCTTCCTGGCTTACACTTCGCTCTAATGTTTTGATGGAAATGATGTCACCATTTTCATCTACTTTAATTTCGAAAACGAGTCGTCCCGATTCATTATTTGGCACATCAGGATTTGGTTTTTGATCCCATGCCCAACCCGATAATTCCAGGCTAGATCCTCCACCACCGGGGGTACCTGTGTATTGACCTCCCTTAACAAGGGTTCCTTCTGGCTTTCCTTTATTGCCGGTCTTACCAGCATCATCGCCTTCACTTCCCGGAGTGCCTTCCTTAGAGCCACCAGCATTTGCATCTGATTCAGTCTTCTTTTCAGTTGGTTTAAAAACTGCCTGAGGTTTCTCTGATTTTACTTCTGGCTTTTTCTCTTCTACTTTCTCTTTCGGTTTATCCGCTGGCTTTACTTCGTCTTTCTTCTTTATAACGACAGAACTCTCGTCATCAGAAGTGATGAGGTTCTCATCTTCTTTTGGAGCTTCAGCTTTTGTTTCTTCTTTAACGGTTTCCTTTACTTCTTCTTGCTGTTGAGCGTCTTCAGTTTTGTCTTGAACTTCCTCTTGTTGATCTCCATTATCACCAACAGGGGTAATCATTGGATCATCTCCTCCTCCCTCATCATCAAAGCCAATGTTTAATTCAATTCCCGCTCCAAGATCAGATAAAGGAGGATCAGGTGCGCGGTAAGCGACCAATAAAAACATCAAAACAAAAAGGACAGTATGAATACCAATAGTAGAGACTAAAGCTATTTGTCTATTTTTTCTTTCCTGATCCTGCTCGCTCATACTTAATCTATTTCAAGTGAAAGAAGGCAAAGTATCTGTTCTAAAAAATTCCCTCAAAGAGGTTATCCTTTAATACTTAACAACCCAAACGTCATTGCCGTAATCCCCACCCTTCTTGCTGTCAGCATTGGTTTGGGCATCGGCATACGTATCGGCTACATCAATGGCAATACGATAGAACTTCGTCTTACCAAAAGGAGGAATGATTTTACTACTCACACCTTTCTTACTCAAATCTTTTGCGTAGTCCATAATAAGATCATCATCAATGGCGCTGGCCACAACAACATAGTAACGGCCAGAACGCTCTCTTAGTGTTTCGATTGCTCCTTCGGCCGGCTTCAATGCAGCTAACGAATCGGCTGCCCTTTTCTCCGCATCCATACGCGCCTGTTCAGCAATCAGATCCGCTTGTTGCTTACGAGCTTTTTCATTTTCAAGCACTTGCGCTACCCTGATTTTTTCTTCTTCTGCTCTAAGCTTTGGTTGATGAAAACCAAAGAACCAAGCGGCAACCCCCGCAACCAGTACAATAACTAAAACAGCTAATATAGTTGGCATATTACTGGACTTCTCTTCATCAAGATAATCAGGAACGTATTGTTCCTCTTCAGTACCAACCGATTCTTGTTGTGCCTCGTAAACAGGCGTTTCTTCTTCTACCGTTTCGGTTACTCTTGGTTCTTCTGCTACAGGCTCATCGCGCTTAAGCGGTTCGTATTCAATTTCAGGAAGACCAAACGTATCATCCGACTCGTTGGTAGTATTGTTAAGATTTTCAGATTCTTCGTTTTGCTTTTTTCTTCGGGCCATGTCCGGATTGTTAAAGTGTGAGGAACAAGGTAATTATACAAAAATAAGCTAAAATCTCACGGATACAAGCGTTCTTTAAAAGTGAGGGGAGCACAAGTTTGATGAACAGTTCATGTGATTTTATACCTGTTGAAAAAAGGTAATCGGTATTCGGTAATCAGTAATCAGTTTCAAACGGCACTGATTACCGATTACTGTTTACTGATCACCATCATTAGAAGCTCCATGTAATTCCGGCCATCACCTGAAAGCCTCTCACCGGATAGTTAAGAAACACTGGGTACTTGTTGCCCATGATGTTGTTCAACTGAACGAAGGCCGAGAAACTCTCAGAGAATAAATATTCCGTTTTGAAATTCAAGTCGAAGGCTCCACTGAGCTTGACTGATTTATCTGTCACCGGATCAATCGCTTTCATTCCTCCTTGTGCAATCAGGTCTGCACTGAAAATAAACTTCTGATACAGGTTGTACGATCCGTTGGCCGTAAGCTTATACGTTGGGCGATGCAGCATAGCAGCTGAGCTATATCCATAATAATCTCCACGCACCATAAACTTGGCAAACTCCGATTGGGCATAACTTAATGCTACGTAAAAGTTCGTCCGCATGATACCGTCCTTGTCATAGACAACATCAAACTTTGCCTGATTCTTTTCTGAATTCTGGTAATAGTACCAATTCTTTAAATTGGCAAATGATAATCCTCCATAGGCCGCAACCTTGTTGCCAAGACGAGCATTCAAGCCAACACTAAAATCAAATACCTTATTGGTATGGAACACATCAATGTTCGAGTTGAGCCATAAGTTTTCATTGGAGAGTGATTGCAGAGAGACCTTTTCAATTCCTCCCGTTAAAGAAGCAACCATATCCAAGGATGGATTAAGCGGGTACGATGCTTTTACGTCCGGATAAAGATGGGTACTCTTTGAATCGATCGTATCATTTTCAAAAGCAGCAACAAAACCAACGCTGAGTTTTAAATTTTCAATAGGAGTAAATGCATAATTAGGTGTCACCATAAAAAGATTACGAGGCTTCGCTTCTATTGCGGAATCTTTGCGACTGAGAATAATGTAATCGGCCTTGATGTTGATTTGAGATTCTTCTGTTAAATCATAAGAAGACTTAAAACTTAAATCAACCTCGGTTTCTCTCGCATCATATTTATCTGACAAATAACAAAAACCTGCTCCTAGCTGATACTTAAAATCAGAATTCTTGGTGTTCTCTAATGCGGCTGAAAGCTTTAAGAGATTGTAAGATTGTTTGATCGATTTTGCATCAACATCAGTGTCCGGAACATAACCGTAGAAATGAGTGGATCGATTGGAGAATCCGGCATTACCCGAAATCGCAATGTTGTCGTTGAATGATTTTCCATAGAGGGAAATACCAGATGAACCGCCTCCTGAATTTTTTCCATCTACAGGTCCTTTATCCGAACCATTCCAATAAACATGTGCTCCGATTAGTTTATTCTTATCACGTGTTGAGTTAATGTAGCCTTCAAAAAGTGGGGAAACGTAATTACCAAAGCCAGCGCGGATATAGCCTCCATATACATTCGACTTACTTTCAGGCTTCAGCTTCAACGGCTTCACCAATGGATTTACCTGTGGTGCCTGAAAATTAAAAGATCGGAAGTCATATGTAATCGGAGGCTTGATTGGTTCTGATGGACGCGGTGCTATTTTCTCAAAATTACGGTTGGCCTTTGGTAAAGTAATTTCCCGAGGCTTTACGATTTCAATTTCTACTGATTCAATTTTTCCTCCCTCCTCCCACTTTTCATCCTGTGCTTTGACTGCAGAAGGAAGAAAAAGTACAGTAATTGCCAATATCAAAAGTAGCAACCCTGAATGGTTTCTTTTTTTTGTATTGAATTGAATATTGTTCTTTAGTCTCATCGCAAAAAATGATTAACGATTATTGTCGGTTGTATCTGCCTCTATTTTCTTTTGCTTGTCAGCTTCTTGTTGATCAAGTTGCATCAATTTCTTCTTCGCTTCATCCTTTACGGCTTGTTGAGGGAAGTGATCGATGAGTGATTGTAGCGTTGCCCTTGCTTGGAATACATCCTCCATGGCAATGAAATTGTCTGCCAATAATAAATACGACTTACCCACCCAGTTTTCATAAGCAGCGAAGTCGTTGTTGAGACTCATTAATGTTTCGTTGCTCTGCTTATATTCTTTTTTGGTAGTGAATATCTGCGCTACCAAATATTTCGCTTCTGCTCCGTATTCATCACGAGCGGCATTTAATGTATTGAGGAATTCATCTTTAGCTCCTTCATAATCGCCACGCGCCATGGCTGTCTTACCTAAATACAATGACGCTTTGTTTTGCGCACCTGCATTAATATTTCCACGCTCAAGAATAATGCGCGCATACACATCAGCTGAATCGTATTGGGTGAGTAAATAGAATGTCTCCATCAAGCCAGACCAGGCATTATACTGCTCTTTCTTATTGGTAGCCAATTTCTCCAATCTATGGAATGATGCAATACCATCGTTGTACTTACCGGTTTTAAATTCAATCTCCGCAATGCGAGCGACAACCTTGCTTCCCATTGCGAAGGTCATGTCGTTATTTAACTCCTTATAAATTACCATTGCTTTGTCATATTCGCGCAAGCGATATTGAGATTCTGCGATGTAATATTTTGCTTCCTGAGCCTTTGCCGTCTCTGGGTATGATGTCAGGAAATTATTCAAACTAACAATTGCTTTTTCATACTGCTGATCGAAGTAGATATTTTTAGCAGTTTCGTATTTCAATCCTTCTAAACTCGAATTGTTGGGATTGGCCTTCTCTACCAAAGCGATGTACTTGTCAAATTCACTTGAGCGACCAGCAGTGTTGAGCGCTTCCTGTAAAGGAAGAAGTGCTTCTTGTGCTGCTGGATGATTTGGGAATTGTTGAATAACCGCCTGATAGTCGCTGATGGTTTTATCATATTGCTTCAGGTTGAATGACGCAGCACCACGTCTGATAAAGGCATACGGTAAAAATTTCGAATTACCTCCATCTCTAATCAACTGGGTGAAGGCATCGACAGCCGCCTGGTAATTACCTTGTTCAATTTCAAACTGGCCGCGCTGAAACATTGCCTCAGCCCGGTATTGCGATTTTGGATAACTCTTCACCAATTCAGCAAATTGATTTCGAGCTTCAGTGTACTTTCGCTGAATACCATAGATCACAGCCGACTGCATGAGCACATAATCATTGTCAGCAGAACCAAATGCTTTCGCTTTGTTGTATTGCGCGAGTGCTTCGTCATATTGTTTGCTTACATAATAACAATCACCGAGACGGATAATACCATCTGCATAATTCGCAGTTGATTTATTTCCTTTATTCACAAACTCTTTAAAGCTGAATAACGCTTTATCGTAGTTCTGTAAATTGAAGTGTGCATAACCAAGACCGTAGCGAGTCTTCACTAAAATTTCAGGATCAACAGAAGCTCCCAATCCAACCACGCGTAAGTAATTAGTAGCAGCCTCCTCATATTTTTTTCCAATCGAATAGGTTTCTCCATTCCAGAAAGAAGCGAGTGCTACATAGTTCGGATCGATTGGAAACTCAAGCGACTTATTAAAATACTGAACCGCCTCCGGATACTCGTTCTTATTAAAGAGTTCGGCACCTTTCAGGTAGGTGGCTTTCTGATATCCCTGATTTAAAACCGGGCTTCGGGATGGAAGGGCTTCAATGTATTCAATTGCTTTGTTGAAGTTATTTCCATTTACATATGCCTGGGCGAGAAGTTCCTTTACTTCACTGGTGTGAACACTAGAGGGATAGGTAGTAACAAATCGCTCAAACTCATTAATAGCCTGATCTGGCTTGCCAGCATCATAGGATACCTTTGCAAACTGGAACGAACTCTCTTCGGCCAGCTTACTATCCTTTGGATTCTTCTTGGCATAATCAAAGGCATTGAGGGCATAAGGCTTGTTCCCTTGTTTCAAATACAAAATACCAAGGTAGTAGGAAGCGTAATAACTGACTGTGTCCTTTGCCGCAGCAGCCTTATCTAAGTATTCAATTCCTTTTTCTGTATTGCCGGCAGCATAATTTGCATAACCTGCCCTGAACAGCAAACCCGTTTCTGTTTTACCATTACTCTCAAAATACTTTTGGTATGACTGGATTGCGTTTTTGAAATCACCTTTGAAGTATTGAGCCTCAGCAACAAGCATTGCAATGTCACTGGTGTTTGATACATCCTTTCCTTTTAATGTATTGGCATACTCAATCAATGTATCGTATCGGCCTTGCTTGTAATAAATATTGGCGATGAGGTAAGGTACAATGCTGGCATACGATGGACTGCTTTCCGCCTTCTTCAAATCAAAGAGCGCCTCCTCAAACTGACTTTTTGAATACTCAATGAACCCGGCATAATAACTGGCTGCCGGTGCGTAAGCATTACTTTGTCTTTTCACAAAGTTGAACTGCTCCAATGCCTCGTCTAATTTCTTTTGATTGAAGTAGCTGTATCCCCATTTAAAATGTCCCTGACTTTGCTGATCAGCTGTAAGGGCCGGGAAATTTACTTTCTTATAATACTGAGAAGCCTTTGTGTAGTTGGCCTCACCATAAAAGAAGGTAGCCAAATCATAGAAAGCTGTAGATGCACGAGGGCTTGAGGGATTGTGATCAATAAAATCATCAATCAGC
Organism: Chryseolinea sp.; assembly: GCA_031412655.1. Lineage (GTDB taxonomy): Bacteria > Bacteroidota > Bacteroidia > Cytophagales > Cyclobacteriaceae > Chryseolinea. Next base: position 6,595 of record JANODK010000170.1, read on the forward strand.
CTTTCACCATCCTTATGGCCAAGGTTCAGTGCACAGAACGCAACGTAATACTCGGCCTCTCCTCTTCGGGAATCGGTTGGCGATGACAATGAAAGAAATTCAGCGAAGGCTTCACGTGCTGCACCAAAGTTCGAGTGGTTAACAAGGTCCACTCCTCTTTGATAAAGTTTCTCGGTCTTATTCTGCGAGAGCTGATCCTGGGCAAAAACGTGTGCACTAAAAAAAACGACAAAGCACAAGGTGATATACCTGTTCATTATAAGGGGGTAAGCGTTGTGGTTAAAACAGCGATGCAAAAAAAATATTGCAAATAAAGAACCAAAAAAAAGTTTAAAAAATATTTCCGCTGCAAAAGCATGGACTTAAAGGTACAATGCGAATGCGTGATTGTCCAAATTCGATTTGAATTAATAGATGTTACCTCAGATCCATTATGCGCCAAACGAGTTCTCTGAAAATCTGTCCATCATCACTTGTACCAGTGTTTACACCTTTCAGTTTTAAGTCAGCTTCTTTAATGTATGAGATATTATCAATCACTTTTGCCGATGAATATCTACGTAAAGCCAAGCTGTAGTCACGAACAGCATAGGGACTCACTTTCAGTTCACTAGCTAATCCCCTCTCACTCTTATCTGTAAGATGACTTGCGATGAGAAGCTTGCTAAAAAATGAATAGAGATAAGCCACTGCGGGTATCATCGGACTCTTCTTTGTGTTGCTTTCGAAGTAGTTCACGATCTTATTGGCAAGCAAAGAGTCGTTATTAATGATCGCTTTTTGCAACTCAAAAATATTGTACTCTTTGCTCACTCCAACCTGGTTCATCACCCGCTCAACACTAATACCTTCGCCCGGAGCAAGGGATATGATCATCTTGTCAATCTCATTTCCCAGTCGGTGTAGATCATTTCCTACATATTCACACAATGCCTGAATGGCCCGATCATCTGCAGATATCTTCTTTTCTTTGATATAATCCGAAACAAATTCCGGTAGTTGATTATCGTAAAGCTTTTTGGTGTTGAGCATAACCGCATACTTATCGATCTTCTTACCAAGCTCCTTTCTACCGTCCAGACTTTTATGCTTGTGACAAAATACCAACACCGTGCTCGGCACTTGCTTGATTAAGTAATCAAGCAAAAGCTTACCTCCTATTTCTTTGTTCAGGTCTTGAATGTCTTGCGCTTCTTTTACAATTACCACCTGTCGTTCCGCCATCATCGGAAACCTTCTGGCGTTAGTAAGAACCCCGGCCATGGTAACATCCTTACCATAAAGAATCACCTGATTAAATCCTTTCTCCGAGTCCGACAAAACATTGGCTTCAATGTAATCGGAAATCAGATCGATAAAGAAAGCCTCTTCGCCTTGGAGAAAGTATACAGGCGCATACTTCTTTGCTTTCAGATCAGTCAATATCTTCTTTACGTTCGCATCCATCTCAACTCACTTTCTTTTGACTGCTAAAGGTAAACGCTGAAACAATACCGACCAATGCACCTGCCAAATGGGATTCAAATGAAATGGTTGGATCACCTGGAAAAATACCAAAAAAAACTCCACCGTAGACCAAGATCACAATGATTGAAATGAATAAGGAAATAAAATCTCTTCTAAAAAAACCAAAGAAAATCAAAAAAAAAGCCAACGCATAGATAACACCACTCGCGCCAATGTGATTGCCAGGGAATGCAAAAGTCCATACCAGGATATTCGTCCAAAAATAAGCCCGGAAGAATACCTGACCTCCGATCTTTGGATAAATGAAGAAGAGTATCGCCCCCAGAAAAAGCATGGGGATGGTGTTCGAAACCAAGTGAAGCACATTACCATGAATGAGAGGTGCTGTGAAAATCCCGATGAGACCTTGAAACGTGCGGGGAATAATTCCATACTGGTTTACTGGCCATCCGAGAACATACTCCAAGTAGAATACAGCCCACATTAAAAACACTAACCGAAACGGAACAACTGAACTACCAAACCAGGATTCTGATGCCATACGAATTCAAACCAAGCCAGAAGCAAAGATGAAAATTGCTTCTCTAGGTTCGGTGCTTTTTAAAAGGATATTGAAAATTATTTTTGGGAAGGATTCGTCAGCATCGGAAGTTTCATGTACTTCGCTTCTTCCGCACCCACCGTCTTCATTCCCCAAAGGCCTCCGGAAGAGGTGGCGATTTTCTCGGCCAGAGCCAGCAGCATTTCGTAAAAATCAGCTGCGAATGCGGGATCTATTTTTTTCCACAAGGTATTGATCTGAGCAAGCTCTTCAATTACAAGGGGTGCACGCTGAGTTGATTCATAGGGAAAGCTTTGAATCAATACTTTAATCTTATCTTCGAAATCCTGAGACAAATCTTTAAAGTATCCCACCAGAGAGGTCTTGCCTTTCTTCTGCTTTTGCGCCACCGATATCGCTTGTTTAATTTCTTTACGGTCGATGTTTCCATCGGCTCCTGCTATCAGTATGCAGACTAGAATTGGAGCTTTAAGCATGAACTCTATCTCCTCATCGTTGAGTTTTTGAAATTCCGGAATCATGGGCAAGTGGGCTTGGTTATTAAAGTTGATGAAATATTGCCGCATACAAAACTTTTATCAACACTATCTTCACGTGTCAATACGACATCTCTAACATCTATCTAATTTATAAGCCGGTGACTGCACTTTGCGCTTGGAGATTTGACCTGTATATTTACCTGATTCAATTGCAAGACACATGTACGAAAAAGATCCCGTTAAGATTTTTGTTGTAGAAGATGATCCAGCCTACACCAAGTTTTTAAACTATGTCCTTGGCCTTAACCCAGATTATGAAGTAGAGTATTATACCTCCGGTAAAGAGTGTCTTGCCAACCTCTATAAAAACCCGGCTGTTATTACACTTGATTATTCCCTACCCGATATGCCGGGCGAAAAAGTCTTAGGCCAGATCAGGAGTCACGATCCTAACATCAACGTTATCATTGTCTCTGCTCAGGAGAAAATACATACTGCGGTGGAGTTGCTGAAGTTGGGAGCTTACGATTACATATCGAAAGATCACGAGACAAAAGAACGGCTCTTCAACTCCATCAACAACGCACGGAACAAGACTTCACTCATCAAAGAGATCGATCATCTGAAGAAAGAGATCTCAGAAAAGTATGAATTTGAGAAGAGCATTATCGGTACAAGCCCTGCGATAAAGCGCACATTCTCTTTGTTGGAGAAGGCTGTTCAGACCAACATATCAGTTAGTATTTCAGGTGAAACAGGTACAGGTAAAGAGCTGGTAGCGAAAGCAATACACTATAACAGTAAAAGAAAAAATAAGCCCTTTATAGCGGTTAATATTGCCGCTATCCCTCGCGAATTAATTGAGAGTGAACTCTTCGGCCATGAGAAGGGATCTTTTACGGGAGCCGTTACCAGACGCATCGGAAAGTTTGAAGAAGCTGAAGGTGGTTCAATCTTCCTTGATGAGATTGGTGAAATGGATCCTAGTCTTCAGGCTAAACTATTGCGTGTGCTTCAGGAGCGCGAAGTGACTCGCATAGGAGGTAATCAAATTATCAAACTTGATGTCCGAATCATCGCGGCAACGCATAAAGACCTTGCAGAAGAAGTAAAAGGAGGTCGCTTCCGCGAAGATTTATACTACCGTTTGCTCGGATTACCTATCCATCTTCCTCCCCTGCGGGAGCGCTCCACCGATGTTATTTTGATTGCCAAATATTTCCTTGATCAGTTTGCCAACGACAACCAGATGCGCAAATTCAAGATCAGTGAAGAGGCCCAACAAAAACTTTTGCAATACCCGTTTCCGGGAAACATACGCGAGCTAAAGTCAATTATCGAACTGGCAGCAGTGATGGCGGAAGAACAAGAGCTAACGGCTAAAGACATCAGTTTTAACAGTACCACGCGCATGGAGTCCTTTCTATATCAGGAGATGACCATGCAGGATTTTATGTACCGCATCATCCGGCACTACCTCAACAAGTATGACAATAACGTACTGGAGGTAGCCAGCAAACTCGACATCGGAAAATCATCACTTTACAGATATTTAAAAGAGATGGAGGCCGCAGGGATTTAAAGTAAGGCATGAAACTTCAAAACTATTTAAAGAAAGGAAAATTCTACGAAGCAGTAGTTGAAGACGGTTCAGACATTATCTTCATTGTTGACTTCTCCGGGAAAATCTGGTATCACAATGCGTCTGCATTAACCACCTTGGGATATCGATCAAAGAGTTTGATTGATAAAAACTTTTTCGATTTTATATTGCCGTCTACCTTAGATGAACTTAAAAACAAATTCAAACAAAGCCAAAAGCGGGCATATACTGAGAACGTAGAGTTTCAGTTTCTCTGTAAAGACCTTACCTATCGCTTTCTAGAATTTAATGCCATCAATCTCAAGCACAAAGAAAATCTGGATGGGTTCATCTTAGATTGCCGCGATATCGAACAACGCAAGAAGGATGAGGTTGAGCTTCTTCGACTTCAAAAAGCGAAGGAACAGTTCCTGGCCAATATGAGTCATGAAATCCGAACGCCTATCAACGGCATTGCTGGTATGGCCAGTTTGCTCAGCCAAAACCCAAGTCCGGAAGAGAGCGAAACGTATTTAAATGCTATCCGGCATTCTGCTGAGAATCTGAAAGTTATCATTAACGATATCCTTGATCTATCAGCCATCGAATCAGGTAAACTTCGGTTCGAGAAGATTGCTTTCAACCTGAAAGATTTCCTCCCCTCGCTCATTAGCTCATTTACTTTTCAGGCTAAGGAAAAGAGGATTTCACTGAAATACGATATCGATGAAAAGCTTAACAAGATTCTGTTAGGCGACCCTGTAAGACTAAATCAGATTTTAATTAACCTGATAAGCAATGCTGTAAAGTTTACACATGCAGGCTCCATTCAGGTGAGGTGTTCGGCCGAGCGCGAACAAAAGGGAGTGTGTTGGGTACGCATTGAAGTGATTGATACGGGTGTTGGAATTCCGTTTGAAAAGCTGGCAACCATCTTTGAAAGTTTCAGTCAGGCGGATGCCAGTGTAACTAGAAAGTATGGTGGCACCGGCTTAGGGCTTACCATTGTGAAGCAATTAGTAGAATTACAGAGCGGTCGAATAACGGTGAACAGTGTTGAGAATGAAGGCTCAACCTTTATTGTTTTTATTCCTTACGGGATTGGTAAGGCGCGAAACATTCAATCGCTTGGAAATGAAACTCTAAAAGAAGTAAACGCATCTCAGCTTTCTGTTTTGCTTGTGGAAGACAATGACATCAACCGTCTTTACGCTAAGAGTATTCTCAAAAAATGGCAATGCCAAACGGATACAGCGGAGAACGGATTGGTGGCGATTGAGAAAGTAAAAAACAATCTTTATGATGTTGTATTAATGGACATCCAAATGCCCATACTGGATGGATATGAAACCACTAAGGCTATTCGTCTGATGGATTCTGAAATATCGCAGGTACCAATTGTAGCCTTAACTGCCAATGCGACTAAAGTCGATGTGGAAAAGTGTCTTGCTGCTGGCATGAACGACTACCTACCAAAACCCTTTACGCCAAACGATCTTTACCGAAAGCTTTTTGAAGAGCTGCACATTAAGCCACGTAAAAAAGAAAAGCGGAAGAATCAGAAGATTAAAAGCACAGCTTATAATTTAGAATATCTGCGATCTGTTTCCGGTAACAATGAAGAGTTTATTCGCGAGATGATCACCACGTTTACCCAAACCATTCCTCCTATCCTGAAAGAAATAGAAGAAGCATCGGCTCAAATGGATTGGAGCAGAGTGTCTAAGTTATCGCATAAAATAAAACCTTCCTTCGCACTCATGGGCATGAGTACCTTACGAACTACCGTGGCCTCTATTGAAGAAAATGGAAGAGAGAAAACCAACTTAGACGAACTCCCTGAAACCATTTCTCATTTTGTGAGGAATTGCCAAAAAGTATTACCCGAGTTGGCCAACGAAATTCTTCCTGATTAATCTCGATTGATTATCGCGATCTTTCTGTACACCACCGACTTCTCTCCTGATTGAATCGCCATAAAATAAATTCCATCGGCAAGATGACCAAGGTCAACCTTCTGAGGTGTCGATAAATCACGATTGAGATTTCCTTCCAGCACCACTATTCCGCGCTGATCAATCATCTTCCATGCATAATCATGATGAAGACTTTTATCCAATTGCAGATTTAATGTATTGGATGCAGGGTTTGGATAAATTTTCAATGCAGCAATCTCTTTTGATGAAGGATCGTTCTCTACAGCCACTATCGTTCTTCCTGTTCTTGGCGATATCTTCTGAATAACGGTTTGAAGTATTCTGCCAGAATTCTTATCCTGAACAAAAGCAATAATAGACAGACTATCCTGAAACGCTATTGGCACATCAATTTTATAATCCACATCAATTATTTCATTCACACCATCAGTCCATACTTTGTTGATGAACTTGCCTTCACCTTGTAACAAAAGCTTGCGCAGATAATTCTTATTTACTTTGGAGTCTGTACCTATTACACCACTCTCTACTAAGGCGGCTTGCAAAATAACGGGGCTACCAAGGTTTATATCTTTCACCGAATCGATATACATGTATTGTAAGTTAAGCTGAAGCCTGTTGAGATCAACAAGGTCTACTGTTTCGTTAACTGCAATATTAAACGAAGGATCTTCGAGTGCTCTTCTATCCAATTCTTCGGGCGTGATATAGTCTAATGAACCGTTAAAGTTAGCTCCGTAATAGTCTCCGATTATACCATCCATAATACTAACCGGTGGCTGAGAGACACCATAGAATATTCTTCTGGCAGACGGATCATCTGGATTATCGGCATTAATTTGATCATCGCCTGGGTTCGCAATGTGGTATTGAAGCTTGATGAAGTCAGATGAATTGCGACTATTGAAATCATACGAAGCAGTATATAAATTATCCAGATACGCATCTGCAACATTAGTTGGATCTAAGGGATCACTGGAATCATTGGTAAAATGTTCTACCAATACATTGCGTTTCTTTTCGCCAATGAAAATATTATCGAAAGCAAAACCATTTAAGGTATCTGGAAGGTTGTCATTATTGCTACCGAAGGCAATGCGAAATACGACTAGCTCCCTTTCCGCCCCTACTGGAATTTGTTCTAAATTAAAACGGGCCGTTTTCCAACCACCAGAACTTCCTGTCCATCCAAAATTATCTTGTCCACCTGGGTTGCCACCCAAATTATTACCATTATACCATTCAATTCCAGCGCCATTTGCATCCCCTATTGTTTGCCAAGTGCTCGATCCACTTGATAAATACTGAACTACAGCACCATCAAAGCCTGCATCTGCATCAGACCAATAATCCAATGATATCATTGGTCTTTTTAAGGTTGATAGATTCAAACAAGGGCCAGTTACTTCAGTGCTGTCATTCGGATAATAGGTGCTGTAATCAGCAGCAAAATCAGGATTTGCACCCGTCCACCATGCTTTGGCACTCGAACTAGCGCTATTAATTACATTTCCGCTTGGAGTGCCGTAAACCCAACTGTATCTATCGAGCTTGCTCAAATCTTTGCTTGATGAGGTCTTCACCCAACTTCCTTCTCCACTTTCAAAATCCTCAGTGTAGGATTCGGTAGCCGAAGTCGCTTTATAAGCAAGAATATACACTCGTTTCTGTACGGACTGTACACATCCAACGTCTGTTCTCACTGTATGTATTACTTGATACTCACCCGCTATTCCATACTTATGATACGGTTTATCATACGTATTCTCTGTAGGTGAAATTATGCTGCCCCCGGGGCCCGGGCCGACAATAGGAGTACCGTCATCGAAATCCCAAGAATATTCAACAATTGAACTCGCTCCAGCAGTAGAGTTATCCTCAAATTCTGTGGTTTGTACATCAACACAAATCTTCTTCGCAGTAAAATCAACTAAAGGTACAGCACCAACTTGAATAACCTTTGTTCCTATATCGCTACAATTCTGGCCTTCATTGGTGATCACCTCCAATGTAACAGTATACGAACCGTCAGTTGCATAAATATGAGTTGGAGACTGTTGGGTACTCTTCGGAGTAAAATCTCCAAAGTCCCAAATATATCTGGCGGTCAACCCAGCCGGTATTTTCGATGTGTCTGCAAACAAAATATTATCCGTAACACAAGAATTGTTTACATCAATAAGCGCTTTCGGTGCAGGATATATTGTTAATTCTTTTGTTACCGTATCGCTAACAGCAGCACTATTCGTGTAAATATATTGCACAAAGTAAGGCCCTCCAGTAATACCTAATGTATTGATTTTATAGTTAGTCCCATCATTAACAATTCTGCTATTCATATACGTATTGGTGCTTTTGAATATTGTTGTGGGGAAACCTGTACTTGCTGGCGGAGAACCTATAAGCGTTAGTAAATTATTGACACCCGCATTTTCACAAAGCGAGAACTTATCACCATTATTTGTACCTGGAGCCTCGATATCAAAATCAGCTGAAGTGATTGCATTGACGATAACCGTTTGTTCAACATAATTGGAACAACCGGTTACCCCATCGGTAAATGTATACCGTATGACGTTGATAGAATTTGCAATTGAAGGATTAAATGTATTAAATCCAACTACACCTGTTCCTGTAAAGAGTTCCGTTCCTCCATTAACAGAATTATTAACGCCCGTCATTGTAATTGGTGGATCATTTTCTGCGTAAAATGGATCTAAATTAAAAATTTGTACAACTGGCTTCATGTTAATCTTAACAAGCACTTCATCGTAAACAATTGCACAAGGCAAGCCTGGATTATTAGTCGTTAACCGGAGTATAACTCCACGATTAAAAATATCCAAAGGAGTCAAGGTATAGGTAGTGGTGGTGTCATTCGCGTCTCCAAAAACACCACCCGCTAAAGTAGACCAAGTAACGTTTGTTGTAGACCCACTAAATGAACCATTTAAATTCACTACCTGATCCTCACATACTTCAAAATCCGCACCTGCATTTACTTTTGCAGATTCATCGATGTGAATAGCGATATCAGCAAACTCGTTCGTGCAAGGACCAAAAACTCCGGGCCCATCAGGGTCATTGGTGGTTAATCTAAAAGTTAACGTTGTATTAACATCGGAAGGCCCTGGAGCATAGCTAGGAATGTATGCTGCATTAACCGTAAGGCCACCGGTAACGCTACTTGCTGAAAGTGTTCCCACACCTGGAGAAATTAAACTCCATAACCCACTACTAGAACTTCCCATTAGTGTTCCATTGAGATTAATTGATGTTGGCTCACAAACGGGATAGTTAGAGGGAAGAGCAACTCTGGCGCGTCTGTGTACCTCAATTGTTAAGTCATCCGAAACTATTGAGCATGGGCCGCCAAAATCCGGATCATTGGTTGTCAAACGCAACTTCACTTGTGATGCGATGTCTCCGGCACCAACTGTATACGTAGCGGTGACAACACCACCTGCACCCAGAGTGCTTGGCGAAATAGAGCCCGCTCCCGAAATAATTGTCCACGAAGAACCTATACCAGCACTTCCTCCTATTGTTCCGCTGATTGGAATGGTCATCGGTGCCGGGAAGGTTAACGTTTCACAAACGCTAAAATCTATGCCTGCATCGACTGTCGCTATAGGATTAATAGTAACTATTATAATTGTTGGCGTAAGTAGATCACAGCCATTGGCAGATGGAAAGATGGAATAGGATACTGATCCAGGTAATGCATCTGAGGTTGATAGTATTTGATTTATGGTGGATCCATTTCCATCGGATGAACCAACAACATTAGCACTTGGAGCGGCTGTCCACGAAAATGTTGTACCCATTACATTAACCGGTGTTGGGGAAATATTGATGATTGCATTTTGTCCACTGCAAATTGTAGTATCAGCTCCTGATGCAGATGGCAGTGGCTTAACTGTCACAATCAAATCTCTGGATAATCCAATACAACTATTAAGAGTTGGAGTGATGGTGTAACGAATTGTCCCAGATGTATTGAGAGTATTGATTGGTGTATCAGTGATGGGGCCGCTACCAGAGGCTGTCACCGTTCCTGAAGTAAAGGTTCCCGGAATAATGGTACTCGTCCATCCCAAATTAGCTCCTGCGATAGTCGATGTCGGAACAAAATTTAAGGCCACACCGCTACATATCTGCTGAGAGAATTGAGCTGCAGGATTGGTTAATACAGGGACTGGTTTAACCGTAACGGTTACGACTATAGGCAATCCTGCACATCCATTCGCATAAGGAGTGATGGTATAATCGACCGTGCCATTGGTAAGACTATCTGTACTTGTCAATACCTGACTGATTACATTTCCGGTTCCTGTTGGTAAACCTGCTACCGTTACATTTGTGTTAGATGTAATCGCCCAGGCAAAGATTGTTCCGGTTACTGTATTCGGATTGGTAATGGTAACGTTTGTCGCAGAACCTGAACATATAATGTCATTCGCTGCCAATACATTTGGCACTGGATAAACCCTTACCGTTACGGTCTGATTTACCGGAATAACTGGACAAACTGGTGTTGAGCTTGGTGTTGTTATATTAAAGGTATAGACTACATCTATCGGGAGATTCGTACTATTCGTTAACGCTTCTGTTAATGTATTACCATTGATAAAAGTCGTTGTGCCCGGAATGATCGTGCCACTATTACCCGCTCCATTATAATTCACACTCACTACATTAATCTGGTGACCTGTCGTAGTACTGTTGAATAAAATATCAGCATTCAATCCATTACAAATTGTAGGCGTATTGTTGGTTGCTGTAAAGCTTGGATTCGGATTTACCGTTACTACTATCGTGAAGGGTGCACCAGTACAGAAGGTTGTGCCTAATCCTTTTGGAATGACAGTATAGGTAATGTCTATTGGATTGTTCGTTGCATTGATCGGTGAATCGGTAATGTTGCCACTACCACCACTGCCATTGCTGCCACTCCAGGTAAACGTTCCTGTGCCCACACTCAACGTAGGTGTTATGTTTAGGCTTGTACCTGAACATATTCTATGGGTTCCAACGGCCACATTGTTTCCTA
>JANODK010000171.1:0-38457 GCA_031412655.1 Chryseolinea sp.
CTTTCAGCCTTGCCAACAAACCTCCGGAACAGGTACGAATACACTAATAAGGAAAGTGTCATTTTACCTCCGATACTTGATGCTAAGATAATCACGTTCATGTTCTTCTTTTTAAATTATATTTATGTTGCCTCCGGAGGAGAAGGGAGGAAGATTCCTAGAAGATGGCAAACCTCTATATTGGTTTATTGTGGTTGTGTAATGGCTTTGAAATAATGTATGTTCATAAAAAAACCTCTACGAACTTGATCCGCAGAGGTTTTACATTTTTAGGGATTGCATCATTTCCTGATTGAAGTAGTAAATAGCAGTGTCTTCACCAAAGCATACTGTTCGCTATTCGGACCAAAGATGGCGCGCACATATTTCTTCACAGCCTGTGCGGTTTTTATCATTGACACTTCCTTCGTGTACATTACTGCGTTACGCTCAATGAGTGCCTTGCTCCACAAAGCTCGCGCATCAGCTGCTTCGCGGTTTGCGATATCAAGTTCCTGAATCTTATCTTCCAATCCTGCCGGACTGAAATTTTTCTCGTTAGGTTGATACAAAGGCTCTGAACTTACCGCCTTCACCAACTTCGAAAAGGAATCTACTTTGCTGACATACGCCAACTGGAGTTGAGACCGTTGAGCTTTTGGTTTTGCTGCATTATCCGATGGAATCGGTGCACGGTTTTGTGGAGAACTACCGATAATCTGATGAACGAACATACGGGCATCTTTTAACTTTTCGGGTTTGGCACCCGATGCTTCGAGCGTGCGCAGAATGCTGGAAATCAAATACGGTAACGCATCAAATTTTTGTTTTCGTTGGTTTACCTGGTTGTCGAGATTGGTCTTGGCCACTTTCACTTGTTCCATAGCCGACTGAGTTTCGGTTAGTTGGTTTACTAACGCATCAATCTGGAGGTTTGGGCGACCGGGATTATAGATTCCTCCATACCCTTTGCAGAAGCCAATAAGCCTGGCAAATGCTTCTGTTTTTTTGACGTGTGTCATGTTGTTAAATGTTTAATGTTAATTGTTAATGGTGAAAAGTTTAGCGCTTACGCTGACTATACAACGGTATGTACACTCGTGTTTGTTGTATCTTTTTCTGCTTTTCCGAAAAGTATATTTTCATCATAAGTTGTAACTACAAACGGACTGGTACGTTTGCTATCAACCGTTCAGAGGGTTTTATTTTTTTCTCTTTTGGTGGTCGGAAATTTCCATGAATGACCTACTATCATTTTTGTGTACAACGGGTGAGTTTACTTGCTATGCTAAATGAGGTTTGTTGTAACGCATGGTTGTATTGGCTACTACGCGAAGTGTAGATTGTTGTGATGCAGTGTGAGTATCACTAGTACCCGAGGTTAGGTTTGAATGTATAGATAGTAGGGATTGATTGTATGCCTTGTTAGTTTGTGTGACATGCCATGTGTATTTACTGCTAATGCCTGGTTAGTTTGCTACTCAGTCCTACCTGGTTTTGTTTGCTTACCTGGGGAGTTTGGTAGACACGGGAGGTGGTGATTAAATGTACGCATGGTTAGTTTACTCTGCATGCACGGTTAGTATTTATGCTAGATCGCGTTTGGTAACTTACCTGGTCAGTTTAATCAACTTGTGAGGATGTTTTACACCAAATTATATTAGTTTAATACGGAACCGTGGTTATCACCTGGAGCTGCTTTAAATTGATTTAGTGCAGGTTGCCACGAATGCACGAATATAACTTAGGCAAGATTTACTACCTCTTGTATAGTAGACAGTAGTATAGATTGTTACTTCAACCTATACCAATCCATTGGTGTGAACATAATCAATCAACTCAATTGAATTTTTGACTCCGGCTTTTTCAAGCAAGCGGCTGCGGTAGGTTTCGATTGTTTTTTGGGTAACTCCTAACGACTGCGAAATTTCCTTACTGGTTTTGCCTTTGGATAACAAAGTGATCAGTTCATTTTCCCGTTTGGTAAAATTTAATTGTGACGAACACGAGTTGCTGTAACTCCGCTCCCGCAGGATTCGTTCTTCAAGAGTTTTATTCATATAAACTTGTCCGGAGAGCACTTTATTTAGGGCATAGTGAATTTCCTCCAAATCTGTATTCTTCAACAGAAAGCCAAGAACACCCAGATCCAATACGTCAGAGATCAACTTCGTCTCGGAGTATGCAGTAACAATCACAATCTTTGTCTTTGGATTTTTATTCAGCAATACTTTAGCCGTATCGTAACCGCCCATATGAGGCATGCGATAATCCAGAATGAACAGATCAATTTGATTTTGATGCGATAGTGCGAGGGCTTGTCGTCCATCATCCGCTTCCAGAATTTCATTTGCCAGTCCCAGAGTTTCTATAATCGTTTTGAGTCCATGACGTATCAAGGGATGATCATCGGCCAACAGAATTTTTAGTTTATTCATACATTATGAAGCCAATATTAAGAATTGAATTTTGTTAACGGATAAGTCACATACGCGTGTAACATATCTTTTACAATAGCAATTAAACGAATAAAAAAACTTTATTTCCTGACTGCAATGATCGTTGCCGTAGGGTTTACACTACAAATTAATCAAAGTATTTTTTTACTCAAACTTGAAAATTTCGGTAGATAAATCCTACATAAATTGCCTTTAGAAAATTATTTTCCTATGAAGATAACTTTAATTTTATAAAAGACCTAAACCACTAGTCATTGATGTTCCAACGTTTACTCCGGGAAATTTCTCGGTCTACAGTTTTGCGGTTATTTACATTTCGTTGCACTTTTATAAGTAAGTCAATTCTCTGTTTACTATTTGCGAGTCTATTGTTTTTATCGTGTTCCAAGCAACTTGAGAAAGGAGAATATGTAAAGTGGGTGAACAGCTATGATAATGGCCTTCATGTTAAGAAGGATTATGGTGATTTTGTCTTTGACGTGCAACACGAGCCTAAGGTCTACCATTCCCTTATTCGAAATGATGGATCAGTAACCAAGAAAGATGATTTGCAGTATTACACGCTTAAGATAGGTCTTAAAGATCCTACACAAGATCTCCTATTGTATAACATTAACGATGTTGCCGGAAAGCAGCAGAATCTCTATTACTACTCATATCTTTTTCAAAATGATATTTTCCTGGAGGAAGATTCCTATGAACTTCCCTGTGTCCTCTTTCATTTCGAGCAAAACGACTTATTGAAAACCAGAACGTTTGTTCTTGGTTTTGAAAATCCGCATAAGGAATCTGTTGAAGAATCGAAGCTGGTAATTCAGTCTTCCCAATTCGGCAGTTTGCCAATTAAAATTCAGATTTCGAAACGTAACATTCCTTCCCTTAAGCTATGATTGGTTATTTTAAAACTAGAAGGCAGACCCTTGCATTGTTTTTTGTATTCGTCATTCTATTTCAGACATTCAGTTATACCGTTGCATATGCCCTGACGAGCGGGCCGACACAACCAGAAGTGCAGTCTTTTCAACCGGCCGGAACAACGGATATGGTTGATCTTTTCAGTGGCGATTTTACCTACAACATTCCACTATTTGAACTTCCGGGGCCTAATGGAGGATACCCGTTCAACTTGTCTTATCAGGCCGGGATTGGGATGGATCAAGAAGCGAGTTGGGTAGGTCTTGGCTGGAGTCTTCAACCTGGTGCGATCACCCGTCAGATGCGCGGCTTGCCCGATGAATTTAAGGGCGATAACATTCGAACAAAGATGTCGATCGACCCAAGTGTTACGGTCGGGTTAGGGGTAGGTGTGGGGGCTGAAGTTTTTGGGGGTGCTCTTGAGTTAGGATTAGGATTTGGCGTTTACCAGAATAGCTACAAAGGGATGGGGTATAGCATAGACGCCAATATTGGTTTTTCGAAGGCAGTGGGAGGTGGCATGACCGGAGGTCTCAGTCTTGGTTTAAGCGTTGATTCAAAAGAAGGCGTGGGTGTTAATCCATCGCTGAGTCTTGGAGGTAAAACGGGGTCTTTTGGTATAGGGGCTGGATATAATTCAAAGCAAGGTCTTACGAATGTTTCGTTATCAACATCAGGGCCTTCTTCTATTGAAATGAAGAACGCAAAAGGAGAAAAGGCAAAAATGGAATCCAAAACGTTTGGTGCAGCATCAACCGGATCAGCCACTATTTCTTTTGCGCACACGGGTTATACACCACGTATTACGATGCCGATGAAAAACATTAACCTATCAGCCACATTCAAAATTGGAGCATCCTGGTGGGGCATTTCACCCATGGCATATGTTTCTGGATTTTATAGTGAACAATGGCTTGCGAATGACAAAAAATGGGTTGATACAAAGGGCTATGGATATATGAATTATCAATTCGCTGGTCCTAATGATATTCTTGATTTTAACCGTGAGAAAGATGGAATGGTCAGTAAGGAATCTCCAAATCTTGCTTTGCCATCCCTAACCTATGATATCTACAATGTAACCGGACAAGGTATTGGAATGATGTATCGGCCCATGCGCAATGACTATGGAGCGGTCTATGATCAGGAGACAGCCTCAACCTCAAATGCTATTGCCGTTGGTGTTGATGTAGCACCCGCTGCCACGCATATTGGTGTGAACTTAAGTCTCAATCATTCCAAATCAACTTCTGGTATTTGGAAATCGAGCAATGGTAATGATGCTCTGGTAAAAGCTGCGTTTGGAACCAAGAGTGCGAACAACGTGTATGAGCCTTGGCATTTTAAAGTGCATGGTGAGGCGACAAGCGAAACAGATCAATCGCTGATCAAGTTGGGTGGTGACAAAGCCATGCGTGTTCGCCTTAGCGGTCTCAATATTTCGCCTCATGCCGATGCTACGGTGGAGTCAAAGAGCACAAGTAAAACCTTAAACGATCCGGACCAGACCAGAAAGCCCAGAACCAATGCAATCAGTTCCATAACCAATGCCGAGTTGCTCAACAGCTCAAATCAGGAATTGCTTTCTTATTTTAAAGTTAAATACATTGATAATCTTGGTACAGAAAAAGATTTTGTACGAGCAACCGATGTAAAAGAGAAACATCACTATGCTGGCCATACGGCCCTCACCGCAGATGGACTACGGTACGTCTACGCTATTCCAGCGTATAACATCACTCAGGAAGAAGTTGTTTTCAGTACCCGTAAGATTGCGGGAGAAGGTCGTGCAAAGGTAAACAACACGGGAGGTACTGATCCGGAACCAGACTATAGAATTTCAGGTACCGATAAGTTCTTAAAGAGAACAGTAACACCCAAGTATGCACACTCACATTTGCTAACGTCAATACTCGGCCCTGATTACGTTGATGTTTTGAATGATGGTGTTACTTCTGATGACTTAGGCTATTGGGTGAAGTTTACCTATAAAAAAACGACAACTGATGCGGCACCCTTTAAATGGAGAGATCCATATTCACAGGCGCATTTTCAAGAAGGTTGGCGATCAGACCCACGCGATGATAAAGGAAGTTTTGTATACGGTGAAAAGGAGATGTGGTATCTGGCGAGGGCAGAGACTAAATCGCACGTTGCAGACTTTACCATTGAAGTGCGTGATGATGGCAAAGGTGTAAATTCAAAAGTTCAGGATGATAATCTCACGAAAGGCGCCTCGGTATACCGACTGAATAACATTAAACTCTATACCCGCACTGGCGGATCTTCCAATCCCATTAAGATTACCAAATTTGAATATAACTATTCGCTTTGTCCGGGTATTGAAAATAGTGCAACGAATGGAGGAAAATTGACTCTCAAAAAAGTTTGGTTTGAATATGGAAACAGCACAAGGGGTTCGCTCAATCCGTACTTGTTTACCTATAACAATGAAGCAACCGCTCCCATTAGTTACGACATCAATGCCTATGATCGTTGGGGAAATTATAAACCTTATCCTGTGGGGCAAAAGCTTTTCAACCAGGATTTTCCATATGCTGATCAGGATCCAACAAAGAAAGCAGCCATTGATGCGAATGCTGCAGCATGGAGTTTAAAAGAAATTGTTCTCCCATCTGGAGGTAAAGTAATGGTGGATTATGAGACGGATGACTATGCCTTTGTGCAAAATAAAACGGCCATGCAAATGACTTCCATAGTTGATCCGTACTCGCCATCAAATGGTACGCTACTGAATAGCTATAAATTAGACAGAGTTCAATCCAAGTATTTGCAAGTTCGATTTAAACTTGAAAAGAGTTTACCAAGTACCACGACTGGCCCTGAACAAGAAGCAGAAATACTAAAATACATCGACACGAAGACCTGGCAATTGTATTTCAAACTACTCATGAGCCTGCGATCTCCTGCAGAAGGATTTAACGAATATATTACCGGCTATGCTGACATAGATAAGAACAGATATGATCCTCAAAATCCTACAGTATTACTAAGAGGATTACTGCCAGATAATTTGGGAAATTTTGCTTTTGGATTTATCACGTTAGTGGGAGAGGATGGCGGTTCAGCAGGTTCCGGCATGCATCCTTTTGCAATGCGCGCTTGGCAACATCTTCGAACCAACCAACCCGAGTTATCCAATTCGGGAAAGAAATTAGAACAAGCCTCTTCTGATGGCGCGAAAATAGATCAGATTAAAAGTATGGGAGGCATAGGCGCACAAATCCGCCAGATGTTTGACGGCTTCTATAAATATTGCAATGATAAAAGTTGGGGGAATTGGGTGACAGCAGATAAGTCGTGGATACGTTTAAATTCTCCAGATAAAATTAAGTATGGCGGTGGTATCCGCGTAAAGCAGATTACTTTATTAGATCAATGGAGTCAGGATGGTGAAGGTAAATACGGTCAGGTGTATGATTACACTACTACAGAAGGAAATTCAGCAACATCACCGACAATAAGCAGTGGCGTTGCTGCCTACGAACCCATTATCGGAGGTGATGAGAATGCCCTTCACTATGGGAAGAAATACACACAATCCATTCCGATGCGGTCAGACAATAATATGTTCTTTGAATACCCGGTAAATGAATCTTACTATCCAGGACCACAGGTAGGATATAGTAAGGTTACCGTTATGAGTTTGCCATCTGCTGCACTTGCTGGAAAAACAGTGTTGAATAATATGCTGCTTGTTCCCGATGGGCAACCATTATTTCCAACAGGTACAGGCGTTAACTATGGAACTTCAGGTAAAACCATGCATGAATTTTACACGGCCAAGGATTTTCCGGTGATTACAGACGAAACAGAAAAAGCAAATAAACACTACAAACTATCCGTCACGATTCCTTTTTTGGGAAGTGTCACAGCCGTAAAGCTTGCTACATCGCAAGGATATAGTATCGTGACAAATGATATGCATGGGAAGCAGAAGAAAGTCAGCAACTTCCGGCAGAGCAGCACTGGCAAGTTTGAAAATGATCCGATGTCATGGGTACAGTACAATTACCGGAGCAAGAACGAAGTGCACGGAGGTGAAAAAATGGCGGTGCTGTTCAATACGTTAAATGATAATGGGGACGGTACACTGGGACTCCCCACAGCAGATGCCTCTCCGAAGGTAGATTTTGGTCAGGAGGTTGAGTTCTTTCATGATATGCGGGAATTTGAAGACAATGCCTGGGGTGGTGGCGCGAGGTATAATACAGACATCATGTATATACCCATTATTTATGCTGTTGTTCCCATTCCCATTCCTACCATCTGGCCCAGCATTTCAAAAAGTACAACCCAATTGCGGACGGCCGTTACCAACAAAGTGATTTTCCGTTCGGGCATTTTAGAAAGTGTAGAAGCCTTTGATGGTGGTTCGCTGGTCATCACCAACAATTTGAAATGGGACAAACTTACAGGAGCCACTGTGTTGACTTCGGTTAACAATAATTTTGACGACCCAGTATATAGCTACACCGTTCCGGCCTACACAGAATATCAGGGTATGGGTGCGGCATATCAAAACCTGGGTGTTACTTTCGAGATCAGTGCTGTTCAGCGCGATCCTTACAAGACGGAGTTATATCAGTTTTATCCATCGACCGCACTTCCTGCCGGAACATTATTTCCAGGTGATGAAATCCTATTGTACCCAACAGGGAATGATTTTGAAACGCCTGTTACCAAGGTAATTTATACAGGCAATGTGGAAGAAGATGATATCTTGTATTCGGAGCAGGCATTAACCGCCACAGCCTATAAGTGTATGGTTGTGCGATCGGGCTATCGGAATCAATTGAATGTTTCGGCTGGTGCGATTTCAGCACTGCAGGATCCGTCCGTAAAGAAACCAGTGGTTACCTATAGTAAAACAATATCAGTACCTAAATGATGAGTGCGATGTTCAAAAAGCTTTTATTTTCTGGATTTTTTGCGTTAGCAATTTGTGGTTTGTCCTTCAGTTCTTTTGCTCAAAATGGAAGAATGGAAATACAGGGATCAGACACCGTTTACATTGACGTGCAGCCGGATGCAGAAGAGCTTGCTATACTGAAAGATTTCTTTAGCCAGACCGGTGGAAAAAAATGGACTAAAAATACCAATTGGTTAAAAGGAAAAACCAGCACTGATTTTGCAAAGTGGTATGGTGTTACCGTAGAGCATGGGGACGTTGTGGGAATTAACCTGGATAACAATAATTTACGGGGTGTTATTCCGAAAAGTCTTTATAGAATTAAAAGGTTGCAGTCCATTTCATTTTCCGGAAATCCTAATATTTCACTCCCAGACAATAGAAATAAAGTAGCAACGCCTTTATTGTTAAATGAAGCGGCTGCTACATTAACAGTACCTGTTACTGGAAAAAATCTACCGATGTGGGGACTAATTACGGATGGATCGTTACAAAATGTAGACTGGAGAATTCAACCTACTGTCGCTAAAAATCTATCCATTTCTTCTTCGTTTGTTAAAGCTCCTTCAAGCCTTGGTATTGACGACTGCGGAAGACTGGCATTTTATGTGGCTCATTCCGGAGTGGACGTGGCTAACCAACTTCATATCTTCGATGCAGATGGTGTAAAACTTACAAATAATACAGTGGGAAGCGAATTGTTGGCCTTGAGTTCAGTACAAGGCAATAATGAAATACAAGTGGTGAGGGTTCCGGGGACGTCTAACCAATGGTTTTTGATTTATAGCCTTTTTGAAGCAGGAAATCAAAGTTGTAATGCAGGTGGTAGTACAGTGTCATCAAGTTATTGTGCGGCTAAAGTTGTGTACACTAGAATTACATACGATATACTTACTAAAACACTTAGTATACCGAATGATGCAACGCGCGTTAACAGACTTACAGAATCGTCAGTACCAAATCAAACATATATTCAAGGCAAAGCGGTTTCAAGAACTGCAAACGGAGATAACACAAAACATTTTTTATACTTGGCTCAGCGCGCAATTGGTGCTAATGTCACAAGAATCCATCGATTTATCATTAGCCAAAGTGGGATAGCATTCGAGAACAAAAGTGGAAAAGATATTTCGATGTCGTGGACAAATGGTTCTATTGCTGGTTCGGCAATTGAGCTGAGCCCGGATGAAACGATGTTAGCCATCAATAATCGGAATATTGACGTAAGCCAGGATATCATTTTATTTGATTTGAACCAGTTTCCCTCACCTACTTATACCCCAACGACAATAGAAGCTACCAATCTTGTTGTATTTGGATCAGGAGGGCAAACCGTTAATCAAATTAGATTAAATAATCCGACCAACTATACATGTCTTCAATATCTAGGAAATAAAATTCAATCAATACAATTCAGCCCATCTGGCAGATATTTGTATACCGCTCATGGGGGATATAAAACATCATCAAGTGGTGTTACCTACAATACCTATTTGCTTCAGATTGATCTTCAATCTGCGACAACGGTGGGAGGAAGTGATTTTACAGTTAGCATGCAAGTTCAAAAAGGACTGGGAACAACACCGTCTGGATGTACGGGAAGTGCGTTTTCAACTGCTGATCATACTATGGGATTCCTGGAATTAGCGTATGACGGAAGAATCTATTTTACAAAGAATAACCAGGCTAAGCTATTTGTTATTCCCAATCCCGATGATCCAATGCCACACAATATTGATCCCGTAGCAGAGATTGATCTATCTACCCCACAAGCCCCCAATATAAGTATGGTTATCAATGGGGCAACTGCTATAACAGATTCTGAAGTTTATTTTTTGCCTGAGAACATAGATGGATATGATTATCTTAAAGAAAGTAGTACGCAGACCTTTACACTCGATAAGGAATCCATTCCTCCCGGAGGATCAACCTTGTTGACGATCTCGACTTTCAACAGTTCAATTCAATACCAGGTTAATTGGGGAGATGGCGTTTTGGAAACCCTCACATCGGCAACAAAATCTCATATTTACTCGACATTGGGCTCTTATAAAATTGTATTAACTAGCACGGGTACAGATAATTGCGCTACGGTTTTTTCTAAGATTGTTACGGTTGAGGATCAAGGATGTGCGCAGGCAGCGATTATTAGTATTTCCAACAGCACCTTTATATGTGCTGTTAAATTTTCAAGTCCCAAACTTACTAGTTGTCTTGCTACCTATAATTGGGATTTCGGTGATGGCACAACAGCTTCATTGGAAAGAAACCCGATTCATGCCTACAGTGCTGCCGGAACCTATACGGTTTCGCTTACTGTAAATTTTAATTGTGCCGCATGCTCGGGGACAAAAACAGTGACGAAGAGTGTGGCGTACACGGTTCCGGGTACCATCATTGGTGACGAAATCGTTCAGATTCTATCCGAAAATAAACTGGAGGTAATTTCTACATCAGCTTCTTCCTACTCGGATGCCTGGCCGTTGAGCCAGCCGGATGTTACCCTGGATAATCGCAGCAGTTTTGTGAATGGTACACAAGGGGTGTGGCGCAATAATGCATCCTTTGTTTATAAGAAGGACCGGCAACTATCGGCCAATACTAATATTAAAAAAGACGGAACATTTACACTCGAACATTTTAATTGGGATTACGCTGAACTGAACGGTGTGCCGAATTGGATCAAGGCAACGAACATTACACGATACAGCCCATACAGTTACGAATTAGAAAATAAAGATGTTCTCGATATTTATTCTGGCGCTGTCTATGACTATGGAGGCCAATTGCCTGCAGCCAATGGGGCCAACATGCGAAATGATGAAATGGCATTTACCAGTTTTGAATTCATAGACAAAAGTGTAGCGGGTAATTGGATTCTGGGCACTACGTCATTACCTGCTTATACCTACTACAAAATAAATTCGGCCAATAAAAATATGGCCATAGTAGAAGCCAGTCTGATGCAATTGGCCAATGTCGTTGCGGTTGACGTGTCGACCGGCACAACTTTCGCCTCAGGCAGAAATGCAGCCATTTTTACCCAACGGAATGAAATTGTTTGTATGAAGGCGCATCCTCTTAATGCTGCTTGGTCGATCATCGTGTTAAAAAAGGCACCAGTCGAAACGTTGTGGTCGGGAACACTTCGCATCACCAATATTGTGACACCCATTGTAGCCGCTACAACAGACGTATTGCTGGCACACACGGGTAAATACAGTTTAAAAGTAACGACATCCCTGACTTTTAAACAGGATTTATTGAAATTAAATGCAGGGAAAAAGTATTGGGTGAATGGTTGGGTATCGATTAACAATGCCAGTGCCAGCACACCGGTTCCCATCGCAAATCTTGGCATCGACATTATTGCAAAACAAAAGAACGGAACGGTCATTCAAACCTTTTCATTCAGTCCGACCGTAACGGATATGGTGATTGAAGGATGGCAGCAATTCAGAGGTACCTTTCTTTGCCCGGCAAACACTGAATACATCGAAGTGAAATTTAAAAATGGTAGCAGCACTGCCTGGTACGATGATGTACGGCTGCAGCCGGAAGGTGGAAATATGAAAGGCTATGTGTATAACGTTTCGGATTATCGATTGCGTGCCGTGCTTGATGAAGAAAATTTTGCTTCCTACTTCTATTATGATAAAGAAGGAAATCTTTATCTCACTAAAAAAGAAACGAAGGATGGTATCAAAACGCTATCCGAGAACATATCCTACCAGATTGAACATTAATACAATGAAGGCACTTCTAAAAATATGCATCGTTCTCTCTGTCCTGTTATCGCAGCAGGCCTGGGCGCAATCTTTTAAGGAAAGATTAGAGGTAATGCAAAAGGAGTATAGCACACTCCAAAATGTTCACATTAAAATGACCATACAGGTATATGAAAATGAAAAGAGTAGCGCCTCATTTTATAATGAAGTGGCCGATATCAAAAAGCAAGATCAGTATTACCACTATGAATTTGGTGCTACCAACCTGTTGATGAATTCGAAATACATCGTGATGGTGGATAAGGCATCGCATGAGATTGTCTGCTCAAAACGTTCGTTGAAAGGTGAAGCAAAACTGGGAATGAACCCTTTTCGAGTTAACCTCGACAGTATCCTTTTGCTGTATGAAAGTCCTGATTTTGTAGGGAAACAAGTTGACGATGAGCATTACAAGCTAATTCAGAAGAAAGGCCCCGTCCGGCAAATTGATCTTTTTATTAATAGTACCACCAATGTTCTCTCACGAATTGAATACCGATATGAAGATGAACACTACGTTGTTATTCAGTTCACCATGATGGACAAACAACCCGCGTTTGCGGCATCCACTTTTGATGAGAGACAATATTTCATTACAGATAAGGGAAAGCTTCGAGCAGCGAATGCTTTTAACGGATACCATCTTTCAATTGCCGATAGTAAATAAAAAAATGGAAAGAACGATGCTAAGAATTGTACACGATTTCATCCACCGCCAGTATAGCTGGAAGTTTTTTACTATTGTTTTATTTGTAATCGTTGGAGCTCAGAGCACCTCGATTGCTCAAGAGATTACCATTCCTCCCGATCTGGTAGTCAGTCGGGAGACCAAACCGGAGTTACCTGCGATTGAACGCAACTTTACGTTGGCAACGCTATCGGTTGGCACGATCCAACAAGTTTTTGCCGCACCTCCGTGCTTGACGGGTAAATATTACATGGGCTTTCAGTTGTATTATGATTTGGGAGATACTCAAACACAACAAAACTGGACAGCCGATCTTTCGATAACCCTATTAAATGGTGCTACGGTTCTGTGGACAAAGCCTTTGGGCGTAAAGATGGTGGATCAAACCTTTATTGCCACTGTCTTTCACGATGTTGCTGTATTATGTGATGTAAATTATAAGATCAGGATAGATGCCAAAACATTAAGTACTAGTCCGGCACCACCTCAAAACAATATCTATCTGAAGATACTTTTACATAAATATTTGGATGAAGTATTTTCTCCCGCAGCAGCTCTTACGCTTAATTGCGCGAATTGTACTGCCACGTCAGAGAAGTCAACACTGAGTTGGGATTATATAGATCCGTTACAGGCATTGGGTATTTTGGCCTATGATCTGGAGTGGGTTTTTATTGAGAGTCGCGAAGGATTTTCGGGAACGGTTCAACAAGCTTTTCAATTTAAGGAGCCCGTACGAATCACCACGGCTATTAAAAATTATTCGCACACGCGATACTATCCAACGGGTAATCTTTACTACCGGGTAAGAGCGGTGGGCTACAATCCATTATATCCGGATCACCGAATACCGGGTGCGTGGTTTTATTCCAGTGCGGCAGCCTCCATTACGAACCATCAGCCGACAATCAACTGGCAGGAGCAAGTGATTTTTGCAGAAGACGGCAAGTATAAAAAGATCATGACCTACTTTGATGGATCTCTTCGCGATCGACAAAGTCAAACCAATCTTAGTACCAGCGGTGACACTACCATTGTAGCAGAATCGCTTTATGATTTTGAAGGAAGAAAAGCGGTCGATATACTGGCTGTTCCGGCAGGTTCTATTTCATTAAAATATAAACCCGCATTCAATCCTTTCCTTGCGACAGACGCCACGGTTACCGCGAAGACTTCGGCCAATCGAAAAAAATTCCATTACGATAATAATCTTCTCGTAAACAGTACCATTGCCACCACTAGCGGAGCAGGGATGTATTACTCGGCTTCCAATACGTTAAATGCCTTCCGCAAAAGTTACATTCCCAATGCCAGCGGATATGTTTATAGTCAAACGGAATTTGCAAATGATGGTACCGGTAGAGTAAAACGACAAGCTGGGGTAGGGAGTGAGTTCCGAATGGACGGAACAGGGCGACAAACCAAATATTTTTATGGCAATGCAACACCACCAGAGTTGATTCGTCTTTTTGGAAGTAACGTAGGTAATGCAAATCACTATAAGAAAAATTTAGTAGTAGATCCGAACGGACAAGCGAGTGTAAGTTACCTGGATCAGGAAGGCCGTACCATTGCAACGGCACTGGCAGGTGCAACTCCTGCCAATGTAAACCTGCTGGCGAGTAATATTCCATCGGGTGCTGTGCTGGTAGATCTCAGTACAAAAAATGTAAAGAAGGATGGTCTCAGTACATTGACTCAGAAAATCCTGAACACCGGTGTAAACACAACCTATACGTTTGCCTACAACTTTTCTTCGCTTGCTTCCTTGCTAACTGACTTTGGTTGTAAGGAGTGTAAGTATGATTTGAAGATTACGATTACGAATCCGGATGGGATGCTGGTTTTATTACCCACTATTGCAGGGAATCAAGCAGCTGATCTGTATAGTTACGAACGCAAAGGTGTAATGCTTACCGATTGTGCCGTTCGGACAACGGGCGTTGATATTTCTTTTCCTGTAACGTTTATCAATCTTGGTGATTATACGATTACTAAAACGGTAACACCACAAGAACTAACGTTTGACGAGGCCAAAACAATTATCACATCAACAGCTTCTGTACAAGCAAAAATACTTGGCATTCAAAATAGTTACACCGTTGATGCTTCTAATTGTGCGGTGTGTACATCGTGCCCGGAGGGAGACGCAGCCATTACTACCGCCATGAATGAGATAGTCGATCGGGATTGTGAGAATATATACCAACTGATTGTTCAGGAGCTCCGCGACCAGCAACCCAACAATCCGGACTATGTTCCGAGTGATACCGAAATACAAGCCCACGCCAAGTATTGTCAATATCAACTTTGCCTGAGTACAAAGAGCAGTGACCTTTATGAAAAGCAATTGACGCGGGTAACAGGATGGACTGATGGAGTGAGTAAGGGGTATACAGCTTTATCAACCAATCCAGGCCTTGATCCTTTTTTCCAATCGGGAGCTTTGGGAAACCCTTATTTGAGTTCGATGCAGAGTAAGCTTAACACGGTATACACCGGTACGGTTGCCTATGACTTACCAGTGAGTGGTGTGTATGACAACATTCAGGATGGGACAAAAGATTTTAAGGGAACGCTTCTTCAAGCGGTTGAGCCTACCACTGCTGCTTTCTATATCGATGCCCATGGCAACGCCACGAATTCGAACACGATAGGATATCATCTCTTGTATTATGATCTGATGAGTAGGCGTGCTGCGATTGGTGAAGCCGCTTATCAAAAAGAATTAAACGTACAGCGCTGGACATTTTTTAAAACCTTCTACCTGGAGGCCAAGCGGAAAACGAAACTGGAAATACCCAATTTTCAGAATTGTGCTGAGGCGAAGAATCAATTACTGTTTGCATCGCTATTGCCCACAACCGAAGAAGAAGTTAAACAATATGGAGATGATAACGGAGCAACGGTTCCCATTAGTGCTACAGAGACACAGGCCATTTATTTTTCGTTCAAGCTGAATTGTTCGAACATGAAGATTACGAGTGCAGATAGTTTGACGATCACTACTGCATTGAAAAGTTACTTTGATAGCAAGCCACCAAGTTTGTTCCGTTTTATCCTCACGGCAGACGTCAGCACGAATTCTAATTTAATAGCGATACAAACCATGCTAACCAAGTATGGTTGTGGCTCGCTCACCACTTTTGCTGTTGCGGATCCATTGTCGTGCGTAACGAGTAAAACCGTAACCTATCAAAATAAATTTGTGCCACAGACGGGTGGGGGTGGAGCAGTGCAATTTTATTCGGGAGCACTGGCGACTCCAACGGATGCAACGCAAAGTTCGCTGGCTAGACAACGTGTAAGTTCGACAGACCCGATACAAGCCGAGATGTTGAAGCAACAGGAAAAATACTTGGAGGAACTTCAGCATAAGATGTTGAATGAAATGATGACGAAAGCAGAACATGTTTCCGTTAAATCAAAAAGTAGTAATATGACCTTGTTAGCAGCTCCTTTACCAAGTCTGGCTGAGTACAATGCTTTGATTGCTTTTTACAACGCCACGGGTGGGCCAGGTTGGACAAATAAAACGGGATGGAGTACAGCAAACCCAAGTGTTGTTCAGGATGTATCGGGATGGTTTGGTGTTACGGTAGATGCATCCGGGCATGTGACCATGCTAAGAGTTAACAGTAATAACTTGGTAGGCGTAATTCCACCCGATTTACAAAATTTAACCTACCTGACTATTTTAACCTTAAATGGTAATAAGCTAACGGGTGGAATCCCTACCGGTTTAGGAAGCTTATTACAATTAACGCAGTTAGATCTGGCAAACAATCTAATGACAGGATCTATCCCTTCGCAAATTGGTCAACTCACGAATCTGGTCATTCTGAGTTTGTCAATCAATCAACTTGATGGTGTGTTCCCATCAACATTTGTTAATTTGATTAATTTGGAACAACTCTATATTGGTGTAAACAAATTTGCCGGATTCCCCCCAGGGAACTTACCAAAATTGAAGTACCTTGATTTTAGCGGAAATCAAGCACCGATTACAATTCCAACTTCCATCGGTAGCTATCCGAGTTTAATTTTATTGGCTTTACAGAGCAGTCAGATATCAGGCACTATTCCAAATGAGATCGGTAGTCTAACAAACCTTACTCAATTAATTTTAGAATCAAATAGTTTGACCGGTCCACTGCCTTCCACGTTAGGTAATCTCAAAGCGTTAGTATTTCTTAGTGCCTCTAGGAATCAATTAAGTGGAACACTTCCCAAGGAGATTGGTAGTCTCAATAAACTCAGTTCTCTATACTTAGGATATAACCAACTTACTGGGCCTTTACCAATTGAATGGGGTGAATTGAGCAATTTAGTTGAGTTCGATGTATCTCAAAATCAGTTGACGGGTTCTGTCCCAAGAGAATTCAGGAGGATGAGATCGCTTAAAACTGTTAATTTCTACGTTAGTGGATTGTCCGGCGCTCTTCCCAGAGAACTTTCGGAACTGACAAATCTAGAGTCTATTAACCTTACGGCTAGTCAATTTAGTGGTGATTTATTTATGCCACTTGCGGGAAGTTTACCGAAGCTAAAAACCGTTGCATTCGGTATGAATAATTTCACGTTTACTGATTTCCTGCGTTTACAGTCTCGTTTTACCGGAACAACGTTCGTTTATTCCAGTCAATACATGGTTGATGCTACCAAAACAATACTTGCAACGGCAGGGAATTCAAGAACACTAACCACAAACATTGATCGGTCTACAAATCCCCCGAGTAATTTTCAATGGTTCCAGTACGTAAATGGAACAAGTGATATCGCTCTCAATGTGTCATCACCTTCCGGTCATACTTTTACTTTACCAAATGTATCGTCAACAGACACTGGAAAAAAATACTACTATAAAATTACGAATTCTGCCGCGCCCCTGTTGACTTTAACAAGCAGGATGCAAACCCTGACCGTACTCGGAAACTTTACCAAATCACTTACGATTTGTACAAAGTATGATTCGCTCAACACTACCATGGCGAAATGGACTTTTAGAGTAGACGCGGCAGCCTGGGCAAAAGTGGTGCAACAATGTATGGATAGCGCAGCTGCCGAAAATAAAGTATTGATTCAATACGCAACTGATAAATTGATTGAAGACGAAGCCACTAACTTTTTTACTCAACAACGCACCAACTGTCTTGGAAATCTGAATGAGAAATTAACATTCTCCTTTGATTCCAGAGAGCATCACTATACACTTTATTATTACGACCAGGCGGCAAATTTGGTACAGACGGTTGCACCTGAGGGCGTGAAACCCCTGACACCAGCACAAGTAACAGCTTTCCTTGCCGGAACGAAGACTGAACCAGGCCACGGTTTTGTAACGCGCTATCAATCCAACTCTTTGAACCAATCCATCTGGCAACAAACACCGGATGCAGGTGTGTCGCTTTTCTATTATAACAGCAAGGGACAACTTAAGCTTTCGCAAAATGCCCAACAGGCAAAGGATCGAAATTTCTCTTACACGAAGTTTGATTATCAGGGGCGTATTATTGAAGTCGGGGAGATGAATGCACCTGCAGGCATCGGTTCAATGATAGACGAAATAGATGACATCACATTCCCTGTTAATACTGCCATGCGTACGCTCAGCGATATTACGCGCACCTATTACGATCTTCCTAACGCGGCTATTCAAGCTACCTTTCCACAAACGTATTTGCGCAACCGTGTCGCTTATGTTGAGGTGCTTGACAAAGGCGTCATTGCAACGGACATTACAGCTACCTACTATAGTTATGATATACACGGCAATGTAAAATCATTGCTGCAACAAATAACGGGGCTACCAAACAAGCGCACCGATTATCGTTACGATTTGGTAAGTGGAAATGTGAACTATGTATTCTACCAATATGGTAATACGGATCAATTCATTCATCGCTATTTATATGATGCTGATAATCGCTTAACCGATGTGCTCACTTCTACGGATGGCTACATCTGGGATAAAGAAGCGAAGTATCGATATTTTCTACATGGACTGTTGGCTCGCGTAGAGTTAGGGCAATACCGAGTGCAAGGTCTCGACTATTATTACACCTTACAAGGTTGGGTAAAAGGTGTGAACATGCCTTACGCTGCTGATCCGGGCAACGATGGAAATGCCGGAACTAATCTGCGCGTGGGAAGAGATTTATTTGCATACACGTTAGGTTATTTTGAAAACGACTACAAACCTGCCAATGCTGCCGTGGTATTGTCTGATACCCGCGATCAACTCTGGCAGCGCTCTAAAGATGTAATGGGCACCACCAGTACCAGTCTTTTTAATGGCAACATTTCATGGATGACTACCGATCTGAAAAAGATTGGACAGCAAAAGGCAGCACGCGTAAAAGGCATGCAGGCCATGGTGTACCGATACGACCAGCTTAATCGTATCATTATGAGCAGAAGTCTTACCGTATATGCAGCAGCCACTGGATTTGCTACGCGTTTTATGGGCGGAGTAGATGCTCCTTATGATGAAGACTTTAGCTACGATGCCAATGGAAATATCAAAACGCTTAAGCGAAGAGGGGATACACCTGCCGTGGTTGATAATTTTACCTATACCAATTACACCGGCACGAACAAATTGCGGTACTACAAAATCATGGAAAACATGATTTACAATGGTGTGATTCCGACTACCGATAAAGTATATCAGAATGTTACAATAGGAGGAGCGGCCACTGTACCTGCCGGACAAAATGTAATAGTAAGGGCCATTGACAATATTGATATAGATCTTGGCTTTACGATGTCAGGAAGTGGTAAATCATTGCGCGCCTATGTGTTGCCGGATACAGAAGGTGTATTTAATTACGATGCCATTGGTAATTTGATATGGGATCAGGATCTGGGCGTGCGCATTACGTGGACACTCTATGGTAAGGTAAGGCAAGTCACGAAGGAAGATGGTACTGTAACGACTTTCCGTTATGATGGAGCAGGTAGTCGCATTGAAAAGAAAACCGTGAAGGCGGGAGTTACCACTATTACCCGATATGTGTATGATGCAAGCGACAACGTAATGGGTGTTTATGAAGGAGCGACAGGAATAACTCTGACAGAGCAGAGTATTTATGGTGGAAGACGACTTGGTATGTATCGTGGTGGCCGTTTAAAGGGAACAAGGAAACTTGGAACCAAGAGCTTTGAACTTAGTAATCATCTGGGCAACGTACTCAGTGTTATTACAGACAACATCCGCATGACAGTTGATAGTACCTGGGCAACGGTTGTAAGTGCCAACGACTATTACGCTTTTGGCTCAAGCATGGTGGGTAGAAACTTTAATGACAATACCTACAGGTACGGATTCAACGGTCAAGAGAAATCAGATGATGTAAAAAAGGATCTTTACAGTGCTACATTTTGGGAATATGACAGTAGACTTGGCCGCAGATGGAATCTCGATCCAAAGCCAAATCCATTTACAAGCAGATATGCTTGTTTTAGTAATAATCCTCTGATGTTTACTGACATTAAAGGTGATACAACAGAATATTATAGCATGGCAAATAATGCAAGTTTGGGAACGATAAATGACAAAGGAAGCTATCGAAGGGTTAAGATTGATGAATCACTATTTAATTCCTATAGTGAGGCCTACCAAGATGTTGATTTAGATGTTCAAGCTAATGCAAATAGGCTTACGACAGAATTGAATACTACGGCCTCCCAAACTGAAAAAATATATGGTGGGTTTAAAAATTTTATAGCTTTTGAAACCTCAATATCTATGCAATTCACTGGTAGTATGGTGCCTACTGGAAATATAGCCAGCAAGGCGTCTATTAAGGCAAATAAAGCGCAAGATCAATATGCAGATGGGCAATTAGTCACTTATTCAGAGTTTGATGATGGAACTACTATGCAAATATCTTCTTTGCCGGCAAGAAGTGGTCCGTGGGGATATAGCTCGATTCCAAATGGAGATTATTTGGCTTCGAAAATGACTGAACAAATGGAAGCAGGAATGGTGCGAGATGGCGTTGGATTTAAAGTATGGATTTCGGATAATGTTGAACTTAATAGAACAGCTCTGCGAATTCATCCAGACCAAGAGCCATCAATTGGATCAGCAGGATGTATCGGTTTAGTATGCGGAGCAGATGATTTGAATGCCTTTAGAAAAATAGTAAGGAGATTTTTTGATGGCCCTATGCCTATACAAAGAACATTCAATGTCAACGTAAATGTTACTAATAACCCGAATTATCGGAATAATAACGGATCAACATTTAGAGGAGGTGAATAATGAAGATACTATTTTACTTATACCTGGCATTCATTCTTCTTAGTTGCATGCCTAAAAAAAATATTGAAAGCACGCCAAGGGTGGCGGTGCCATTGGATACAGGTAATCAGGGTGATGATATTGCCAAAACAGTGATAGATACTGCTAGTTCCGAAAAACCGAATAGCAGCAATAACGTTCTTGATTCTACTATCAATAATGAAATACAATTAAGAAATCCAACTAGTGTAGTTAACAGTGTTGGAGATTTGTCCACCGAATTAATCTCCTCAGGTGCAGAAGCTCCTTATGTCATACTCACAAATAAAACCAAGAATGAGTATCTAAAGATGACCATGTGGTATGGTGATCCTCGAAATAGTTTTAGCTATTTCGTTGTTGGAAGCAATAGTGACATTGTAAGACTAAATCTTCATACTACGAAGTATAACCGCTTCAAAACTGACAGTGGAATTAGATTAGGACTAAGCAAACAAGATATTGTTAATATGAAGGGATTAAAATATTCCGTAACTAATGAAAATAGTATTGAGACCATTTCTTATTTAGGTCAAGATCTATATGAAGCAAAGTATCATTTTAAAAAAAATATCCTCGTTCAATATGAATTTGGCTATAGATACCCATAGACCTTCACGTCTTTCCCTTCTCCTCGGTCTGTGTCTTCACAGACCGAAATAGGTAAATGAAGATGAATTAGGATAGAAGAGTAACAGCAGAAGATAATAAAAGGAAAGAATGGAATCTGTCGAAGAAATGAAAAACGGCATACGCAATTCAAGAATGTTCTTGAACGAAGTTTATTTCTGGACTGATACCATAAAGGATTGGAAGACATTACTTGCGCAGGATAAATTAAAGACAATTATTATTGACTCATGGAATAATTTGGTACAACGTAAGAAGATTGTGATCTATGGATTCGTCATTATGCCAAATCATTTACACATTATTTGGGAAATGTTTCCCCTCGGCCTGTGTCCTCACAGACCGAAATTAGAGAATAGAAAAAAGGTGAGATAAAGAGTTATAGCGAAGAGTAAAAGCAGAAGATAATAAAAGGAAAGAATGGAATCTGTCGAAGAAATGAAAAACGGAATTCGCAATTCAAGAATGTTCTTGAACGAAGTTTATTTCTGGACTGACACCATAAAGGATTGGAAGACATTGCTTGCGCAGGATAAATTAAAGACAATTATTATTGACTCATGGAATAATTTGGTACAACGTAAGAAAGTTGTGATTTATGGATTCGTCATTATGCCCAATCATTTGCACGTTATTTGGGAGATGTTGAGCCTAAACGGCAAAGAGATGCCTCACGCAAGTTTTAATAAATTTACGAGCCATCAGTTTTTGGAATATCTGCGTAAAGAGCGCACAGAAATACTGACTGAATATAGCGTGAATGATTTAGAACGAAACCATCGATTTTGGCAGCGTGATCCTCTTGCGGTGAAGATGGATTCGCAAGAGAAAGTAGAACAAAAACTGGAATACATTCATACCAACCCTTTGCAAGAGCGATGGAACTTAGCGAATCGGCCAGAACAATATTATTGGTCGTCAGCAAAATTTTATGAACATGGAGTTGATAAGTTTGGATTCTTGACACATTACAGTGATAGATTTTGATGAGAGATATGGCAGCGAGAATGTTTCGGTCTGTGAAGACACAGACCCAGGAGAAGGAACAATATTATTGGTCGTCAGCGAAATTTTATGAACACTGAGTTGATGATTTTGGATTTTTAACTCATTATGGAGATAGATTTTGAAATGAAACATAAAAGAATGGTTGTGGCGAAGTTGTTTGAGAAAAAGTTGTTTCGGTCTGTGAGGACACAGACCGAGGAGAAGAATAAACAATTGGATTGAACATGTTTCGGTCTGTGATGACACAGACCGAGGAAATAGAAAAGACTGAAAACGTAAATGAGAAAGAGATTAACACTATTTACACTTCTCCTATGCTGCACGCTTCTTTGCGCGCAGGATAAACATGTACATAAAGATTTGGCCAAGCACCAAACCATTGAGGCTTCTGATTTTTTGGGCGATAGTGGATTCGTGTTAGAAATTGGCGGTTCTGCCTCCACAGCGGATAACTCGCTCATGTTCTTCAATGCCCAAGGAGAGTTACTTTGGGAAAAGCCTATGGAGTACAAAAATTCTCAGACGAACAAAGCATTGGCATCATCACCTACCGGAGATATTGTTTATGCAATTGCCTCGAAAGATTATACAGAAAAACCCCACTATGTAAATCAGGTACGAAGAAATGGTGAGCTGAGAACATTGGAAATTGCGGGTCGCAAAGAATTTGGGGAAAATTTACAATCTATTTTCTGTGATGATCACTACCTATACTACCTCTTTACCCAAAATAGTAACG
This sequence comes from Chryseolinea sp., assembly GCA_031412655.1. GTDB lineage: Bacteria > Bacteroidota > Bacteroidia > Cytophagales > Cyclobacteriaceae > Chryseolinea. Next base: position 23,406 of record JANODK010000171.1, read on the forward strand.
AACGCAGCGACAAGAAAAAAGTGCAGGAGAAACTAATTCTAAACCGCTTTAGCAATGATGACCTGTCGTACAAACGAATTGTATTGGATTTACCAGCCATTGCCAGTGGCGAAACGACAACCTTTTGGTCGTATGCAGGCCAAAAAGGAGAAGAAATATATTTAGCATCGAAGCAAATAGATAGAAGCTCCAGCGCCAGTGTGTTTACCGTGTCGGCCATAAATTCAGATGGCAAAGTGGTGCGTAGTTTTACGCTTTCTCTCGCCCTCGATGGAAAATTTCTGCGACCTGCGTGGGATGATCTTCGGCTTCAAAACAACAAAACAAATCTGGAGTTCGATGAATATTATCGCACTTCTCACGCTATGTATTCAGGAAGCCATCCGTTTACCCCAAGCACGCCCGGGCAGACACCCATCATTGCATCCTCTACCAGTACGCAACAAAAAATTACCAATGGTTCTTTTGGATATATTCGAATGGATCAGGCCAACGGTCATTTTTATGTGTATGGTCTTTCAGGGCCTAAGCCATTTAAAAGTATTGCCTCTGTTTATAACGGTTTCTACGTAGCCCAATACGATTTGCTTGGCAAGCAACTTTGGAAAACAGAGCAACCGGCATCGAAGGCATTATTAGACGAATCTTTTTTCCGCATACACGGCACACCGGCCGAGCGCGACATTACCTTAAAAATACTGCCTGGAGGTAAATCCATTTTCTCCATTCATTTTAAAAAAGAATTATTTGAGTTTGAATTATCGGCCGAAGGAAAAGTAATCGGCACGCAGCATCAAACCGATGTACTGGCGTTAACCGGAAATATTTTTAGCGATTCAGAAAAACTTAAATCGGAATCATTCATTCAAAAAAACGAAGCGACAAAAAAAGACAAGCAAATTTTCTATATAAACGCTTTAACAACTTCGGGAGAAATCGTAGTGCGAAGTGATATAAAGGACTCGACATTTGATTTGTATTACTTTAAGAACTAGAAAATGTTTAATAAAATAAATGATATAAAAAAAACTTCTCCTCGGTCTGTGAAGACACAGGACGAGGAGATAGTCTGTGAGGACACAGACCGAGGAGAAGGGAGAAATAATGGATGTATATGGATCTATATTAATGTGAAGTACTTAATAGGAATTTAAAATAAAAGTTATGAAAAAGTATGTTTTAGTTTTATTGTCATTGATCATGATGTATAAGGTTGGAGTGTCACAAACTACCATGTTAAATGGTATAGCTATCAGTCCCGCTTCAACTGATCTTATGCTAAGAGTAAACTCAACAAATGCTGTAAATCGCCTGACAATAGTCAATGCCGCTGGTACGAACCAAGGCTATGTTGGTATTGGTGCTACCACTTCTCCTTCAATCCTTGAAAGACTACATGTATTTGGTAATGTTCGCGCGAGTGTTAGCGGTACCGGTACCGGTAATTTTATTTCGGATGGCGGTATTTTTAATGTCAACAGTGCAACACTTCCACTGATCTTTCAATTGAATTCAGTGGAAAAGATCCGCATTCTTACTTCGGGAGATGTTGGGATTGGGATCACACCCGCCCAAAAACTGCACGTCAATGGGGGTAATGTTCTGGTAAGTGGTGGTTATGTTTCAGCGTCCGGCAATTTGATTACAACTGCTGGTGTTTTGAATACCAATAGCTCGAACCCACTCTTGTTCCAAACCAATGGAACAGAGCGTGTACGCATTCTAAGCACAAGTGGTTTTATGAGTATCGGTAATATTACACCCACTGAAATGCTGCATGTGAATGGTAATGCTAAGGTAGTGGGTTCAATTACGGGGGGCACGAATATCGTATTGGACAATGCAACGCCCATACTCTATACCGGAACAGGAGCTAGTGAGTTAAATCGCTTCCTTCGCATCAGTAATTCCTCGGGTACATCAACGCCTTCCGGAATAAAGGCGGGTGGTGTTTTGGTATCAGATGATTATAACTATGCAAGTCCTGCTAAGAATGATTTAATCATAAAAGGTAAAGTAGGAATTGGAACCGCCTTTAACGGCACCAATGCCAATGGTTATATCCTTGCCGTGAATGGCAAAATAGGAACGAAGGATGTTCAAATCGAAGCTACCGCTAACCCATGGCCGGATTATGTATTTACATCAGGGCATAAGCTTCCATCTCTATTCGAACTGGAGATGTATATCTTAGCAAACAAACATCTTCCCGAAGTACCAACGGCAAAGGAAGTAAATGAAAACGGCTACAGCGTGAGTGAGCTCGATGCAATACTGTTAAAGAAAGTGGAAGAGCTAACGCTTTATCTTATTGAGCAGCAAAAACAGATTAACGCTTTGCGTGCTGAGTTAGAGAAAAAATAAGGAATAGCACTACATGAATTTTAAACGATTTGTTCTTTTTCTTTTGTTGACTGTAGGCACAGCCCTGCATGCCGATGCACAAAATACTGCGGAAGCAGCAACTAAGCAGAATAATGCGTTGGCCAAAACCAAACAAGAGGTTGAGAAACAAATCAATTCAGTAAAAAAAGTATTGGCTGATAGTGTGCCCAAAAAGAAAACGATCAACCTGCCAAAGAGTGATTCAGTAAAAGCAAAAGTATCAAACGATATCAAATCGATTTCGGGAAAACAAAAGAGTGAAGTAAAAAGCATTTCATCTCAGGCGAAACAGGATGTAAAGAGAATTGTCAATACACCTAAACTCGTTTCGAATGATACCGTGCCGTTAACGGATAAATCCATTGCTCCTAAAACAGAAGTAAAGCAGGCCACTCATCAACTGAAGCAAATGAAGGCTTCAGAAACTTCTAAACTAAAAAGTCAATCAACTGAAATAAAACAGGAGTTAAAAGAAAAAGTAGCTTTAGTCAAACAGGCGGCCAACGACACGGTACCAGCATCGAAAAAACTGAACTTGCCCGATGCGGATCAAGTGGGCGTAACCTATCAGGATGGAAAAATTATTCTGCCGGATAACATGAAGAATGCGAAAGACGTAAGCAAGTTATTGCCTGGTCTTTCGGATGGCAAACTGGATAAAGCCAATCTTCCAAAAGATGTTCTTCCCACGGGCTTGCCATCGCAAAAGGATCTTCCGAATCTGGGCGATAAACTTCCGGATGTTTCCAATCTCAGCAAAGAGAATATTTCAGAGAAAGTAAGCCAGGGTGCTGAAGGATTAATGCAGAATAATAAATCGTATCAATCCGTTCGACATCAAACGGACAGCATTCGGAATCTGGTTGAAAAGGGAAAAGATATTGTAGAAGAAATCAAGGGTGGTGTTCCCGATATGAATCACATTTATTCTTCAAAGACCTTGAAGAAATTATATGATTCACTGGGAATTTCCAAACTCGATAGTGTGATGGCCCTGGCCGCAACGCAAAAGGAAGTATCCAAAGAAGAATTGCTGCAGCAGATCAATGCATCGTTTCCTTCATCATCTCTCGATCAAAAGATGACAGACCTTCCTAATGTTTCAAAACCATCTGACCTGGAATCTTTGAAGAACGATATTCCTGCTTCTGATCTACCCAATACTTCTGAACTGACATCGCTGAAGGATAAAGTGGCAGATGTTAACTTTCCCGATGCATCTACTTTGTCATCGATGAAAGATAAAGTACCAACAAGTCTTTCGGATATGAAATTGGGAATGAACGACTTGAAAGAACTTGCACCTTTACGTGGCTTTCAATTGCCAACGGATAGCATTCCAATTCTGGATAGCTTACAAAACCTTGATTTATCACGGGAAAAGATTCAGCTGAAACAAAATGAAATTGAAGATCGCCTTGAGTCAGCAGTCGCAAAACGAAAGCCTGCATTCTGGGATAAGGCGTATGTCGATGCCATCATTTCCTTTATGGATAACAAGGACGTTCATTCTTTTCAAGTGTCACCTTCCTTTGGTTATCGCGTTACGAATGATTTATCGTTTGGCATAGGTCCCAATATTATAATAAAAGAAAAACACAATACATGGAATGTTTCCATGGGCTTCCGGACGTTTGCGAAATACGAACTGTTTTCTCAGCGTGGATACCTTCAAATAGAAGACATGGTTGACCCGGCTTCGATTAACAAAGAATATATTTCACAAACGCGTCATAGTGTTCTGACAGGAGCGGGTGTGTTTTTGCCCATTACTAAAACGGTTGCTATTAATTTCTGTGTTCTCTATCGCGTGAACAATGATGCCTACTCCTCCGGCCAGCAGTCGCCCTGGGTAGTACGATTGGGATTGAGTTCGAAGAAAAGCATGAAAAAAGAAAAGCTGAAATGATTTCCATTAACAAGGCCAAGAAATGAAAACACGTTTAACACAACCTTATTGCATGATGCTAACGCTGGTCTCATGTATAGTATCTTTTCAAAGCATGGCTCAGCTTCCGGTGGAGATTGATCCCAAGCCAAAGACCGCGTATTATATTGATGTGGTACGAGCAGAGAAGGAACAGATCTTTGAGATACAGGAGGGGTTGCTTCATATTCAATACACCGACAAAGTCGGTCAGTGGAAACAAATCGGCCTGCAGGTCTTTAACTGGAAACTTGAATTGGTAGGTAGTTTCTCATTGGATAAATCATTCGGATTAAACAACTATGCTATCGACTTAAGTAAAAAGTTAGCCACGATTGAAATGGGTAAAGTCTATTCATGTTCGATAACCGATGAAAGTGGAAATCGCTATGCGTGGAATGTTCGTCCGATAGAGCCTGTAAGAAGCAAGGATCTTGCGGTCAATATAATTATCAAGCCTCGGCATTTATCCTGTTCAAACGAGTTTGGCAATTTGGTTGAATTTCATGGCGATATCAAAATGGGTAAAGCTCCCTACAACTTGAAATGGTATGTTATGAACAGTGGCAAGACTGATTTTTTGTATCAACCAAAAGACGACATCGTTTCGCTAGCCGGGAATACCGCCATTATCCAGGTTGACAAGTCACCAGCCTACTATGTTATGATGGATGTTACTGATGCGTGTGGTACCAATGCAAAAAAGATGGTCTTTTTAGACTGCCAGACAAACAAGAAAAAAATAAATACCATCTTTGTAGACCCGACACAGAACCTGATGAAAAACGTACCGAAGACGATCAACTAAGAATGAAGTATACGAATTATTTACTCTTTTTAATATTTGCCCTTGTAGTCGGATTAGGAATTTATGTTTTCCGGGCAAAGGAAAAACCAACTGCCTTTATATATAATCAACAAGTATTCGATAAGTTTAAGGGGACAGAAGAATTGAAAGCCAAACTTAGTCTACAACAAAAGGGCTATAAGGCGAGCCTAGATTCATTGGCCCAAATCATTCAGCAGGGGAGGATTGATCTCCAACCGATGTATAACAGCAAAGCCCAGCAATTCGGTCTTCAATATCAACAAGTATCGGATCAGTACACAAGTGATTTATGGATTCGTATTAACGAACAGGTAAAGAAGTACGGCAAAGAAAAAGGATATGCTTTTATCCTTGGTGCATCCGGCAATGGCAGCTTAATGTATGCAGCTGATTCTGAAGATATCACGATTGAGGTGATTGATTTTCTTAATACGAATTATGTTGAGGGTAAATAGCCGAGCAGGTAATGAAAAAAATCAGAGATCGCTATAATGCATGAGTTATGTATTGCGTTTGTCTTAAGATTCAAAACTACCTTAATTAGAAATTCTGAATATTTAACTATTGCATCAATCTGTAACAATAAAGTAAATTAGCTTCAAAATCGTTACTTTTGAAAATACAAACGCAAGGAATTATGGACATCCAAAGCCTTAAAATAGATATCATTCACTGGCTTACACAGTTAAAGGATAAAAATGTTCTTGAAAAGATACAGGCTATAAAAGAGGAGGAAGACATCGAATTATCCCCTGATCAAAAGGTTGAGCTTGATAAAAGACTTAAAAAATATGCAACTGGAGAAATGAAGTTTAAATCTTGGGAAGAAACTAAGGCAAGCATCAGAAAGCGATCGAAGAATGCCTTATGACTACAACTTATCTCAAGAGGCAGAAGACGACATGTTGGAAGCTTATGTTTGGTATGAACAACAAAAACCGGGCTTAGGAGAAAAGTTATTAGAAAGTCTTGGCAAAGCCCGTGAGGCTATCATACAGAATCCAGCGACCTATTCTTTTCGGTACAAGAAAAAAGTAAGGGCGTTCTTAGTTGAAGGTTTTCCTTACTTAATCTTGTATGTTTTAGAAAAACATAACGCTAATGTTATATCGGTATTCAATACAAGCCGCGATCCAAAAATCTGGAAGAAACGGTTCAAAAATTAATAATTAAGCGGGTCTACCTTGCGCTAGTGGGTGTTGTCTGTATAAATCAGTGATGATGCAAATGAAGACTTTCAAAAAGCTCTTCAACCTCAACGATGCCCTTCTCATTAACAGAAGATAAACTTGCCCTGCGAAGTTCATTGATGAGGATCGGATCGTATTTCGCAGCCACACGAATGTAGTTCTCTGTCCAGCCATGCTTCTTGCCGTCTTCAATATCATTCTCAAAAGAATGGTTGATTCACGCGCTATATTTTCTTCGTAGAAGGTTCTCTTCTTTCATCAGAGCGTATGCGCAAGTTGCTTGTAAGGTTAGGTACTCTAGATATCATCTATTGGGTCACAAATAAAACTAAAAAACAGTTTTGAAACGAATGTCATTACGTTCCTCTAATCTTCGATCAGCCAGAGGGGATTGAAGTGAAGCCGTAAAGAAAAGCTTAACTTAACGACATTGATTTTGAAATTACTATTTTTGAATACCCAAATTTTATCGAACATGGATATCCAAGCAGAAAAATTGCAATTAATTGAATGGTTAGCCAGGCTTAATAATACGGCTATACTCAAACGATTTATATCCTTGAAAAAGGAAGAAGAAAAGGATTGGTGGGATCAGCTCAGCAAAGAAGAAAAAGAAGAAATAGAAGAAGGGTTAGCCCAGGCCGATCGAGGGGAATTGATATCGCACAAAGAAGTAATAGCGAAGTACAAGAAATGGCGTTAGCAATAGTCTGGACTACGCGAGCAATACAGGGATTCGATAATATTGTGCATTATCTAGAACAACACTGGACGGATAAAGAGGTTCGGAATTTTATTCACGAGAGTGATGAATTTTTCACTTTACTGAGTGAGTATCCGGCATTACTTCAAAAGACGAGTAAGCACAAGAACGTTTATCGAGGTCCATTGAACAAGCTTACTGTATTAACTTACCGAGTAAAGCCACGAAAACAGGTAATCGAATTAATCAATATTCGTGGAGCAAGACAGAAACCCTTGAAGTAGAGAGGTCATCCGTGATGCTGAATCGGAAGACTTTCAAAAAGCTCCTCAACCTCAACGATGCCCTTCTCATTAACAGAAGATAACGTTGCTCTGCGAAGCTCATTGATCAATATCGGATCATATTTCGCAGCCACACGAATGTAATTCTCTGTCCAGCCATGCATCTTGCCGTCTTCAATGTCATTCTCAAAAAGAATGGTTGATTCTCTTCCAATGTTTTCTTCGTAGAAGCTTCTTTTCTTTTTATCAGAGAGGATGTGCAGCATTTTAGAACGATCACTTCGCTTGCTTATCGGAACAGCCTGAGGCAAAGTAGAAGCAAACGTATTCTCACGCTCCGAATAGGTGAATACATGCAGGTAAGAGATGTTTAATTCATTCAGGAACGAATACGTTTCCAGAAAATCTTCTTGTGTCTCTCCAGGGAAGCCTACAATCACATCAACACCAATGCAGGCATGTGGCATTACAGATTTAATTTTCTCTACTCGCGCTACATACAACTCGCGTTGATAACGTCTGCGCATCAGCTTCAATATTTTATTGGAACCGGATTGAAGCGGAATATGAAAGTGAGGAACGAATCGCTTGGATTGTGCTACGAATGAAATGATTTCATCTGTCAGAAGATTGGGTTCGATCGAGGAAATTCTAAAACGTTCAATGCCTTCAACTTCATCCAATGCTTTTATCAAATCAATAAAGCGTTCAACGCGTACACCATTTTGAATTCCAAAGTCGCCTGTATTAACACCCGTGGGTACAATCTCTTTTACTTCTGTTAGTGCGACTTCTTTTGCCGTCTTTACAATGTTTTCGATTGTATCGCTTCTGCTGCCTCCTCGTGCCAATGGTATTGTGCAGAATGAACAGGTGTAGTCACAGCCGTCCTGAACTTTTAGAAACGTGCGTGTACGATCATGCATGGAATACGATGTATTGAATCGTTTCGCCTCAATGATATCAGAAGCAAAGACTTCAGCTTGTGGCTTACGCACAAAACCATCCAGCAATTCAACTAGTCGGAATTTTTCAGCAGCGCCTAATACAGCATCAACACCGGGTATCTCTGAAATTTCTTTTGGCTTGAGTTGGGCGTAGCAACCAATGATGGCTACATACGCATCGGGTGAAATGCTTCTTGCTTCCCGAACAATTTTATGACACTTCTTATCCGCGTTCTCCGTAACCGAACAGGTATTGATAATGAAAATATCAGGCGTGTCTGTGAATTCAACTTTTTGATACCCCTTCTCTTCGAACGTGCGCGAGATGGTAGAAGTCTCAGAATAATTGAGCTTACATCCGAGCGTATAGAAAGCGACCTTTTTCAATGAAAACTAGATTATAGACTTTAGACTTTAGACTTTAGACTCGAAACTACATTCCCAAATCTAAAACCTTAAGCCTAAACCTTGAACTTTGAACCTTGAACCTTAAACCAATTCCCTCAAATCAACCGGCACCACACGCGATATCCCTTTCTCCACCATTGTAATACCATAGATCACATCCGTGCTGATCATCGTGCGCTTGTTGTGCGTTACGATTACGAATTGTGAGTCTTTGCTGAAGTTACGGATGATGTTGTTGAACTTGTCAATGTTGGCATCATCCAATGGTGCATCCACCTCATCAAAGATACAGAACGGTGCTGGCTTCAATAAGTACATCGAGAAGAGCAGAGCAGTAGCCGTCAATGTTTTCTCACCACCCGAAAGCTGGTTGATGGTCAACGGACGTTTGCCTTTAGGCTTCGCGATGATTTCAATATCGGAATCAAGCGGATTGCTTGGATCGGTTAATCTCAAATCACATTCGTCACCCTCTGTGAACAGGGAGCGGAATACACGAATGAAATGTTCCTTGATTTTATTGAACGCTTCCATGAAGGTCTGACTGGCTACGCCTTCAATTTCCAATATGGTACTCAGCAATGATTCTTTTGCTTTCAGCAAGTCATCTTTTTGTGCCAAGATGAAATCATTACGTTCTTTAATTTCCGTATACGCTTCCATCGCCATTGGGTTGATAGGACCCATGTTGTCAAGTCGGTCGCGGATCTTACCTACTTCAGCACGAATCTTATCTTCATCGGCTTTCAAAAGCTCAGAGGCTTCTTCCGGTGTAAAGGTTCCAACAGCACTATCAAGGTCGATATTAAACTCAACGGAAAGACGTTCTTTCACCGAGTTCAATTGAAGCTTGCTGTCGTTCAATTGATTTTGCAACTCCATCAATACCGTGTCGATGTTCTGACGCTGATGTTGTATTTCTCTCAATACTTTTTCAACCTGATCGATGTTGCCGCGTGATTCGTAATATTCTTTCTCGGCTTCGCTCAAGCCTTTCTCCATTTCTTCTTTCTCGGAATACATACCCAACAGTTCATCATCATTTGATTCTGTTGTTTCAGTAATCCGTTTGATCTCGTCTTCATTCTTCTTCAGTTCTTCCGTGTTCGATTCAACACGAAGACTGCTTTGATCCATCGACTCCTGCTTGAAACGTATTTCCTGCTCAAGACTCTTTACACGATTGTCTTGCTGATGGAAGAATATGTTTTGTTCGTTAAATGCGGAAGACTTTTGACTTAACAATTCGGTATGCGCTGCAAGATTTTCAGTCATGCCCGAAAGTTTATTCTCCTGCTCTTCCAAATCGTGAAGGGCACGCTGACCTCTTGGTTTTAAGTCATCCAGTTCTTTCAGCAACGTATCAACCTTCTCAAGGATATCTTCTCTGCGTAAATCGGCATTGCTCAACATGGATGAGAACTGCTCGCGCTTCGTGCGCACGGATACGTGTTCTTCGTTAATCTGACGAATCGTATTCTGCAACTCTTCTACCTGGTGGCGAAGTTTGTTGTTTCTTAATTTCTCAAGATCACTTTGTTTTTCAACTAAGCTTGTGCGGATCTGATCCAGCTTAACGGAAAGTTCTTTGATCTCCTTTTCTAATTTCTCTAAGTTCTTCGCACGACCAATTTTCTTTCCTTCAAACAATCCAACCGAACCACCGGAGATACTAAATCTTCTGCGTGTTAATTTTCCGCTCTTGGTGATGAAGGTATTGTTATCATCGAATGGAATGCTCTTCACATCACCTTCGTAGATGTATACCTTATCGAGGATATACGACATGAGTTTACGATACTTCTGATCGTACTCAATAATTTGTGTTGCAGGAAAAGCACTTTGATACAGTCTTGCTTCGGTTGGTTCAAAACGTTCGAAACGATCGAGAATAAAGAAGTGTGCTTTACCTTTTGATGCGTCACTTAAAATATTGATTGCCTCATAGGCTTCTGCTTCGTGATCAACGATATAATAATTCAAATAGGGCTCAAGGTAATTTTCGATGGCCACTCTGTATTCTTCTGAAGTCGTAAGAATATCCGAAAGGAGAGGAGCATTCTTACCTACTTTCTTGCGCAAGAATTTAATAGCCTCTGGAAATCCTTCAAGATTTTCTACCAACGATTTGGTAAGGTTGTATTCGTTCTGACGTGCATCAAGCTTGCGGCTTGTTACATTCATTTCTTCACGAATCATGTCGATGGTTTTCTCTAAACCAGACATGCGCGTTTGCGCTTCGTCTTCTTCTTTTTTGAGTGAATCAAGTTCTTCCGTTTTACCGGCAATGTGACCTTGAAGTTCAACCAATTTCTTTTCGAACTCAACAAGGCTTGCGCTTTGTTGACTGGTATCAGATGCAGTGCGCTCCAATTCTTGCTTCAAAGAGGAAACCTGGATCTCGCGAATCTCAATACCTTTATTTACCTGGAAGCTTTCCTCCTGGCGCTCGCGCTGAATCTGCCGAATGCCATCGGACTCTGCTTGTAAGGATGAAGTCTTTAGTTTTTGTTCTTCGTACTCAGCTTTCAGATGATCCAGTTTCTGGTTAATCTCCGTTAGCTTTTCTTCGGCTGCTGTTTTCTCGTTCTCTAAACTTTGAACACTGAAACGTGCACGCTCATTGCTTTTCTTATCCAGGTCGATTTGATCGCGTAAGCTGTTCGCACGATCGTTCAAATACTTTAAGCGCTCGTTCTTGATTTGCTTTTCACTCTCATATTGTCTGATCTTCGATACAAATTCGTTGATTGATTTCTGGCGCGTGGAAAGTGTTTTCTCTTTGAGGATCAACTCTGCCTTTGCCTTTTCGATAGACGCTTCCTTCTCCGCAATTTCTGCTCCCAGCGCTATCTTTCTGTCGTTCTCTGCTTCAATCTGTTTGTTGATGATGGTGAACTTATCGTTTTGTTTGTTCACAACCACTTTCGCAAGGTGAATGCTCTTCTCTTTGTATTCTTCTTTAATTCGGTAGTACGTTTCAGTTTGTTTAGCCTGTTTCTCCAGGCTCTTCATGTTCTTCTCGATCTCGAACAATAAATCTTCTACGCGCTCAAGATCGGTATCCGTATCTTCTAACTTCTTAAGGGTTTCCTTCTTGCGTTTTTTGAATTTCGAAATACCGGCAGCTTCTTCGAACAGCATTCTTCGGCTGTTGTCCTTATCGTTCAACAGATCATCCACCATCCCCAACTCAATGATGGCATAGCTGTTGGATGCCACACCGGTATCCAGGAATAAGTTGGTGATGTCTTTCAATCGACAGGTAACACCATTCAATAAATATTCACTTTCACCTGTGCGGTACAATCTTCTTGTTATGGTGATCTGAGAATATTCAGTAGGAAGAATGTTTTTCGTGTTGTTAATGGTGAGGGAAACCTCCGCCATTTGTTGTGCACCGCGTTGGCTTGTTCCGTTAAAGATGATGTTCTCCATCTTCTCCGATCGAAGCGCGCTGGTCTTCTGCTCACCCAATACCCAACGGATTGAATCAACAACATTTGACTTACCACATCCGTTTGGCCCCACAATACCCGTAATTCCCTCGTCAAAGTTGATTACGATTTTGTCGGCAAAACTCTTAAATCCTTTAATCTCCAGCTTCGCTAATTGCATGCTTATGTAGTGGTTGTGAAAAACGTAAAAAATACTCTTTAAGTCCCTTAGAATGCAGTTTTCCTAAGTATCGGATTTTAAGAAGTGGGCAAAGATAAGAGACTGATTGAATCCTATCAAAATAAAAATTGACCTCATCACTATTGTCTTGACGGTCATAGTAATTACGGTTGAAAAGTAGCGGCATTCGCACAATTGATGATTTTTATTAAATTTGTTGGTAATGCGTGACGTACAATTTTGGATTTATTTAATTGGTGGTGCGATTTACCTCATAAGTCGTGCGTTGAAGAAACGTCAGGCAGCGCCTGATGCCTCTCAACCAAAAACAGAAAGACCCTTCAGTAGTCAGGGAGAGGCTCAACCAGTTGCTCCGCAGAAGGGACTTACCTTCGAGGAGTTATTGCGTGAGATAACCGAAACGAAAGCACCCGTCAAACCCGTTTTTCAACCCGCAAAGTCTGAATATGTTGACTATGATGATGATTTGAAGGAAGAGGAGCAAGACCTGGAAGATGTAAGTGGCGATTATAGAAAGAAGGACACTGCATTTTACAACACCTACGAAGAGGCCAAAATACAGGCTTTTAACAGGCCATCATTGGAAGAGACAATGAAGTTGAAGGATACGGATATGACGTTTGGGAAGTTCAAAGTGTTTGAGGAAGATACGCAATCCAATCTCCTAAACGACTATTTGAAAGAGCTAAAAGACCCGGAGGGTTTTAAGAAAGCCTTTGTATTAAGTGAGGTATTACAACGTAGATATTGATTTTTTTATTATTATTGAGTGGTTTTTCATAGTTCTGATTTTTTTATGAGACCTATTTTTTAGACTGACGCTTGTAACTATTGATCTATACACGCAAAGACATGGGTTACAATATTTTTTTGAAGACTATATATTATTATTGTTTGATTTTTTTCATAACCAAACTAACATGAAGATTGCCAGCTTTTTTGGTATTGGCCTACTTAGCATAGTGGTACAACTAGCTGATGTTTCTGATTTATCTTCTCAAGTTCATCAGGCGTGTAATGAGATTGATAAAATTAAAGCGGAGGTTAGTCGGACAACTCGCAATAATGAGGATGGTAAAATCACATTAGCTTTTCCAGAAGGAACGTCTATTTCTAATTTCAGAATAGAATTATTTGCACCGAAAAGAGCAAACAACAAAACTAATTTGACGAACTCGGTGATTGAGGGTTTATCGAAAGGAAAGTATTATTTGATAATACAATCAGTAAGTAATGATGATTGTACTCGAAAGATTACTTTGGAAATTAACTGATAATCTGTGAAAGAATTAAATTTTACTCAACGGGTACTGGCGCTTTCATTTTTTGCGCTTCTTTTTTGTCAATTCTCCTACGGCCAATTAAATGTTGTTGCTAGTAAAAAGGATCCATGTGCTGGAGCTAACAATGGCTCAATTACACTAACGATTACTGGCGCCAGTGGTAATGTTTCATTGACTTTCTTTGGGCCTGCTCCGAATCCACCTCCGGGCAATGTAACGCCTGACGCATTTGGTAATGGATCATATACTACTGCATTGAACTTAAAGCCAGGAGGCTACTTTATAGTAGCTCAAGATGACGATGAGACCTTTCCACCGATAGGTGTAACGCTTGTGAATGTTGCCCCTGGCTTGACCGCATCAGTTGATGTGGGTTATCCACAAGATAATAACAGTTGCGCTTCTCCGAATGGAGAAATAAGAATTACAGTATCCGGAGGTACAGGTGCATATAATTATAGCTGGGTCGGATCAAAAGGATTTAGTGCGAGCGTTCAGGATATCGCGGGCCTAAACGAGCAAAATTATACGGTTGCCATTGCTGATCAAGGAGCCAATTGTTTTGCTTCTCTCGGGCCATTGCTCGTTAACGATCCTTCGCCTTTAGCGCAAACCATCACCAATAGTCCATCACCTTTTCCGGTTTGTGCCGGAAGTGATTTAGTTATTAACTTAAGTGGCTCAGAGCTTTTTCCTGTTGTGTACGAAATCATTAATTCTACAACATCAACGCCAACAGGAGTTATTGTAAACGGGACGGGCGCGCCTATTTCTTTGACTTTGCCTAGTGGTAGTTTTGCAGACGGCCAGACGTTTACAGTTCAGGCAACGAATCAATTATGTACACCAACGATAATGGCAGGTTCCGTTGTGGTGGATATTGTGCCATTGCCTACAATCGCTTCCTCAACAAGTACGAATGTTACTACCTGTTTTGGCGGCAATAACGGATCAATTACTGTAGCGGCAGCAGGTAATGCTCCATTTAGTTATACCCTGAATCCTGGCGCTATAACCAACGCAACTGGAATCTTCTCTGGTTTAACGGCAGGTACCTACACAGTAAGTATTACCGATGCTAACAGTTGTGGTCCGGTAGTTACTCCTAATATTGTGATTACTCAACCAACCCCTGTTGTTCCCACGATCACACCTACCAATGTAGTATGCTTTGGAGGTAGTACAGGATCAATCAATGTGGTAGGAACCGGTGGCACTGCACCATATGACTTTTCAATTGATGGTGGCGCCACTTTTCCGATATTAAACGTAGCCAGTAATCTATACAGTGGTCTGATAGCGGGCACCTATAACACTCAGTTACGCGATGCGAACAATTGCTTATCAGCGATTATTCCCGTAACGATTACCGAGCCGGCAGTGGTGAGTTTTACCACAACGCCTACAAATATATTGTGCTTTGGAGGTAATACAGGATCAATCAATGTAGTAGGCGC